>JACQUD010000049.1 GCA_016210485.1 Chloroflexota bacterium | reverse complement strand
GCCCCAGCGGATGTGGGAAGACCACTACCCTGCGCTGTATTGCTGGCCTGGAGAAGCCCGGTGCCGGCCAGATCACAATCGGGGATAGGGTGGTCAGCGACAATGATAGGGGGGTCTTTATCTCACCGGATAAAAGGAATCTGGGGATGGTGTTTCAAAGCTATGCGGTGTGGCCCCACATGACAGTCTTCGAGAATGTGGCTTATCCTTTGAAGCTCCGGCATATATCTAAAGAGGTGACTCGGGAGAAGGTGCTCAAAACTTTAAGGCTCTTGAGCCTGGATGGACTGGAGGACCGAGGGGCCACGCTGCTCAGCGGTGGCCAGCAACAGCGGGTGGCCTTAGCCCGTGCCCTAGTATACGACCCGGTGGTGCTCCTTCTGGATGAGCCTCTGAGCAATCTGGATGCCCGCTTGCGCGAGGTGATGCGTGTGGAGCTGAGGGCCGTCCAACAGCGCCTGGGCATCACCGCCGTCTTCGTCACCCACGACCAAGCGGAGGCAATGGTTCTCTCGGACCGGATAGCGGTGATGAACAAAGGCAACATTGAAGAGATAGACACTCCCACCCAGATCTATGAGCACCCGAAGTCGCGGTTCACCATGGAGTTCGTGGGGAATGTGAACTATTTGAGGGGGAAGGTGGTCTATGTCTCCGGCCAGGAGGCGCGAATCCAGGTGGGGAACCCTGGAGGCGTTGAGCTTGCTTGTGCTCTGCCAGAGGGCTTGGGGGCGGGGGAAGATGTCCTGGTGTGCTCTAGGCCAGAGGATGTAAGCGTGCTCTCGCCTTCAGAGAATCAGAGGCCTAACGTTTGGCCGGCTACGGTGAAGGAGGCCGCTTACGTAGGCTCCAGGGTTGAATACTTTATCCAGCTTGGCAACCAGACTATCAGAGCCAACTGCTCGGCCTCCAGGCGCTTCAAACAGGGGGAGCAGGTTTGTATTGAGCTTGACTCAGATTCTATTCGCATCTGGCGAACTCATGTGGGGTCTGAGCAAAAAAGCTAAGCCTGCAGATTAAAATGGCAGGAGCTTGAGCTTGGCGCTCGGGGTTAATCAGGGTGCCTCAGGCCAGAAGACCTGGGGCATCTATTTGTATTGGGGTGCTATTTGCCTTGACACTCTGCGGCCAGGGGATTAGCCTGGTAGTGGCAATTAAGCGTTGGGAGGAAGAGCATGGCTCATACTTTTCATCATGTGCACTTGAAGGCACAAGACCCTCACAGGTCGGCTCAATGGTATGTGGATATGTTAGAGGCGAAGCCACTGGGCGAGCGGGATTTGGGGGGAGCCATCAATGTGCCGGTCGAGTTGGGTGGCATTACCATAAATATCTCCGGCCCGCGCCCCGGAGAGACCCTGGGCCCGGAGAATGCCAACCTCCACTATGGCCTGGAGCATATAGCCGTAGGTACCGATGATCTGGCCCGAGATCTGGCACGGATGAAGAGGCAAGGGACAAAGGTTTTCGAGGAGAGGACGACGCCCGCCGGTGTCAAGATAGCCTTTATCGCTGGCCCGGATAGCGTGCGCATCGAACTCATGCAGGTGTAGTGTCCTCAGGGTCTGGAGCTAGCGAAAGGGATAGAATCGGGGATGGTGTCCATAGCGGCCATGGTTGATATGGCAGCCGCGCTACCATCCGGAGTTCCCGAGCCCAGAACAGCCTGATTGGTACCCCTGCCGGGACTCGAACCCGGGCACACGGTTTAGGAAACCGCTGCTCTGTCCTCTGAGCTACAGGGGCACAGATTCATAACAGGCTCAACGCCAGCTTGCCCGCAATCCATGCGCAGGCGCTTTTAGCATAAGGCTTGCGGGGATACGCCGCAAGGGTTGGGTTTTCACCCAGTCTTCGCAGTAGATTGAGGCGTAGTCTCATTCATTCCTTCGATGGTTGACCCAACATAAAGACCAGAGGGGTTGCTATAGCAATCAGTCCCATGGTCGCGTATAGCGCGAAATTATAAGATCCTGAAACGTCGAATACTCGGCCGTAGAACACTGGCCCCACTACCCCGAGGCCAACACCAACCCCTTGCACCAAGCCCTGGAGACCTCCAAAGGAACGGGCTCCAAAGAACTGCCTCACCAGGAAGGGGCGGAGGGGAACGCTTCCACCGAAGCCGACTCCAAAGAACAGGAGGAATAAAGAGACCTGCCATAGAGAGACATGACTCATTAGGGTCAGAACCCACAGCCCAACGATTTGAGATGCCATGAGTCCTGCAATGACTGCGCGGCAATCGAACCGGTCCAAAAGCATCCCAGCGCCGATGCGCCCGATGCCGCTGGCCAAGAAGACCATGCCCAGAATAGTGGCTGCTTGGGCAGGGGTATATTTGAGTCCCTCCAGTAGCGGGATGAGATGGACTGTCAGACCACCACTGGCAATAAAATTGACGCCGAATATGATGGAGAGTGCCCAGAAAACGCGGGTGGCGATGGCTTGGCGAGCAGTAAACCCTTGAGACTCCGCACTCTGGATGGCAGCCTGAGGGGCAGCATTGCCGCTCTGAGTCTCTTTCGGCACATCGCCATCGGGATGGGCGCCGTAGGCTTCAGGGCGGGAGCGGGCCACCATGGCCAGAGGGAATCCCACAATCCATATGCCTATGCCCAGAAGCAAGACGGCCTTTCGCCACCCTAAAGCCTCCTCCATAAGGGCCACAGTGACCACAAAGGGGCCGGCGACCACCGGTCCTAGCATGGCTATACCCAAGGCCCGACCCCTCAGCCGGCGAAACCAGTTACCAACAGCTATCACCCAAGAAACGCCGTGGGAGGCCCCGGTCGTCCCCAGAGACAAAATTGCGAAGGCCAGGTAGAAAGACCAAACGGAGTTGATGAAGGACATCATCACCATCCCCAGTCCCCCAAAAAAGACGCCGAGCAGAATGATAGTCCGTGGCCCCCATCGATCCACCAAGAACCCAGCTACCGGTGCCAGGATGCCAGTCTCCAACTGGCGCAGGGAGAAAGCTCCGGAGGTGAGCGCCCGGCTCCAAGAAAATTCATTAAGGATGGGCAGGAAGAACACTTGGAAGCCTTGAAAGAAGGAGATTGACAGGTAGAAGTTCATCAGAATGCTGGCACCTACTATGTACCAGCCGTAGAATAGCCGTGGATGCTTTTGGGCAACAGCTGAACTTTGCATATATCCTCTTTTTTTATCTTGTATTTACAGAGCTGTCAAGGGCTGGAATGTCAGTCTGCCTGCCAGAGCCGAGATGTGAATGACGATAAAAGAGGCGCTCGCCAGACTGCGGCGCGCCTACTCTCAGATAACTGTTATGATGTGTTACTCCGAGCAGCGCAAGAGTTAACTGCCTGGGACACGCTTGATAAACCGGCTGTTTTATCCTCCTCGGCTTCCAGGACACGCTCGGAAAGGGAGTATTTGACGTTTGGTAGATACAGAGTTACAGTAGGCAGAACCTTCGAACTGGCTTTCAGCCTCGTTATTTAACCCAGACTCTCATCAGAACTAGATTATACGAACTTAGCGTGCCGTTTGCAATGGACTTTCAAAGGGATGGTTTTGGTCTACCATGCTGGTTTTGTCAGCTTCTACGGCCGATGGCGCTAGCACAAAGCGCCGGGTAATGTTACACTTGATTTGCATGCGCCGCTTGGTCTTGACAAGGCTATTAAGTATATGGCATCATTATAATGTAGCAGAAAATTTACGGGACGCCGACTTATCGATGAATATCGCATGAGGTTTTTTATTATTTGGGGATAAGTAACCTGAAGGAGTAAAATATGAGGTATGCAGAGACTGGGGTCAATCTAGAAATCGACCTGTCCCGAGGAAGTATTGAGAGGGAAGGAACTGATCCAAGATTAACTGCGCTTCACTTGGGGGGGCTGGGTACTAACACCAAAATGTTATGGGATAGGGTTCCCTCTGAAGTCGAACCCTTTTCTCCTGAGAACTTATTGATATTTAGCGCTGGCCTCTTAGCTGGAACCCTTGCTCCTGGTGCTAACCGTATGATAGTTTCTACCTTTTCCCCTCAAACCTTGTTATCAGCATACTCCGTAATGGGAGGATTTTGGGCGCCAGAACTGAAGCATGCCGGTTATGATAAAGTGGTCATTCGTGGCAAATCCCCCAAGCTGGTCTATTTATGGATAAACAACGATAAAGTAGAAATACGCGACGCTTCTCACTTGCGGGGCAAAGGGGCGCTTGAGACCGCAGAGATTATTCGGCGCGAAGTGAAGGATAAAGAAGCCCAGGTGCTTGCTATTGGCCTGGCCGGCGAGAACAAAGTCCATTACGCTTCTATCGAGCATGGCAGGTCCAGCGCCAGCCGCGGCGGCATAGGCGGCATTATGGGAGACAAGGGAATAAAGGCGATAGCAGTCCGCGGCACAAAGGACATCAACGTCGCTCGCCCGGCTGAATTCAATGAGCTTTGCAACGACATCCTGAAGTACATTCAATTCCGGAACGACAATCCGATCAAGAATGTACCGCCCATCCTGGCCGGGCTGGGGTCGCCTCAGGAGATGAAGTTGCATGATGAAGCGTGGCATACTTCCAGCTTCGCCTGGGGAAATGCCCGCATCAGGAGAAGCGATTACTGGACCAAGGAAATCGAAGCTAAATGGAAGGTGGTCCAAGATAATAAGGTAGAGCGACTGATCAGTTGCTATAACTGCCCCATGAAATGCGGGGCAGTCGTCGAGCATGAAAAACTCGGCAGATACCTAATGAAGTGCTACTCCAAACTCACGTACACCATGGCGGCCGATTCAGACCTTGCGTTTGGCTTAAATATTGCGGGCCTTGGCCAGGAGTACGGGGTCGACGGATACACCACGCCGCAAGTCCTAGCCTTCGGCGTCGAACTTTACGAAGCTGGTATCTTGACTGACCAGGATCTGCCCGGATTCCCAGCCACCACTGAGGAGAGATTCTTCTATTTGCTGGAGAAGATCGTGCGGCGGGAGGGCATCGGAGATGTCCTGGCCAATGGCGTTTATTGGGCGGCCCGTCAGATCGGCAGGGGTGCAGAAGCCTACGACCACAATACCATTAAGAAACACGAGCAAATCCCCATCAAGTTGGGGATAATGAATCCCATCTATTACCTCATGTGGGCCACAGGTGAGAAGATCAACATCACCCAGATCGAAGGGCAAATACCCCAAGCGCCCTTCGCCACCAAGGAAGACAAGGAGGAGTTCGTAAGGGATTGGATCCAGGTTCCCAACGATAAGTTCAAAGACTTCGTCTTGAACTGGGAGCCGCGCACGCTTCCCCATTACCCGTCCATTGAGGCAACCTGCGAGATCGTTGACTGGCAGGAGATGATGCACTACATCGATGACTCCGTCGGAACCTGCGCTGGTTTGTCTTCCTTCCCCATAAAGCCCCCGTATCATATCCACAATTTCCCGCGCATAATCTCAGCAGCGACCGGGATGGACCTGGATGAAGAAGGGCTTAAGAAGATAGCCAGGAGGAACCGGAACCTGCTCAGATGTCTCAACATAAGAAGGGGCATGAAGAAAGCAGATGAGAAACCTCCTGAGGATCATTGGAAAAGGAGATTCCCCGAGCTCGAAAGCAAACTGCTCGATGAGTACTACAAATTCAAGGGATGGAATAACGAGGGTGTTCCGACTAAAGAGACCTTGCATGAACTTGGGCTGGATTACGTTGCCGAGGAGTTCGAACTAAAAGGGATTCTGAAGGAAGAAGAACGAGTGCCAGAAACCCAAGGGGTGCGATAGCGAGGGCATTTCGACCGGAGAGACCTGACATGAATTAGGTCTGGGTTTCGTCAGCGAGAAGTTCGAGGGGAAGGGGGTCCTCTTAAGTGAAGAAGGTCAAGAAACTAATAAAGATCGACGTCGACAAGTGCAATGGTTGCCGGGCGTGCGAGGCAATCTGCTCCGCTTTTCATGCTGAGCCAAAATACAGCAGCTCTAATCCGGACAGGTCCCGAATACGGGTAGTCCATGACCCGCTCAGAGACATATTCGTGCCGGTATATGCCGGTGAGTATACCGATTCCGAATGTAACGGCAAAAACGTCTATACTGTGGACGGGAAGACATATGACGAATGTGACTTCTGCCGGGCTTCCTGCCCATCTCGGAAGCTTTTCAGGGACCCAGATTCTAACCTCCCCCTAAAATGCGATATGTGTGAAGATGAGCCTCCATTGAAGGAGCCGAAGTGTGTTGAATGGTGCATAAATGATGCTCTGATTTACGAAGAAGTGGAAGAGGAAGTGGAGGAAGAGGAACCGACGCGGCCGCTGGAGATAGAGGTAGGCCTGGAAGCATTAGTGAAGCAACACGGGGTGAAGGTAGTAATGGATACCCTTTCCCGACTGGGGAAGAGCTAAACATCAAGGGAAAGAGGAAAAAGCAATGGAGACTGTAGCCCCCTTCAAAGAAGGAATCGATGTTATAAAAGAGGCTGGTGGAGAAGCCTTCAAATTCTGCTATCAATGCGGGATGTGCGATACTGTCTGTCCGTGGAATAGGGTAAGGACATTCAGTATTCGCAACATAATCAGGCAGGCTGCGTTCGGTTTGTCTGAGGTAGAGGGCGAAGAAATCTGGCGTTGTACCACCTGCCGAAACTGCGTTCAGCAATGCCCCAGGGGGGTAGAAATAATAAAGGTGGGGACATCCCTGCGTAGGATTGCCTCCGGTGCTGGGATTGTTCCGGACCCGATTCACATCGCTACTGCAAGCCTGCGTGCGGAGGGTAACCCGTTGGGGGAACCACGAGCAAAAAGGGAAGATTGGACACAGGGTCTATCCGTAAAAACTTTCACCGAGGGGATGGAAGTTTTGTATCTCCCTTGCTGTTACCTTAGCTATGATCCGAGGTTGAGGAAGGTTGCCACTGCCACCGCCAAAATCCTTAGCACGGCGGGGGTCGATTTTGGGATACTGGGGGTCAAGGAGAACTGCTGTGGCGAAAGTGCGCGCAAGGTGGGCGATGAAGAGCTATTCAGACATTTAGCCAGGGAAAACATCAAGACGTTCATCGAAAGCGGTGTGAAGAAGATACTAGTGTCCTCGCCTCACTGCTACCACACCTTCAAGAACGAGTACCCCGAGTTTATGGTCAATTTCGAGGTGGTGCATATCACCCAGTATCTGCTGGAGCTTATCAATGAGGGAAGGCTAAAGCTTACCAAGGACTATAAGAAGAAGGTAACTTATCATGACCCGTGTTACCTGGGACGACATAATGGCATATATGACGAGCCACGAGAGGTCTTGAAGAAGGTGCCTGGTTTGCGAATGTTCGAGATGCCTGATTCTCGGAAAGGCAGCCTTTGTTGCGGCGGGGGAGGAGGCGGAATCTGGATGGACAGGAAGAAGGGCGAGAGGTTCTCTGACCTCAGGGTGGAACAGGCAATCGCTGGCAAGGCTGACGTGCTGGTTACCGCCTGCCCTTATTGTATCATGAATTTTGAGGCTAGCAGGCTAACCCTGGAGGGTAGTGAGGCCATAGAGATAAAAGACATCACAGAGGTTCTCCAGGAAGCAATTTAGGATACCGAGGAAGATGAGCATGCCAGAGGCTACAGGCGTATCGACGATAAGGGGTAGTGTGCCGAACATACCCTGCAACCGGTTTTCGGACGAGGGGTGGGCCCGCATTGCGGTTTCCGTGCCTGATGAGACGGATGTTACTATCTACGTCAATCAACAGGAACTGGTCACCGTCATGTGCACTCCAAGCAAGCTGAATTGTCTTGTCCTCGGATTCCTGTACACAGAGGGGATAATCTCGGGCATGGATGATGTAGCGAGCATGCGAGTTTGTGACGATGAGTCCGAGGTCGATGTTAGGCTGATGAACTCAGAATACAAACTGCCGACACTGCGAACATTGACCTCTGGCTGCGGCGGCGGCGCCGCCTTTAAGACTGAGGCGCAGAAGGTTGAATCGGGGCTTGTGGTTACACCAGCGAACATCTTTTCCCTGATGAAGCAGTTTCAAGAGCAGATGGCACTGTACCGACTTTGCGGTGGCGTACATGCCTCGGCGCTGTGCGACACCAGCGAGCTGCTGGTAGTATCTGAAGATATCGGAAGACATAACACCCTGGATAAGATACAGGGAGAGTGCCTATTAAGGGGTATATCAACCAGGGACCGACTGCTACTGAGCACCGGCCGCGTTTCGTCCGAGATGTTGCTCAAGGCGGCAAGGATGCAGACGCCAGTTGTTGTATCGCGGACTTCGCCAACGGGACGCGCCGTCTCTCTGGCCCATGACTTGGGCATAGCTCTAGTGGGCTACGTGCGTGGCAACCGGCTCTCGGTGTATTCCCACCCGGAGCGGCTTGGTTGTTCGATATGAGACATAGTGAACTTGGCTGGAGGACTCAGACTCGATTAAGGATGGAAGAAGATGGCTGAAGGAAAGGATCTCAGTTTAACCTCGGCTAACCCTGGTGATGTTCTCATCGTCGGTGGCGGAATTAGCGGCATCCAGGCGGCCCTGGATATGGGCGGCATGGGTTTCAGGGTCTTTCTGGTAGATAAGTCCCCAGCTCTGGGCGGACATATGGCCCAGCTCGATAAAACCTTCCCCACCAACGACTGCTCCATGTGCATCGAGTCTCCCAAGTTTATTGAATGCCTCCGGCACCCCAATATTGAAATACTTTCCTATACTGAAGTCGACAAAGTGGAGGGAGAGGCCGGCAAGTTCAAAGTAACCCTGACTAGAAAACCGAGGTACGTTAGCCTTGATAAATGTCGCGGCTGCACTACTTGCAACGAGTATTGCCCGGTTAAGATCCCCAATAGGTTCAACCAGAACATAGGTCACAGCAAAGCCACCCATATTTACTTTTCCCAGGCTGTCCCGCTGATTACCTATATAGACCCTGAAACCTGCCTTTTCCTCAAAGAGGGCAAATGCAGCATTTGCACGGCTGTCTGTAAGAATGATGCCATAAACCTCTTCCAGAAGGCGGAGGAGGTAGAAGTAGAAGTCGGGGCCATTCTGTTATCCCCAGGCTTTGAGATTTTCGACCCCAAGATAAGGGGCGACTACGGCTATGGAACGATGCCGAACGTTGTCACCAGCATGGACTTTGAGCGAATTCTTTGTTCCACCGGCCCTTACGAAGGTGAGATGAGGCGACCTTCTGACGGTAAGCACCCCAAGAATATGGCCTGGATCCAGTGCGTAGGCTCCAGGCAAGTCACCCCGGGCGGCAATGGCTATTGTTCATCCGTATGCTGCTCATACACTCAGAAGCAGGTCATCCTGGCCAAAGACCACGACAGTGAGGTCAAGGCTACCATCTTTCACAACGATATTCGGTCGTGGGGCAAGGACTTCGAACGCTTTTACCAGAGGACAGAGAACCTCCCCGGCATCCGCTTCATCAGGAGCTACGTCTCTCTAGGCAGAGAGATCCCTGAGACCAAGAATGTAACCATAAGATACTCCACCCCAACCGATGGGGTGAAAGAAGAAGAGTTCGATATGGTGGTCTTGTCCGTGGGACTGAACCCGCCCGGCGACGTGCAGGAACTGGCCCGCAAGTTCGGCATCGAACTCGAGCCTCACAACTTTTGCAAGAACGATCCAACGAACCCCATCCAGACCTCCCGAAAGGGGATATTCGTCAGTGGGGCCTTCCAAGGTCCGATAGATATCCCCGAGTCGGTGGTAACTGCCAGCGGGGCCACCGCCCTGATGAGTGAGCTCCTTGCCCGCCGGCGTGGCAAGCTATCTCGGAAAAGGGTGTATCCTGAGGAAAGGGATGTAACTGGTGAGGAGCCGAGGATTGGGGTCTTCCTGTGTCACTGCGGAGCCAATATCGGCAGAGTTGTTGGAATGCCAGAGCTAGAAGAATATACGAGGACTCTGCCCGGGGTTGTCCACGTTCAACAAGACCTCTTTTCTTGTTCGACCGATTCTGCTCAGAAGATAACGGATATGGTTAAGGAAAAGCATCTCAATCGCGTGATCGTTGCCGCCTGCACCCCCAGAACACACGAGCCGCTATTCCGAGACACCCTTCGCGAGGCTGGGTTAAACCAGTACTTCTTTGAGTTCACCAATATCAGGGAACATTGCTCCTGGGTTCACTCGAAGGAGCAGGAAAAGGCCACCCAAAAGGCCAAAGACCTGCTTCGGATGTCGGTGGCTCGGGTTAAAGCGCTGCAGCCTTTGAAGGAATTCGACCTGCCAGTCGATAAGAGGGGCCTGGTGGTCGGTGGAGGTGTGGCTGGGATGACCGCCGCTATGAACCTGGCCAACCAGGGATACGAGGTTTACCTGGTAGAGAAGGATAAAGAGCTGGGCGGCATGGCCCGAAAACTTTATCACACCCTGGAAGGTCTGGATGTTCAAGCATACCTGACCGACCTCGTGGGCAGAGTCAACAAGCACCCCTTGATCCACAAGTACACGGATGCCACTATCACAGAGGCTTCCGGCTATGTCGGAAACTTTGTCACCAAGGTAAAGTCCGGCAGCGTGGTCAAGGAAATAAAGCACGGCATAGTCATTGTCGCCACCGGTGCGGAAGAATATAAACCAACAGAGTACCTTTACGGGCAAGACGAACGGATAATGACACTGATGGAACTAGAGGAGAAGATCGCCAAAGACGAGCCAGCGGTAGTCAACGCCCAGAGCATGGTGATGATTCAGTGCGTGGGCTGCCGACAAAAGGACAGGAACTACTGTAGCCGGGTATGTTGCAGCCATTCCATAAAGGAAGCTCTGAAGCTCAAAGATAAGAATCCCGCAGCGGATATTTATATCATATTCCGGGACATGAGGACCTACGGGTTCAGAGAAGACTACTACCGAGAAGCTGCGAACCGGGAAGTGAAGTTCATCCGCTATGAGCCAGAGGACAAGCCCGATGTCCAGGTTGTTGAGGAGAGCGGCAAGCGCATTCTAAGGGTCACCGTGACTGACACTATCCTGGGTAAGAAGCTTGCCCTGGATGCCGATGTAGTGGCCCTGGCGGCAGCTGTTATCCCGGCGGCAACAAATACTGAAACATCCCGACTATGGAAAATACCTCTGAGCCCGGACGGTTTCTTCCAGGAAGCTCACGTGAAACTGAGGCCAGTTGATTTTGCAGCGGATGGTATTTTCCTGTGTGGAACAGCCCACTATCCTAAGCACCTGCCGGAAACGATTAGCCAGGCTTACGGAGCGGCGGGCAGAGCGGGAGCCATTCTTTCCAGGGATACGGTCACCGCTTCTGCTGCTATTGCCGAGGTGGAAGAGAGCAAGTGCGTTGGGTGCGGTCAGTGTGCGACGGCTTGCACATACGGCGCCATACAAATGCTTGATACGCCGCAAGGCAAAAAGGCCAACGTTATCTCCGTCCTTTGCAAGGGATGCGGTCTGTGCAGTACGAAATGCATAACATGTGCGATTACCACAAAACACTATACCGATGACCAGATCCTTGACGCCATCGATGCGGCGCTGCCGGTCCCGGTCAAAGTTCACTGATAACAGGATAGTGACTCTTTAGGAGCGAGCTAGAATGGTTATGACACACGAATTCGAGCCGAAGATTCTAGGATTTCTGTGCAACTGGTGTTGCTACGCTGGGGCGGACCTAGCCGGAGTTTCCCGGTATCAATACCCTCCCAACATAAGGATAATAAGGGTGATGTGCTCCGGGAGGGTCGACCCGAAATTCATTTTCCGGGCTTTTTCGAATGGAGCAGACGGGGTCTTTATCGGCGGTTGCTGGCTCGATGAATGCCACTATGTCACTAACGGCAATTACCATGCCGTGGAAGTGATCAAGCGGTCCAAGAAGTTGCTGGAGCAGATCGGGCTGAATTCGGAGAGATTGCGTCTGGAATGGGTCTCCGCATCTGAAGGCATCCGCTTTGCCGAGGTCATAACCAACTTTACCAAGCAGCTCAAGGAATTAGGACCCCTAGGGGTACCCGAAGGAAAAGGCCTGGATCAGATACAGGTAGATATCGCAGCAGCCGAGAGGGCCATTAACAATAAGCTAATCTCATACTATATCGATCCTGAGAAATGCACGGCCTGCGGAATCTGCGCTAGGAGATGCCCTGAAGGTGCGATCATAGGCGGGAAGGACAAGGTCCATATCATCGTTCAAGAGAAGTGCATAGCCTGCAACATTTGCTTCCAAAGTTGCCCCGCTCGCTTTGCTGCCATAGAGAGGATTGAAGCAGACCCGGTTCCTGCCCCTATCCCTGAGGAGGCAAGGACTGTAGTCAGAGCGAGCAAGGGAAAGGCATAGACAAGTTATCTGCGGATAACACAGGCGGGAGAGAGCTGGGCCTTCATCCCTCGGCGGTTCGGAGGTGGCAGGCATCGTTGAACAGCGCTACCCGAAAGCGCCCCGCCTCGTGCTCCAGAACCTGAAGGCTGGCCACCTCGGGCACTACCTGCCAGAAATGGGATAGGCCCAAACCCAGGGCAGCGCAGAGCATCACCTGGCATACTACTCGATGAGAGACTAGGGCCACCAATGCTCTCGGGTGACGGCGGCTGACCTCCTCCAGGGCTGATGTAGCCCTCGCTTGCACCTGGGCCAGGCTCTCACCACCGGGGAGGCTGACCTCCTGAGGCTGCTCCTGCCAACTTCGATAGAGCTTTGGGTAGCGGCTCTGGGCCTCATCCAGAGCCAACCCTTGCCACTCCCCGTAGTCGATGTCCAGAAGGCCCGCCAGCGTCCTCACCTCCAGCCCCCGGGCCTGGACGACGGCCTGGGCAGTGCTCCAGGCGCGGCGCAGGGGGCTGGAGTAGACGGCCTCCAGAGGTACGGGGGCCAGGCGCTGGGCCAGAGCCTGGGCCTGCCTCTCTCCCTCTTGGTCCAGGGGCAGGTCGAAACGGCCCCGGTAGCGCTCCTGCCGGTTCCAGTCCGTCCGCCCGTGACGGATGAGGTAGAGGTGAGTCCTCACTGCTGCCTCAGGGTAGACAGGATGTATTGCACCTCCTGGGCCGTCAGCCCGTAGCGATGGAGGGTATGGCGCAACATCTCCAGGCTGGCCTCAAACTCGGGCCGGACCACCTCGGAGGCCCCCAGCCGACGGATGCTCTCCACGTCAGCGTCCCGGTGCGCCCGGGCCACCACGTCCAGCCTTGGATTCAGGCGCCGGGCATTCCTCAAAGTGAGCTCCGCGGCGATGGGGTCGTCGAAGGCGATGATGAGCACCCGGGCCCGGCCCAGCTCGGCCTGGGCCAGCACCTCGAGGTTAGAGGCATCGCCGTAGATGCACGGGGTCTTCCTTTCTCGGAGTTCGGCTATGCTCCGAGGGTCCAGGTCTATGGCCAGATAAGGGAAGCCCCTTCGCTCCAGCACTTCGGCCAGGAGCTGCCCCACCCGGCCGTAGCCGCAGATGATGGTGTGCTGGGACAGCCTGGCCTCCCGGGGAGCGGGGTCGGCGCCTCGGGCTAGCAAGGAAGGCTGCCACGTCACGATTCGGTAGTAAGCCCAGGAGGCCGACCCCAGGGCCAGGGGGGTCAGTAAGATAGTAACGATGGCGCTGGCCATGGTCAAAGAGTAGAGGTCCTGGGAGATAGCGCCCCGGTCCAGGCCCACCCGGGCCAGCACTAGGCTGAACTCCCCTACCTGGATCATCCCCGCTCCCACAAAGAGGGAGGTCTTGAAGCTGTAGCCGAAGAGACGGGTCACCAGGGCGCAGATAGCGAATTTTCCGACGACGATGGCCAGGCCCAGGGCTGTCAGCGTGGAGGCATGCTCCCAGACGAAGGCCGGGTCCACCAGCATCCCGATGGAGACGAAGAAGAGGATGGCGAAGACGTCCCGCATGGGGACGACATCGGCCAGGGCCTGGTAGGCGAAGTCGGACTCGCTGACCAGCAGTCCGGCCAGGAAGGCCCCCAGGGCCATCCCCAGGCCGGCGGCCCCGGTGCCGAAGGCGATGCCCAGGCTCAGAGCGACGACGGAGAGCAGGAAGAGCTCTCGAGAGCCCAGGGTGGCCACCCGGCCCAGGGCCCAGGGCACCAGCCTCGCTCCCAAAAGGAGGCTCCCCGCCAGGAGCGCCACGGCCTTGAGGCTGGCCCAGGCCATGGCCTCCCCCAGGCCCGGCTGCCCCAGGGAGGGCAGAAAGACCATGAGAGGCACCACGCTCAGGTCCTGAAAGATGAGCAGCCCCAGCATAACCCTGCCGTGAGGGGAATCGAGCTCTCCCCTCTCCATCAGGGTCTTGAGCAGGACCATGGTGCTGCTCATGGCCATGATGAAGCCCAGGAAGATAGACTCCCGGGCCTCCCAGCCCAGGAGCAGCCCCACCCCCGTCCCCAGGGCTGCCGTGGCCCCCACCTGGAGAGCGCCGCCCAGGGTAGCTACCCTCCCCATCTGGCGCAGCTCCCTCAGAGAGAACTGGAGGCCCAGGGCGAACATGAGGAGGACCACCCCCACGCTGGCCATGGCCTCCACCATTTCCACGTCCTGCACCGCCCGCAGTCCGTAGGGCCCGATGGCGATGCCGCCGATGAGGTAGCCCAGGATTACAGGGGAGCCCAGGCGTCGAGCCACCACCCCGCCAGCCAAAGCAGCGGCCAGGATGATGGCGATGTCCAGGGCTGGCCTCGTTTCTTCCATAGCCTTGTGCTTCTCCTGCCCAGCTAAAGCCCCGTTCAAGCGGGCTTCCCTTCAATCTACACCACGTCATATCACAGGATGTCAAATAAATGATCTATTTGACAGGCTACCTTATCCCATGATATCTCATGCAGGATTGGAGTCACCCTTTAGCAGCGTTCCTTTTATCTCCATGATTCTTGGGCCAGTTATGGCTATTGACTAAAAAGTGCCTTCGCATAATTGCAGCAAGGGACAGAGGGGCTTGCCACTTGGGCAACGATCCCGGGCTCTCCAGCCTGGCCTTCCCCTTTTCTCGTTGAAGCCCCGGTTGCGCTGCTATACAATGGCTCCAGAGGAGAAGAGCTATGAAAGGTAAAGATTTGATTTCTGTCGCTGACCTGGACGTTGGGGATGTACGGCGCTTACTGGAGCGTGCCCAGGCCATGAAGATGGGGGAGGAGGGCGGAGCGCCCCTGACGGGGCGCACCCTGGCTCTTCTCTTCGAGAAGCCCTCCCTGCGCACCAGGGTCAGCTTCGATGTGGCCATGTACCAACTGGGGGGCCATGCTATCTACCTCTCGGATGCCGAGGTGGGGCTGGGCCGGCGGGAGCCCATCGCCGATGTGGCCCGGACTATTGGCCGCTATGTGGACGGCATCACCGCTCGCACCTTCGCCCAGGCCACCGTGGAGGAACTGGCCCGCCACGCCACTATCCCTGTCATCAACGCCCTGTCGGATGCCGAGCACCCCTGCCAGGCCCTGGGCGACCTCCTCACCATCTACGAGAAGAAAGGACGGCTTACTGGGTTGACCCTGGCCTTTGTGGGCGATGGCAATAACGTAGCCCACAGCCTGATGCTGGCCTGCGCCCTGGCCGGCATGCACTTCCGCATCGCCTCTCCTCATGGCTATCTGGTGGGCGACGACTTCCGGCGCAAAGCCAAGGCCCTGGCTACGGCCAGTGGGGGCAGCATCCTGTGCACTAAAGACCCCGTCGCCGCCGTCCGCGGGGCCGATGTGGTCTATACGGACGTGTGGACGAGCATGGGCCAGGAGGCCGAGGCTGTGGAGAGACGCCGAGTCTTCACTCCCTATCAGGTCACCCAGGAGCTTTTGAGCCAGGCTGGCCCCGAGGCCATCCTTATGCACCCTCTCCCAGCCCACCCCGGCGAGGAGCTGGCCCCCGGTCTCATAGACTCCCCTCAGTCCGTGGTCTTCGACCAAGCCGAAAATCGGCTTCACATCCAGAAGGCCATCCTGGCGGAGCTTTTGGGCAGGTAAGCGTTGACCATGCCGCTCATCGCTATAGTGGGACGGCCCAACGTGGGCAAATCCACCTTGTTCAACCGCCTGGCCCGCAGGACCCTGGCTATTGTCGAGGACCGGCCTGGGACTACCCGGGACCGGGTCTACGCACATGCCGATCTGGAGGGTCGCGAGGTGACCCTGGTGGACACAGGCGGACTGGAGGTGGAGCCGACCACCGAGATGGCCCAGAAGGTGAAGGCTCAGGTGGGGGTCGCCCTGGCTGAGGCAGACCTCGTCTTGTTCCTGGTGGACGCCGTCCAGGGCATCACCGCTCTGGACCGGGATGTGGCCCAGGCCCTGCGCCGCCGGAGGCAGCCCATCATGCTGGTGGCCAACAAGGCTGACAGCCAGAGCCGTGCCCAGGACTCCGTTCAGTTCTATGAGCTGGGCCTGGGCGACCCCATCCCCGTGAGCGCCTACCACGGCATGGGCGTCTCGGAGCTGGTGGAGCACATGCTGGAGCATTTGCCTGCCCAGGCTCCCGAGGAGGCTCCGGCGGAGGGAGTCCGGCTAGCCATAGTGGGGCGGCCCAACGTGGGTAAGTCCCTCCTGCTCAACGCCTTGCTGGGCCAGGAGAGGGCCATCGTCAGCGAGGTGCCGGGCACCACCCGGGACGCCCTGGACACACCTCTGCTCTATGAGGGCCAGCCTCTGGTGCTTATAGACACCGCCGGGCTGCGGCGGCGAGGCCGGGTGGAGGTGGGAGTTGAGAAATACAGCGTGCTCCGCGCCCTCCGAGCCATCGCTCGGGCCGACGTCGCCCTTCTGGTTATGGAAGCCCCAGAGCCAGCAACAGCTCAAGATGCCCATGTAGTTAGCTACATCCTGGAGGCTTACAAGGGCCTGGTCCTGGTGGTGAACAAGTGGGACCTGGTGCCTCCGGAGGAAAGGGATGAGGGACGCTGGGCCCAGGCCATTTGGGAGAAGTTCCACTTCCTGCCGCCGTCGCCCCTGCTGTTCGTCTCGGCGCTGAAGGGGTGGAGGCTGGAGGACATCCTGCCCGCAGCCCTAGAGGTGGCCCTGGGCAGGTCGCAGCGGGTGCCCACGGGCGAATTGAACCGAGTGGTGGCCGAGGCGATGTCAGCCCATGGCCCTCCCACCAAGGCGGGGCGCTCCCTGCGCATTCTCTACGTCACCCAGGCCGATGTCAGCCCACCGACCTTCGTCTTCTTCGTCAACGACCCCAAGCTCCTCCACTTCTCTTATCAGAGATTCCTGGAGAATCGCCTGAGGCAGGCCTTCGGCTTCTCTGGGGTCTCTCTCAAGCTGGTCTTCCGAGGGAGGGAGCGAGGAAAGGGGAAGGCATGGCAACCGTCGGCGTAATAGTTCTGGGCTACTTCCTGGGGTCCGTGTCCTTCGGGGCAGTGTTGGGCCGTTTGAAGGGGGTGGATGTGCGGCGCTACGGCAGCGGCCGGACGGGGGTCACCAACGTCCTGCGCACCCTGGGGGGCAAGGTGGCAGCCGCGGTGTTCATCGGTGACCTGGCCAAAGGGGTGGGTGCGGTGCTCCTGGCCCGCTATCTGGTGGGGTCGGATGTGGCCCAGGTGGGGGCTGGGCTGGCGGCGCTGGCCGGGCATAACTGGCCCGTATTCCTGGGGTTCCGGGGCGGGCGGGGCGTAACCACCGGCCTGGGCGGCTTGCTGGCTCTATCCTGGCCCGTAGCCCTGATGGGTCTGGGGGTATGGCTGGCCATCATCGCCCTGACCCGCTACGTCTCCCTGGGCTCCGTCCTGGGGTCAGTGGTGGTGGGGGCGGGCCTGGTCGGATGGTCCCTGGCGGGGTGGGCGCCGATTCCCTACATAGCTTATGGCCTGGGGGCGGCGGCCCTCATCGTGTTCCAGCATCGGGACAATATATCGAGGCTTCTGGCAGGCACCGAGCGTAAGCTGGGCCAGCCCGCCGAGATGAGGACGGAGCCATGAGCCGCATCGGCATCATAGGCACCACGGCCTGGGGCACCACCCTGGCCATAATGATGGCCAGAAGGGGGATGGGGGTCGGCCTGTGGGCACGCACCCCCGAGGAGGCCCAGCGCCTGGCCCAGGACGGCGAAAACCGCGCCCGCCTGCCGGGCTTCCCCTTCCCCCCGGGCCTGCTGGTTACCTCCTCCCTGGAGGAGGCCCTCTCCGGAGCAGAGATGACCATCCTGGCGGTGCCCTCCCAGACCATGCGGGGCAATGTGGCCCAGGCTCACCCCTATCTGGCCCGGGACACCATCCTCCTGAGCGCCGCCAAGGGACTGGAAGTGGAGACCGGGAAAAGGATGTCTCAGGCCATGGCCGAGGAGGCCCCTGCCCTAACTGACCGCATCGCTGTCCTCTCCGGCCCCAACCTCTCCCAGGAGATCGCCCGCGGGCTGCCGGCCTCGGCGGTGGCCGCCTCTTCGAACAAGGAGGTGGCGCTCCAGGCCCAGCGCCTCCTGATGTCGCCCGTGTTCCGGGTCTATACCAGCGAGGACGTAGTGGGAGTGGAGCTGGGGGGCGCTCTGAAGAACATTATCGCCCTGGGGGCGGGCATGAGCGATGGCCTGGGCTACGGCGATAACGCCAAGGCAGCCCTCATGGCCCGGGGCCTAGCCGAGATCACCCGCCTGGGCGTGGCCCTGGGGGCCAACCACCTCACCTTCTCCGGCCTGGCCGGCCTGGGCGACCTGGTGGCTACCTGCTCCAGCCCTCTGAGCCGCAACCACTACGTGGGGGTGGAGCTGGCCAGGGGCCGGCCACTGCAGGAGGTCCTGGCCTCCATGAACCAGGTGGCCGAGGGCATGCCCACCACGGTGGCGGCCCGCCGCCTGGCCCGGGAGCGGGGGGTGGAGATGCCCATCGCCGAGGGGATGTATCGGGTGCTCTACGAGGGGCTGGAGGTGCGCCGGGCCGTGGCCGAGCTCCTGGCCCGGGAGGCCAAGCCGGAGTGGTGGGGGGTGGGAAGCTAAGGGCCCCGGTATCGATAAAGGCTCCCCGGGGGCAGCCCTGCCGCCCGGGACACATCCTGCCAGTTGTTTCGGATGTAGCTCAGAATAGGCCCCTGCTGCGGCTGCCCCCCAGGCCCGCCGGCCCCCCCCGTTCCGCCGGGGGTGGGCATGAGGAAGTAGCGCAATTCCCCCCGCTCGACCATCTCCCTGAAGGAAGCTACTGTGAAAACCGGGTCGCCCCCGGAGAAGCCCCCGATGGCCAGAGCAGACACCCCGGCGATGATGAAGGGCGCTGCCTCCCGGGCGTTGACCGCCCCCACCACGAAGACCGACCCGGCGTCGCCCTCTCGTTCGATATAGGACGAGATGTCCAGGACGCGCCCCTGCTCCGGGTTGAGGCGAGGGGCCTGGGGGGGCCGCTGTAGCCCTGAGCCGGGGCCAGGCCCGGCTATCTGGCCTCCGAAGGAAAGCCCGAATATCAGGGGGATGATGAGCAGGGATAATCCACCCATCGCCGCCGCCCCCACTGCCAGAGGGGAGTCGCCCAGCTTCCTCCAGAGGGCCACGGAGACTGTTATCAGGGCCAACAGCATGACGACTGTAGCTGCCGCCACCATCAGGTCCCCCACCTGCCCCCGGGAGAGATACATCTGGTAGGCCAGGCCCCCCGCCAGGGCCAGAGGCAGTATCCAGGCGATGGCCGCCCCCTCGCGGAAGGCCCGCCATAGGGCAGCGAAGCCGATGCCCAGGGTCGCCGCCAGGGGCAGGGCCATCCCCACCAGGTAGTAGGGGTGGGTGGTGGTAGCGTTGGCCAGCCCGAAGGCCAGCCCGGCGGTACCCAGCCAGCCCGTCCAAAGTATGGTCTCCGCGATTGCCGGGGACTCCCTGGCCTCCGACAGGAAGGCGAGAGGCCGCCGGAGGACTCGCTGGCTCAAGAGGAGGGCCAGGGAGGCCATCAGCGCCAGGACGCCCAGGGGCAGCAGCCATCCGAGCTGGGCGGCCAGGGGGTTAGTGAACAGGCCCAGCACCCCCTGGTCCGGTGCCGCTGCGCTGGCTGGGGCTACCTGTTGAGGTAGGTATCCGGGAGCTCCAGGAGGCAAGGCGGCCCCGGGCTGAAGCTGCTGGGGCCGGGGGCCGATGAAGGAGGTGAAGCGGTCGAGGCCGTTGTATTTGAAGACCAGGGTCCAGATGGAGTTGTCCCTGGTGGAGCCGATATAGGGGCGGCTCCCGGTGGGCGTCAGGGCTACCGCCGATGCCCAGGAAAAGGAGAAAATGAGCAGGAGCGCCCCGGTAGCGATGACGCTCAGCGCCAGGCGTCGTGCCGGCAGCCGGGCCGCCAACAGGTAGTAGAGGAGGAAGGCGGGCAGGGGCACGAAAGCCACCAGCATCTTTATGTTGAAGGCGAAGGCCATGAGCAGGGCGAAAGCCAGAAGCCAGGGCCACCACCCCGAGCGGGCGGCTTTCATGATGCACAGAGCCACCAAGAGCAGGGTGAACATGAGGATGCCATCGGGCTCGTTGCGGCTGTCGATAACGATGCTGGCGGGCAGGGCCATGAGGGCCAAGGCAGCCGCTGCCCCGGCAACCCACCCGAAGGTGCGCCGGATTATCAGGTAGAGGATGAGCATGGAGAGAGTGCCCGCCAGGGCCTGGGGCAGGTTCACTGCCCACCGGCTAACCCCGAAGATGGCGGGGAGGATGGCCTGGACCCAGAAGGCACCCGGAGGCTTGTCCACCATGACCATGCCCCCGGGGTCGAAGGAGGCGTAGAGAAAGTTGTGGAGGCTCTGGAGCATGGAGGCCACGGTGGCGGTGTAGTACTGGTTGTCGAAATCGCCGATGCGGCCGAAACGGACCCAACCCCCCACGGCTAGGGCCAGGGCCAGCCAGGGGTCCACCCGTCGAGCCAGGGAAGAAAGCCAGTGGCGGGCGTCCATCATTAGCCTCGTAATGCTTCAAAGAGCACTTTCGGCACCTCTCCCTTTTCTCCTAGTATAATGGAAACGGAGGCCCAGGAGTTAGAGTATGCCCGAGCCTACTTTGCTCATCGTCTTCGTTACCTCTTTCGTAGTGGGGCTGTCTGGGGCTTTGCTGCCAGGGCCACTGCTGGCAATGGACATCGCCCAGACGGCGCGGCATGGATTCTGGGCAGGGCCGGGCATCGTCCTGGGCCACGGCATCACGGAGTTCACCGTGGCGGTGCTCATAGCTTTAGGGATGAGCCAGCTCCTGGATCAGAAGGCGGCAACCGGGGCCATTGACCTGGCTGGGGGCCTGCTCCTTCTGGTTATGGGGATATCCATGGTGAAGAACGCCAGGAAGGCGCGAATGGGGCTGGAGGCCAACCCGGGGCGCAACTCTACCTCTCGTCTGAGGGTGCCCCTGGCCGGAGCCATGGCCAGCCTGTTCAACCCGGGGTGGGTGATATGGTGGGCCACCATCGGGGCTACCTATGTGGTGTGGGCGCTGGGGATGGGGGTGGCCGGGTTGGTAGCCTTCTACCTGGGGCATGTGCTAGCAGACCTGGCCTGGTATAGCCTGGTCTCCGGCCTCATCGCCACTGGACGGCGGTGGCTGCGGGATGCCGCTTACCGGGGCTTGTTGGTCGCCTGTGGCCTGTTCGTCCTGGCCATGGGGGCCTTCTTCCTGAAGTGGGGCGCTGACAAGCTGGTCTAGCCCCCCAACTCCCCCAGTTCATAGAGCACAGCGGCGGCGGCGACGATACCGGCGGTCTCGGCCCGGAGGATCCTCGGGCCCAGGGATACCGGGACGATGCCACAGGTCCGGGCCAACTCTACTTCTTCAGGAGTGAAGCCCCCCTCTGGGCCGATGAACAGGCTTATATCAGTTTCCGCGCTCGCCTTTTTCCTGAGAGCTTGTCTTAGCCCCAGGCCTTTCTCCTCCTCCCAGGGTATGAGGGAGAAGCCTCTGGCCTCGCGGCAGGCCTGGTCGAAGGAGACGGGTTCCATCAGCGAGGGCAGACGACCGCGCCGGGATTGCTCGGTAGCCTCTCTGAGGATGCGTTGCCAGCGGCGCAGCCTGGCCTCCGAAGGGACGGCCAGGCTGCGCTGGCACAGGAGCGGGACGAAGGTCGAGACCCCCAGCTCCGTCCCTTTTTGTAGCACCTGCTCGAACTTGTCGCTTTTGAGGAGTCCCTGGTAGAGGCAGAGCCTGACCCTCGGCTCCTCTATCTGCCGCCGCTCTACAATCTCCCCTGTTGCCTCCTTGCTTCCCAGGCGCTCCAGCCGGACCATATATTCCCAGCCGGAGTTGTCCAGCACAGCGATGGTGTCGCCGGGGGCCAGGCGCAGGACATGGGCTATCTGGTGGAGGGCCTGGCCCTGGAGGTGGGCCGAACCTCCCTGAAGCCATTCTACCGGGACGAAGAAGCGGTTCAAAGAGGCTTCCCCAGCGCCAACACCTCCTTCAGCATTAGGCTGCGGAAGGGCTGGTCATGGTGCAGGATCTCAAGCCCGGCCATCACCTTTTCTTCAGCCGAGGTCGTCATCGCCTCGATAGCTCATACCCAGGTCGCCCTATTATTGGCTGCCTTTCGCAGCCGGGATTGCTGGAACTTATTACCCCTTGGCCACCTGGAGGCGGCACCAGGCATATAACGCATCATACACCTGAAACTGGTTCGCCAGATTCTCCTCGTCATCAGGATAGCGCAGGCTGTAACCAACGGCAATCGCCTCCAGCCCTCGCCCTAATGGGTCCTTGTCGATGTCGGAGGCTGTGTCTGCGGCGTGAATGGCCTGGGACAGACGCACCAGGGCGGGGTCCTTCAAGTCGTATTTGAGCATGATGGACTCGAAGGAGCAGCGGCCTTCGTGATGGTCCAGCTCCACCTGCCCCCTGGCATCGAAGGGAATAGCATCTGCCCTCTGAGCAACATTTATCACCTCGTTGTTCGGCACAAAAAGAAATTCCGCCTCGTTATCGATAAACCTACTGATGAGCCAGGGACAGGCGACGCGATCCACGTGAACGTGGGAACGAGTAACCCATTTCATAGTGTTGCCTCCTTCTCTCTAGCTTGGAATAACGCTGGCCCCAGCTGAAGAGCTTACCTTATCTCATACTCACCTCCGGTGCTTGTCCTGGCGCCGGCTCCCTGCTTTCGATGGCAGAGCGGCTTCTGGCCCTCTCTTCCTCCTCGGGCGTCCTCACCTTACGGAACATGAAGTACAGCGAAAGGTCGTAGGCAATCTTTATTGCCGCGCAAGCCACGAACGGGGCGCTCGCCGATATGGCTTGCCACAGCGCCGTGCCCGCGGAAGGGCCTACTGTCCCAGCCACACTGCGCCCGACGGTATGGATGCTGGCCATGGCTACCCGCTCTTCAGGGCGCACAATGGCCATGGTATAGGAATCGCGCGTTGGCACGTCCATCTGCCCAAAGAAAGCGCGGAGCTGCCAGAACATGACCGCCATCCACGCCGTGGGCGCGAAGGCGGCAGCGATGAGGAACAGGCTGGAGGGGATGTGCGTGAACACTATGGTGTTAATCAGGCCGATGCGAGCCGCGATTCTTGCCGCTGCCCATAGGGAAGTAGCTGCGAGAACCTGAGAGAAGAAGAAGATTGGGGCCAAAGAGCTCAGTTGAAGGCCGAACTTAGTATTGAACCAGTAGGCCGCCAAGGTCTGGGGAACCAGAGTACCCGCCAGAGCGTCCACGCTGAACAGACCGGCCAGGGTGAAAATGACACGGCGCGAGGGAAGCCGGAAGGGGTTTGTCAGACCTTCCTGCTTGGCTCCAGCCTCCACCGCCGGAGACAGCAGAGCATACAGGAGGACCACTAGGAGCAAACACAATACGAAGCCCAGGAACATGACCTTGTAGGCGCTCACTTCGCTCAAGCCAAACGCTCTCTGGTAGAGCACCGGAAGCCCCGCCGCCAGGGCACCCACCGCGCCGGCTCCGGTTGCGACGATGCGGTATGTGGCGAACAGGTTCGTCCGGCGGGCAGGTGACGCTGCATCGGCCAAGCTGGCCATCTCCAGCGGCTGCGCTGGCCCGGTAGCCATAGCTCCGCTGCTCAGGCTTCCCAGGAAGGAGAAAACCAGCAGAAGGACGAAACTGTTGGTTGCCACCAGCCCCAGGGCGGCGCCGGCGGTCATGAAAGTGAATACGACAAGGAGGCGCCGCCGTCCGACCCTCGTAGCCACGAAGCTTTCCAGGAAGACCCAGAAGGCTGAGCCGGCAACCCCGACGCTAATGAAGGCTCCTATCTGGGCCAGGCTGAATCCCAGCTTGGCTAGATAGACCGCCAGGATAATGGCGATGAAGCCTTGCCCGAAGGTGCGCACCCCTCGGGCCGCGATGATGATCTTGCCGTCCCGGCTCACCCAAGAGAACGATCCCGACCTGTCCCTTTTCATTACCTCTCCGCCCTACCCTGGCCTTCACCCCCTATTAGAATGTAACGACTGTTACTTGACAAGAGTATACTTTTTGCTAAAATGTCTGTCAAGAGGTTCGCTGGACGAGATGGAGTGGCTGCTTTTCACCTACTGGCTACCCCCGGAGCCTTCTCGCAAGAGGGTCTTCCTGTGGCGACGGCTGAAGAAGCTGGGGGCACTCTCTGGGGAAGGAGGCTGGCTCTTGCCCAAGACTGACCCGCTGACAAAACAACTGGATGAAATCACTCGGAGCGTGGAGGAGATGGGAGGCAAGGGTAATTTATACATAGCAACGCACTTCTCTGAAGCGCAAGAGCAAAGGGCTATAGCTGAATTCCAGGCGAGCCGGGGACAAGAGTACGCTGAGATTATGAAGGAGTGCCGCAAAGCTTCACAACACATAGCGAGGGAGAGCCAAGAGCAGCAGTTCACTTATGAAGAGGTGGAGGAGCTGGAGGGCGACGCGGAGAAGATACGCCGCTGGTTCTCTCAGGCGAAAGAACGCGATTTTTGGGGTGCTCCTGCGATGAATGAAGTGGAAAAGGCAATAGCGGATGTTGAACTGGCCTTGGCCGAATTTGTTCAAGAAACATATCAGAAGCTTCAAGAAGGGAAGGTGCTCGGAAATGGCCCGTCAAGCCTTGCCCGAAAGGAAAAGGGTGCTTAGATTTTTTTGAATCACCGATGAGGAGGTGACAATACATGGAAAGCCAGCTCGGATACTACAATGAGACCGCTAAGTCTCGGGACGAGTTCGACCAGGGTCTGCCCAAGGCGATGTCAGCTTACTCATCCTTCCGAAAAGAGGTGTACAGGGACGGAGCGCTCAGCCATAAGACCAAGCGATTGATCGCCTTGGCGCTGGGTCTCCAATCAGGGTGCATCCGATGCACCATAGGCCAGACCAAGGATGCCGTAGAGGCAGGTGCCACCAAGGATGAGGTCCTGGAAGCGGTGTCGGTGGCTGTTGTCATGGGCGGCACGACAGTCAGCGCCGAGACCTGGAGGGTGGTGGAGGTGCTGAAAGAGATGGGCAAGTGGTGAGGCCATAGGCTCCCACCATCCAGGGAGGGAAACTCAAACGAGACCGCGGCTGTCGCCGTTTCTGCTCCTGTGTATCATGGGCGGGCTGGCCATCTTCAGCTCCACCATGTCCAAGAATCCCACCCTGCCCCTGTTCATCCGATCCCTGGACGTGCCGGTGGCCACCGTGGGCTTCATCGCCGCCGCCTCCACTGTGGTCGGCATCGTGGTCAGCCTGCCCGCCGGAGTCCTCTCAGACGTCATCGGCCGGCGGCGGGTGATAATAGTGGCGGCCACGGTTTTCGCTACCGCCCCTTTCCTCTATCTGCTAGTGAGCGCCCCCTGGCAACTGGTCATGGTGCGCGTCTATCACGGACTGGCCACAGCCATCCTGGGGCCGGTAGCTATGGCCGCTGTCGCCGACGCCTTCGACAAAGGTCGCGGCGAGCGGATGGGCTGGTATTCCTCTGCCACTATGGTGGGGCGCTTCACGGCACCCTTTGTTGGCGGGGCTTTGATCTTCGGCGATGACTTTCGCTGGGTATTCCTGGCTACTGGCTTCGCCGGAATCCTAGCCCTGGTGGCTGCCCTCAGATTGCCATTGGCCATCGCTCATTCCAGCTCGATAACGTCAGCCCTGCGACCCAGCGGAAACGAGTTGCGCCGGGAGCTCGTTACCATCCTGACCCATCGGGGCATTCTGTCCACCAGCCTCATTGAGGCAGTGCAGTACTTCGCCTTCGGTTGTCTGGAGGTGTTTCTCCCCATCTATTTACACGAGCAAGCCAGCTTCTCGCCCCTGGCGATTGGCTTCCTTTTTACCACGCAGATACTGGTGGCTGCGCTGACCAAGCCAGTGATGGGGCGCCTGTCTGACCGCTACGGCCGAGTGCTGATGATAGTGGCGGGGCTGGCGCTGGGGGGAATAGCTATGGCGGTGATAACTATGAGCAGCAACTACCTGATATTGATGGTGCTCATAGGGCTATTTGGACTGGGTCTGGCCACGGTCACGGCGTCCACGTCGGCGCTGGTGGCCGACCTATCCCGGGCCTCCAGCCATGGCAGCGCCCTGGGAGTGCTCTCCAGCATCATGGACATCGGCCACTCCACGGGGCCTATGGTGGGCGGGCTGCTGATCAGCGCCTACCAGTACAGGGCTGCCTTTGGGATAGTTGGCGTTGGCCTGGTGTTGGCCAGCCTGGCTTTTTCTCTGTCCATGCGGGGGGTCACTAGCACCCTGAGCCGGCAGGAGACGAGCTAGGTTCTCAGCCGTGGGGCGAATCGGTTGGAAGCCCTTGAAGAAGCCTCCCCCTCAAGCCATTCTACCGGGATGAAGAAGCGGTGCATGTTTCAGGCGATCAGGCGGATGTCGGTGATTTTGGCTGGTGGTTTGGGAGGTCGAGCCAAGAACATAAGAACTGCGGCAAAGGCTGATATCGCTATCGCTGTGATAAAGGCAATTGAGTAGCTGTCGGTAGTGTCATATATCCAGCCAGCGTAGATGGGGCCTGCGATAGCTGATGGCATGGCGAACGTTACCATTAAGCCTCGGATGGACCCGAAAGCCTTGCGCCCAAAGTAGCGTCCGCCTATCATAGGCGTTAGAACCATAATTAGCCCAAAACCGGCGTAACTGAAGATAAGGAAAGGATAGGCCATGGTGCTAGTTTGCCTTAGCACGATGATAGTAAATCCAGTAGCCTGTAGTAGAAGCGCTGCTATAAATAGAAAACGAAGTTGGCCTTTGCGGAGACGGTCAGCAGTAATACCACCGATGAGTCTAGCTGCGATGCCAAACAAACCAGCAATTGTTACAATAGTTGCCGCTTTAACAGGCTCAATGTTCATATCGGTAAGAAAGGGAATAGCGTGTACAAAGAAAGTCCCCGTAGCCACCGCCTGACTAGCAGAGACAATCGTTAGTAACCAGAAGGCTGGTGTTCTCAGTGCTTGTCTTGCGTCAAACTCTATCTCTTCAACCTCAGCGGCATACTTTATTCCCTTGTCTATCATTTGACTGGTTTCTACAGCAGTCTCGTCCTTCGCAGTGGCGCCATCAGGGAGTAATCCGTAGTATTCTGGTCGGTGTTGTCTTATGGAGAAGAAGACAATGGGTGTCCCAACAACTACGGCTACTATCCCACCGATGAGGCAAGTTGTTCGCCAGCCCAAGTTGGTAATAAGCCAGGTAAGAATGGGTAATATTATCACCCCAGAAGCTATCCATCTAATGCCTAAAGCTAGCCCTCTCTTTCTTACGAACCAGTTGGTTATCGCCTTGTCTATCGGTATGTGTGCTGAAAAATTCTGTCCGGTGCCCAATATAAGTCCCCAGACCAGATAAAAAGTCCAGAGCGAATTGACAAAGTACATTAGAATTAAGGCGAGGCTAAAGAGATAAACCCCGAAAAGGATGACCCATTTCGGCCCAAACTTATCAACCAGCCACCCTACCAAAGGAGACAAAAACCCACTCTCAAACCGACTAATTCCCGAGGCAACCGAAGTTGCAGCTCGGCTAAAGCCTAATTCCGAAGATAGCGGCTTGAATAGTGCCGAAAATCCGTAAACGGTATAGGCGGACCCCCAAAAGTTCAGCCAAGTGCCGGCTAAAACTGTCCACCAGCCGAAGAATATTTTGGGGAACTTTATCCACGTAATCAAAACGAATTTCTCAGCTATGAGCCCTTCGATGATCGCGGTAAAATACTCGGAAAATGGATAACGACTTGCCGCCTATGCGCTGGTGAGCCGTCTGGGATTCGAACCCAGGACTCCCGGATTAAAAGTCCGGAGCTCTTCCTCTGAGCTAACGGCCCATTAACCAAGGGTTATTGTGCCCCACCTGGGGCGGATTTTCAAGCTGGGGGGCCAGAGATGTTTACTGACGCTTTTTCTTCTCATCTGTCTATCTATGGTGGCTTCGCTCCTATAACCTTCGGGGGTTTCGGGCCGATAAATTGGCCCGAAGTAACTTGGGCGAGAAGGTGGGAAGATAAGATATTTGGCCGAGGTCTAGTGGCTGTGGCCCTGGGGGCAGAGGGGGCATTCCTCACAGGGGGAGACTCCACGCTCTTGAAGACGACGGGAACGTCCCTCTACCTCGGACAGAGCCTGGGTATCTCCCCGTTGGAACCACTTGCAACCTTCGGGGAAGGCTTGGATGACCTCGGGGGCCCACTTTCCAGGCTGTTTCACGTTCTCCATATCTATCCCCTTATGATACACCTTTTCCCAAAGTCAACATATCTCGGGCCACCTGGGCCAGGGCCTCGGGGCCGAGCAGCTTCTCGGCCAGAGGCAGGAGCATGGTCTCCTCCTTCTGGATATGGCTCCGGAGCAGCCAAACGATGTGGCGAGCTATATTTGTAGCTTGCTGAATATGGATCAGGTCTTGAGAGGCCTCCTCCAGGGCATCAACAGCCTTCCAGAAGGAGCGATGCTCCTCCATCATAGCCCGCAGCGGCCCCTCCCACCCTATGTGCTGGGCTAGGGCCGGGAAGAGGGCCTGCTCCTCCTCCCGAAAGTGAAGCTCCAGCTCTTCATGGAAGAAGCCAAAGGTGGACCGAAGTTCAATATCTTGACCGGAGGCCAGGGAAAAAGCTGCTGCCTCCAGCCTAGCTATCTGAGCTAATCCCCGGCGATGGGCTGCCCGAAAAGCCTCTAGGGCCGAAGAGCCGCCGGTGGCTATGGCTTCTTCACTCTCTTTATGGTGGCAACCCACTCTCGCGGTCCCTTCTCCTGGGAGTCCCACTCGAACTGGCCCTCCCGCTCCATCATGAACTGGTAGCGCAGAGGTCGAGGGTCGTGGTCATTGGTCAGGACCAGGGCATCCCCCGGCTCCAGGCCATCGAAGAGCTCGAATATCTTGGGGTGACGCTCCCACGGGGGCATGGGCCTCACATCCAGAGCTACTGTCTTGTTCATATTCTTTTACCTCCTACTTCTTGGAACTCAAGCGGGCTGGTTCAAGATTTGGATCTGGCGGCGGAGGTCTTTGCCTCCTCACAGAATAAGGTTAACACCTGGCGGCATTGCCGTCTGCGACAAAGGTCTCACTTCGCCAGCACGATGGTTGTTGGCTGCGGTATACTCTTTTGAAGGGGCATTAAAATAGATCCCGCCCACTTGCTATTTGTTCAGAGGGATGAAGTAATGGTTTATCTGCTAGCATCTCTGGCAGCCATGGGGGACATCATAGGCGGCTTGTTGCCTTTCCTGCCCAAGACGCAGAACATCAACATGCGCTTCATTCTGAGCTTTGCCGCGGGCACTGTGCTCGCCGCCGCCTTTTTCGAACTGTTGCCTGAAGCCAAGGTGGGAGACAACTATCTGTTTCTGGGCCTGGGCTTCGTGCTCTTCTATCTGGTGGAGAGCGGCCTGGAGCTCCACACCGGAGGTGACAAGGAATACCATGAGAGGCACTTGGGCTGGGTCACCGTGGTGGGCATGGCCTCCGACAACATAATTGATGGGATAGGCATCGGGGTGAGCTTTCTGGTCAGCCCCCTGGTGGGCGTGATCATCGCCCTAGCTGTTATCGTCCATGAGGTGCCCCAGGGGATGACCACCACTCACATCATGAGGAGCGCGGGCTATAAGACTAGCCGCTTGGTGCTCATTATTCTCTTCGCCGCAGCCGCATATCCTCTGGGCGTGGCTGTATCGGGTTACATACCTGAGGCGTTCTTCACCCGGGCCATAGCCTTTGTGGCCGGCGTCTTCATATATGTGGGGGCTACATTGCTAGCCGAGGTACACAGGGAGTTCAACTACAGGATAGTAGCGACATTAGTCCTGGGGATGGCAGTAGTGCTGGGGTTGAATTTCCTGGAATGAGGGAGCGATGAAAGATATGGACATAGTGGAGATTCGTAAAGCTATCCCGGCGACTCAGAAGGTTATCTATCTCAACACAGGGTGGTCCGGCCCCTCCCCCGCCAGGGTGGTGGAGCGGATAAAAGAGTGGCTGGAGCTGGAGAGCCAGGAAGGGCCCACCTCTCGCCATGTGCTGGAGGCCAGCCACCAGACGGTGCAAGAGGCCCGAGAGGCCGTGGCTGACCTCTTGGGGGTGAGCGCCGAGGAGATAGCTTTGATGCAGAACACCACCCAGGGCATCAATATCGTCATCAATGGCCTGACCTGGAGGCCCGGGGACGAGATGGTGACCACGGACCTGGAGCATCCGGCGGTGATAGTGCCGAGCTACTTCCTGGGGAAGCGGCGTCGGGTGAAGGTGAAGGTGGTGGACTTGATGGATGTCCAGGACGAGGGGGCCATTCTGGATCGCCTGGAGGCAGCCATCTCTCCCCGGACACAACTGATATGCCTCAGCCATATCATGTATACCGATGGCCTGAGATTGCCCCTGGCCCGAATCCAGGCCCTGGCCCACAGTCGAGGCATACCGGTGCTGGTAGATGGCGCTCAGTCGGCCGGGCAAATGCCCCTGGACTTGCGTGCTCTGGACTGCGATTTCTACTCCTTGCCCGGCCACAAATGGCTCCTGGGCCCTGACGGCACAGGGGCCTTATTCATACGCAAGGAGCTCATCCCCCAGGTCCGAGCGGTGAACGTGGGCCACTGGTCCGTGGCCAGCGTGGAACGACAGAGCTCGTTGCGGGAAACCCCGGGCGAGATTCGGAAGTTTGAGGTTTCCACCACCTCCTCTGCCCTTTGGGCGGGGCTGGCCACCACCATAGCCTTCCATCAATTCGTTGGGCCGCAGATGGTTTGGGAGAGGGTGCTGGCCCTTTCCTCTCTCCTCTGCCGGGAGCTGGCCGCAGTCCCGGGGGCCAGAGTTCTGTCGCCCCGAGGCCAGGGGCTGGCCTCGGGGCTGGTTACCTTCTCGCTAGAGGGGGTAGAGCCAAAGGAGGTGGTGGACTACTTGTGGCAAAGGTGTCAGGCAGTGGCCCGCACGGTGGCCTATCCGGCGGGGGTGCGCTTCTCCACCGCCTTTTTCAACACTGAGGAGGAGATAGGTAAGGTGGTGGAATGTCTTAAAGGGTTGCCGAGGGGGAAGGGTGGAGGTTAGGCAGAAGCGCCGGGCTTGGTAAAGGGCAGCCCTTTAGCGCAGAGAGGGCAATCCTGGGGCTGATAGGTGGGGATGCGCATTCGGTGGCAGCTAAAGAGGGGGACCCCCAGGTCAACGCCGTCGGAGCGATCCACCAACACTCCCACACCCACCACCACCCCCTGACAGCGCCGCACCTCGGCCAAGACATCCTGCACCGAGCCCCCTGTAGTCAGGACATCGTCCACCACCAGGACCTTCTCCCCAGGTGCTAGGGTGAAGCGCCGGAAGACCCTTCCCTGGTCGCCAGGCTCGGCGAAGATGCTGCGCACTCCGAGCTGCCGGGCCACCTCATAGGCCACGATGACACCTCCCGTGGTGGGGCCGGCCACCACCTGGGCCCCGGCGCCCCGAAAGTTGTCGGCGATGAGCCGACCCAGGGCCTGAGTGTGCCGGGGATGCTGGAGGACGTGAAACTTCTCGACATAATATGGCGAATGAAGCCCTGAGGTCAACAGAAAGTGGCCCTCCAGGAGGGCCCCGGAATCCCTCAGAATACGCTCCACCTTCGTAGTGCCTCGTGAGCCTGTCGAACTGGCCATGGCCCCTCCTTAGTAAGCCTGCCCTGAGGTAGTTGAAGAATGATTGGCCCAAGAATAGTTGGGGGCTAATCCCCAATCCTGCAAAGGCCACAGGGAGAGCCAAGCCCGGCCTATTATGTCTTCTCTGGAAACCAGGCCGACGCTGGGGGAGCGGGAGTCAGTGCTATGGGCGCGGTTGTCCCCCAAGACGTAGAAGTGGTCCGGAAGCACTGTCGTAGGTAAATCATTTTCCCCAGGTCTGAGAAGGACGTAGCTCTCTTCCAACGTCCAGCAATCCCGTTTTTCCGTAGGAGTTGGACAGATAATAGGCTTGCCATTCCGGATCTCCACCGTCTCCCCAGGCAGGGCGATGACTCGTTTGATGAGGAACCTATTCGTACGTGAGGGGGAGCGGAAGATTACAATGTCACCCCGCCTGGGGAGATGGATGCGATAGCTCGCCTTATCTACCAGTATGAGCTGTCCGTCCACCAGGCTGGGCTCCATGCTACTCCCCAGGACTACAAAGCTTTGCAGAGTGCTCCGCACCAGGAGGAAGATGGCCAAAGCCAGGATAATGGTCTTAAGAAAGCTGCCCATTCTGTGTATTATTATATCTCATCTTCGGCAACTATGCAGCTTAAAAAGTAGTCTCTGCAGCTCCCCTCTGTTAGAATGAGCCACGGGCCTAAGCGCATGAACAACGAGGCAGAGCTGATCCGTCGCAGTCAGGAGGGTGACCTGGAGAGCTTCAACCTTCTGGTGGAGGCTTACCAGGCCCCTGTCTATAATCTGGCCTTACGCATGCTGGGCCGCGCCGATGTTGCCGAGGATGCCGCCCAGGAGGCCTTCATCCGAGCCTTCCGAGCCTTGAAGAAGTTCCATGGGGGCAGCTTCCGGGCCTGGCTCTTCAGCATTGCCGCCAACGCCTGCAAGGACGAGCTTCGCCGCCGGGGCCGACGCCCTGTCTCCCTGGAGACCCTGGAGGAAGAGGATGCTCTGCCCGAGCCGGCCTCATCCCCGGCGGAGTCCCCGGAGGAGGTCGCCCTGAGCCGGGAACTTCATCGGGCCGTCGCCCGGGGCCTGGGGCAAATGCCGGAAGAGCAGCGCCTGGCTGTCATACTTCGGGACATCCAGGGCTTAAGCTACGAGGAGATAGCGCAGGCCACGGGCACCGCCCTGGGGACGGTGAAGTCCCGCCTGCTTCGAGGACGGCTCTATCTCAGAGACTACTTACTCCGGCAGAGGGAACTTTTACCTGAGCAGTATCGTCTTAAGGATAGGGGCAGGAGTTAGGAGCTATGGAGAGAAGAAAGATAGGCTGCCCCCAGGTGAGAAAGTGGCTCTCAGAATATTTGGATGGGGCGATGAGGGCAGAGCAGGTTCAGGCCGTGGAGGCCCACCTGGAGGGTTGTCCCCAATGTCGGGAGGAGCTGGCCTCTCTGTCCGAGGCGGTGTTCTTGCTGCGGAGCCTGCCAGGTGCGGCACTGCCCCGCTCCTTCACTTTATCGTCGGAGATGGTATTGGCTACCCCAGCGACCTCAAGATGGGCCTGGGGGCTGGCGGCAGCGATGGCGAGCCTGGCCCTGGCCTTCTTCTTGGCCGGGGACCTGGCGGGCTTCCTGCCCCAGGGGACAGTCGCGCTGCCTACCCCTTCCCCCGCGCCCACGGAGGCGGGCCTTCGCACCCTGGAGGCAGCGCCCAAGGTAGGCGAATCCCTGGAGGGGACGACAGCGGCGGGAGCTGTGGGCGGCTGGCCCCTGACCCAGATAGAGCTGGCCCTGGGGAGCCTGCTCTTGCTCCTGCTCGCCGGGATGGCCTTTTCGCTGTGGAGACGGAGGCTGCGAAAACCGGCGTAACGGGCGCCCGTTACCCTTTGAGACAAACTTTAGGAGGTGCTACCATGAAGATGAAGGTCTTATTAGCTCTGGGAACGATACTAGCGCTCTTGACTGTATTCTGTGTCCAGGCCACCCCCACACCTACACCTGCACCAGTGGCCTCGCCATCGCCGACGGCCTCATCGCCAGGGGTAATGCCTACGCCGGGGGGAATTACTATCTTGCCCGGAGAGACGGGGTCTTTGTCTCAGCGAATAGAGACAGGCTCGGGAACTATGGTCGCTCCGCTCCAGCCCAGCATGTCCTATATTTCTGTGCCCACCATCTCCAACCAGCAAATGGGCCTCTGGGTCTCAGGCAGCGGCACAGTAAGCGCTGCCCCCGATGTGGCCCAGCTCTCGGTGGGGGTGGAGGTTCAGGACAAGACAGTAGCCGATGCCCAGCGGCGGGCCCGAGATGCCATGAACGCTATCCGTAAGGTGCTCTTGGACAGCGGGGTGGCCGAGAAGGACATCAAGACCACCAGCTTCAATATCTACCAGGTCACCCAGTGGATAGATAGGCTCGGCCAGGAGGAGATTGTCGGCTACCGGGTGAGCAACATGATCTCAGTCAAGGTTCGTAACCTGGACAACGTGGGGGCCATAATCGATGGCGTGGCCGAGGCAGGCGGCGATGTCACTCGCATCAACAGCATAAGCTTCTCCGTGGATGACCCTACGCTGTTCCTCACCCAGGCTCGAGAGGAGGCCATGAAGGACGCCATGGCCAAGGCGAAGCAGATGGCTGAGCTGGCGGAGGTCACCCTGGGCAAGCCCATATACATTACCGAGGGCTCCAGCTACAGCGTCCCCACGCCCTACCCCTACGCGATGAAGGCGATGGAAGGCGCCGCTGCCCCCACGCCCATAAGCGCTGGGGAGAACCAATTCACCGTAACCGTTCAGATAGTGTTCGCAATAGAGTAAGACAAAGCGGGACAAGGCCCAGGCCGCGTATACCCCCGAATTAACTCGGGGGTATACGCTTACCTCCCACTCCTTGCTCTTTCATACCTGCGATGCTACAATTCCCTCTTGAGGAGAGGTTTACATGGTACTCAGCGACCGCTCTATCAAGGAAGAAATTGCCAAGGGGCGCATCGTTATCGCACCCCTGGACGAGTCGTGCATCCAACCCGCCAGCGTGGACATCCACCTGGATAGGAAGTTTCTCGTCTTCCGTAACACCCGTCGGCCCTTCATCGATGTCCGCCAGGACATGGGGGACATCACAGACCTGGTGGAGATCGGCACCGGCCCAGAAGACGCCCCTTTCATCCTCCACCCCGGTGAGTTCGTTCTGGGCTCCACCCTGGAGAGCCTGACCCTGCCCGAGGACATCGTGGCCCGGCTGGAGGGCAAATCGTCCCTGGGCCGCCTGGGACTGCTCATCCACTCCACCGCTGGCTATGTGGACCCGGGCTGGCAGGGCCATCTCACACTGGAGCTCTCCAATGTAGCTAACTTGCCCATCACCCTCTACTACGGGATGAAAATCGGCCAGTTCTCCTTCCACCGCCTGTCTACGGCGGCGGAGAACCTTTACGGTTCCCCTCAGATGGGAAGCAAGTATCAGGGACAGACCCAGCCCACCCCTAGCCAGTCCCACCGAGACTTCAAAGCGAAGTAGCTACCATGGACTACATGCGCCGCGCCCTGGCCCTGGCCCGGCAGGCGTTGGGCAGCACTAGCCCCAACCCCGCCGTAGGGGCCGTCATCGTCAAGGATGGGGAAGTTATCGGGGAGGGCTACACCAGGCCCCCCGGGGGCCCCCATGCCGAGGTAGTGGCCCTGGGCAGAGCCGAGGAGAGGGCCAGAGGGGCCACCCTATACGTCACCCTGGAGCCTTGTTGCCACTTCGGCAGGACGCCCCCTTGTACTCGCGCCATCATCGAGGCCGGCGTTGCTCGAGTTCAGGTCGCCACATTGGACCCGAACCCCCTGGTGGCGGGGAGGGGGGTGCTGGAGCTGAGGGGGGCGGGGATCGAGGTCGTCCTGGGGGAGCAGGAGGCCGAGGCCCAGGAGATCAATGAGGCCTACGTCAAATACATCACTACGGGCCTCCCATTCGCCATCGCCAAGTTCGCCATGAGCCTGGACGGCAAGATAGCCACTCGAACGGGGGATGCCAAGTGGGTCAGCGGCCCCCTGGCTCGGCGCCAGGCCCACCGGCTCCGGCGCATTGTGGATGCCATCATGGCGGGGGCCAACACCGTCCTGGCCGATGATCCCCAGCTCACCTACCGCCGGCGGGATGACAAGGTTCATCCCGGGGACAGACAGCCTCTGCGGGTGGTGGTGGACAGCCGAGGGAGGGTCCCAGCTACGTCTCAGGTATTCCAGGGGCCGGGGAAGGCTATGTTGGTCACGGCACGGCCTCTGGAGGCGGAGAAGGCCCGGCAGCTTTCCCTGCGTGGGGTGGAGGTGCTGGAGATGCCCTCGGAGGGGGGACGGGTGGATTTGCTTCAGCTCCTCCGCATCCTGGGGGAGAGGCAAGTGACCAGCCTCTTAGTGGATGGCGGCGGCATTCTGCTAGGCTCCTTCTTCGACCTGGGGCTGGTGGACAAGGTGGAGGCAGCCATTGCCCCCATTATAATAGGGGGCAAGGACGCTGTGCCCACAGTAGTTGGGATAGGTGTGGAAAGGGTAGCCCAGGCTCTACGACTGGAACGGTTGAAGGTGCGGCGGGCTGGGCAGGATATAATAGTGATGGGGTATATAGCCAGGCAATAGAGATGTTCACCGGCATTGTTGAAGAGGTAGGCACTGTCGTAGCCCTTCGCGGCCAGCGACTCACTATCGCCGCCCGAAAGGCCCTGGAGGGAATGGCAGTGGGCGACAGTATCGCCGTGGACGGGGCCTGCCTCACCATCGTGGCCCGGGACGCCACTTCTTTCTCCGTGGACCTCTCCCCTGAGACCCTGGCCCGCACTACTCTGGCCGCTCTGCAGCCCGGGGGTGGGGTTAACCTGGAGCGCGCTCTCACCCCCCAGAGCCGCCTGGGGGGCCACTTCGTCCAGGGCCACGTGGATGGCACTGGGCGAATTCTCTCTATAGCTACCCAGGAGGGTGCTCATCTCTTCCGCATCGGCGCGTCTTCAGAGATAATGCGCTACCTGGTAGAGAAGGGGTTCATCGCTGTGGACGGCATCAGCCTGACGGTGGCGGCCCTGGACGTTTCCTCTTTTGCCGTTTCTGTGATACCCTATACCTACGAGAACACCACCTTGGGTCACAAAGACCCGGGGGCAGCGGTGAACCTGGAGGTAGATATCCTGGCTAAATATGTAGAGAAGCTGCATGGAGGCACCCTTCGGCAGGCTCAGGACAGCGTCACCATGGAGCTTTTGGAGCGCCATGGGTTCCTCGGCGGGAGATGAGCGGAAATGGCTGGCATCTTCACTGGCCACGATTTACTGGAGCTGGCTATGCAAGTGGAGCGGAACGGCTTCTCTTTCTACCGCGCCATTGAGGGGAGTGCTAAGACCGGCCCGGTGCGGGAGGTTTGCCAGTTTCTGGCCGGGGAGGAGGAGAAGCACCTGGCCCTCTTTCAGGGGTTGCTGGATTCGGTGGGACGAAGGCCCCTCCCCGAGTCTTATGCCGGAGAATATCAGGCTTACATTGAGGCCCTGGCCGCCAGCCGCGTCTTCGTCGGGGAAGAGGCCTGGAGGCGTCTGGCCCAGCAGGCTCGAAATGACACCGATGCTCTGAACACGGCCATCCTCTTCGAGAAGGATACTATTCTTTTCTTCTCCGAGATGAAAGGGCTGCTGGCACGGCGGGACCAGCCGGTGCTGGCAGAGATTGTAGCCCAGGAAAAGGGGCACATCAGGAGGCTGGTGGAAGTTCGGGACAGGGCAGGAAGGGGATGAGATGGGATTCTGCACTGTAGAGCAAGCCATCGAGGACATCAAGGCCGGTAAGTTCGTCATCATTGTGGATGACGAGGATCGGGAGAACGAGGGCGACCTGGCCATAGCTGCCCAGCACATAACCGCAGAGGCCATCAACTTCATGGCCAGGCACGGCCGAGGTCTTATCTGCATCTCCCTGCCTGGCCAGAGGTTGGACGAACTGCGCATCCCTATGATGGTCCAGGAGAACACCTCGGCCTTCGGCACCGCCTTCGCTGTATCCGTGGATGCCAAGCGAGACACCACCACGGGAATCTCGGCTCACGACCGTGCCGCTACAGTGAAGGCCCTCATCGATCCAGCCACTAAACCCGAGGATATAGCTCGCCCTGGCCACATGTTCCCCCTCAGGGCAAGGGAGGGGGGGGTGCTGGTCCGGGCAGGGCAGACCGAGGGTATCATGGACCTGGCCCGCCTCGCCGGGCTTTACCCTGCGGGGGTCATCTGCGAGGTCATGAAAGAGGACGGAACCATGGCCCGGATGCCGGAGCTGGAAGCCATGGCTCAAGAGCACGGCATTCACATCATCAGCGTGGCCCAGTTCATCGCTTACCGTCGCCGGCACGAGACCCTGGTGCAGAGAGTGGCCGAGGCCAAGTTGCCCACCCGCTATGGCGAGTTCACTATTTATGCTTATAAAAGCACTGTTGACCCTGATGAGCATGTGGCCCTAATCATGGGTGATGTCTGCCACGGGGGGTCGGCGCTAGTGCGAGTGCACAGCGAGTGCCTTACAGGCGATGTCCTGGGGAGCCTGCGTTGCGACTGCGGGCCCCAGATAGACCTGGCTTTGAAGCTCATCGCCCAGGAGGGTAGGGGGGCCTTCCTCTACATGCGTCAGGAGGGGCGGGGCATCGGCTTGCATAATAAGCTCCGCGCCTACGCCCTCCAGGACCAGGGATTAGATACTGTGGAGGCCAACATGGCCCTGGGCCTGGCCCCAGACCTGCGGGACTACGGCATCGGCGCCCAGATTTTGACCGACCTGGGCCTGAAAGAGATAAAGCTTTTGACCAACAACCCTCGCAAGGTTGTGGGGCTGGAGGGATACGGCCTGAAAGTGGTTGACCGGCTCCCTCTGGTGGCCCCGACCACCCCCTATAATGCAGGTTACCTGAAGGTCAAAAGACAGAAACTCGGGCACATTCTTTAGTTCAAAGGAGGCCACATGGGTAGAGAGTTCTCTGGGGCACTGCTGGGCGATGGGCTGCACTTCGCCGTGGTGGTAGCCCGCTTCAACGAGTTCATCACATCCAAGCTCTTAGATGGGGCCAGGGATGCCCTCCTGCGTCACGGCGTGCGGGAGGCGGACATCGATGTCGCCTGGACCCCAGGCTCCTTCGAGATACCACCCGTGGCCAAGAACCTGGCCCAGAGCGGTCGCTACTCGGCGGTCATCTGCCTGGGGGCCGTCCTCCGGGGAGGCACGCCTCACTTCGACTACATCGCCGCCGAGGTGAGCAAAGGAGTGGCCCAGGTTTCCCTGGAGACAGGGGTGCCCGTCATCTTCGGCGTAATCACCGCCGACACCCTGGAGCAGGCCATCGAGCGGGCCGGGACCAAGGAGGGGAACAAGGGGTTCGATGCCGCAGTGGGGGCCATCGAGATGGCGAACCTGGTGAGGGAGCTAGGCACTGCCTCCAAGAGGCGGGGGCGCCGGCCGCGCCGGCCCCGGGCTCCGGCGACACCTCCTGCGGCAGGGTGAGGTCTGCTGCTTACCTGGTCGGTGGGGCTCAACAGGCAATTGCTCTCTCTGAGAACGCGGTGGAGCGTGCCTTTCTTAGCCGGAGGCTCGCTGAGGTCGAACGACAAGATTCTGCGTAGGAGGATGGTGTGGCGTACAACCAAAAGCTAGCTGAACGAGTGCGCCACCTGTTAGCTGGGCAGCCAGGTATTGTGGAGAAAAGCATGTTCGGGGGGCTTACTTTCATGGTCATGGACAACATGTGCTGTGGCGTTCTCAACAACGACCTGGTAGTACGTGTTGGGCCTGAGCATTATCAAGAGGCCCTCGCTGATCCATCCGCCCGCCCCATGGATTTTACAGGTAGGCCACTCAAGGGCATGCTATACATCGGGCCTAAAGGGTGTAAGACGGAGAAGGAGCTAAAAGCTTGGGTTGACGAGGCCCTGAGTTTCGTGGTCTCCCTCCCCCCACGGGCGCCACGCAAGGCGAAGCGGCAGTGAGCTATCCAAGGTATTTCGAGGCTTCCCTCCCGAGGTTCGAATTCTATTGGTGGAGCAGGGGGGATTCGAACTCCCTACCTTTTGACTGCCAGTCAAATGTTCTCACCATCACTTCAGGGAGAGGATACTGGCTTGAGCTTGGCCTCCCTTGATCTCCAGGATGCCCACTGTGCCCAGCTCCAGGAAGTTTTTGGGATAGGTGGGACTCCCCGGATTCACCAAGAGCACCCCTTTGTACCTCTCCACCAGAACAGTATGAGTATCCCCGAAGACGATGACATCAACAGGCCCTCTGAACTTCCGCTCCATGGTCTGCTCCAGGGTCCCCCATGTTGTCTCGGGGTAGATGACGGCGTGGGTTACTCCTACCCGCAGCCCGTCCAGGTCTAGAACCAAGCTATCCTGGACTCTGGGGTCATCCCGAACCTGGGCGTCGCCATTGCCCCGGGCCGCCATCACCGGGGCTATGGCCTCCAACCAGTCCAGGGCTGAAGAGATATAGATATCACCGGCGTGGAGGATTAAGTCGACCCCTTTCAAGGCTTGGGCTACTTGAGGGGGTAGCTCTTTGAAGGACTCGGGGATATGGGTATCAGCTATCAGTCCTACTCTCAGTTAAACCCTCCAGAATCCAGGATTCCTTAATTGGCGTCAGGTTAGCCAAGACGCTATCCCCCGAGAAGGCCCCCGGGGCCGAAGGGCCTTCGGACAGGGGCAGCACAGCATCCATGCCAAGTTCGGCTTGGCCCGGCTATGCGGCTACTCCACGACCTTATAGACTTTGTCGCCTTTGCGCACCCGATCTGGCACCTTGATGCCTATGGAGTCCCCGGCCCCGGCCTGGGTCGCATCAGCACGCTGGATCTGCATGGACTCCACCTCCATCTCGATGTCCGTGGTATGGCCCCGGATGTGGATGCGGTCCCCCACCTTGAGCCTGCCGGTGAGGTCTATGCCGGCTACCGTGACGTGGGCAAAGAAGTCCGAGACATACCCCACTTCTTCCTCGGGCATGGCACACCTCCCCCTGGAGGGGCTGGCTTCCCCCCCCTCTGGCCCTAGTATAGCCGTATCTGTAAAGGGAAGCAAGGACAACCGAAGAAAAGAGCTCGGCAAAATGGCCACCTAAATGATGGATAGCCGACCCCGTGAAAATATGATAAAATGCTGTTCAATTGCCGCTCAGGGGAACGTTGACGCTATGACAGATGTCATAACTGTAGATAAACTCGCCAAGAGCTTCGGCCCCGTGGCCGCAGTGAGAGGGGTCTCATTCTCTGTGCGGCAGGGCGAGGTCTTCGGCATCCTGGGGCCCAACGGCGCCGGGAAGACCACCACCATGGAGTGTATCGAGGGCCTTCAAAAGCCCACCTCCGGTCATACCCTTATCCTGGGCATAGACACCCATCGGGAGCCGGAGAAGGTGAAAGAGCGCATCGGTGTCCAGCTCCAGGCCTCCGCCTACTTCGACCACCTGACCCTGAGGGAGATCCTGGAGCTATTCGGGAGCTTCTACTCTCGTAGCTTGCTCTCCGATGAGCTGCTGTCCAAGGTGAGCCTCCAGGAGAAGGCCAACACCACCGTAGCCAGGCTCTCCGGCGGCCAGAAGCAACGTTTCACCATCGCCGCCACCCTAGTCAACGACCCTGAGGTAGTTTTTCTGGACGAGCCCACCACTGGGCTGGACCCTCAGGCCCGTCGCAGCCTCTGGGAGTTCATTCAGAGTATCCATGAAGAGGGCCGCACCGTGGTGCTCACCACCCATTACATGGAGGAGGCGGAGTTCCTCTGCCAGCGGGTGGCCATCATGGACCAAGGGCAAGTCGTGGCCCTGGACACACCCACCAACCTGGTGCGGAGCTTGCCCGTGCCTTACCAGGTGAAGGTTATCGCCCAAAGTGATGCCCTGGGCCGGGGGCTAGAGGCCCTGGACTCGGTGAAAGCCGTGCGGCGGGCCGAGGATGGTACCTTCTATTTGTCTTCCTCCGATGCCACCCACACTCTACCCGCCCTTATGGAGTGGGCCCACCAGACTGGCACACGTCTGGAGTACCTGGAGGTGCTCCCGGCCAATCTGGAGGATGTCTTCCTGTCCCTCACCGGGCGCGAACTCCGAGATTAGCTGGAGGATGAGGTCGAGATGCTGCTGCGGCTGCTCATAGCTAACCTGAAAATGATAGCGCGGGACCGCCAGGCCCTGTTCTGGGCTTTGGTCTTCCCCCTAATCTTCGTGGTGGTCTTCGGCCTATTCCGCCTGGACCAGCCGCCCACCCTCCATATAGGCATCGTCGACCACGCCCAAGATAGCCTCTCCCGAGCCCTGGTCCAGAACCTGGGCCAAATAGGGACATTTGATACAAAAGAGTGGGAGGACGAGGCTAAAGCCCGGCAGGATGTGAAGGACGGGAAGCTGGATTACCTGCTCATCTTCCCAGAAGGGATGGCGGCCAGGATGACGGAGAGCCCTCCCGCCACCATTACCCTCGTCTATGACCGAACCATCATCACGTCTGCGGCGGTGGTCGCCGCCATCCAGCGCTTCCTGGACCAGGTGAATATGAATCTGGCCCACGCTCCCAGCCTCTTGGCCCTGGATGAGCAAGGAGTTCAGTCCCGCCAGCTCAGCTACTTCGATTTTCTCCTGCCTGGCTTCGTGGGAATGGGAGTGATGACCTTCTCCATCATCGGCGTTGCCTCCACCATGGCGCTGTATCGCGAGAAGAAGATACTGAGACGTATTCTGGCTACACCCTTGCCAGTGCGGACATTCTTCGCCGCCCATGTCTTGGCCCAACTGTTTCTCTCCCTGGCGCAGGCAGCTATCATCCTGGCGGCTGGCATCCTCTTGTTCGGCGGCACGGTAGTGGGGAACTACCTTTACATTGCTCTCCTGGTGCTTCTGGGCAACCTGGCTTTTCTGAATCTGGGCTTTCTCGTAGGAGCCATCGCCAAGACAGTCAACGCTGCCAACGGCCTGGGCAACGCCGTCACCGTGCCCATGATGTTCTTCTCCGGCGTCTTCTTCCCCACAGAGGAGCTGCCCAAGGTGCTGGCCGTCGCTGTGAGGTATCTGCCCCTCTCCCCCATGCTCAAGGCCCTGCGGGGAGTGGCCCTAGAGGCCAGGCCCTTCTGGGATTTCCCCCAGGAGCTGGCCATCCTGGGGGCCTGGATAGTCGTCACCTCCTTCCTGGCGGCCCGGTTCTTCCACTTCGATAGATAATAGAGGTCGTTTACTAATGTTTTTTCTTCTCCCCCGCCCATTCATAGAAAGTTCGTTCCCATAACCCTCTGGAGTTTCGGGGATGAAAGCCCTGTATCCCTTACCAGGGATCGTCCTTCGAGAGCATCAGGGCGAGATGAGATAATCTCGCTCATAGTGAGAGCCTTGTCTAACCAGGTGGGGTGGATGGGGAAGAGAGACGTCACTAAAAGCCCTCGATAATGGGAGGTTTCCCCCACCCTTCCGTTTCTGCTATAATAAAGCGGGAGTTGCTAGTGAATCCGAGATTGCTACGTAACAGCTTCATATATCTGCTCATCCTGGTGGCCCTGGTGTCCCTCTTCTTCACTGTGTTCTCCTCCTCCTCTAACCAGGAGATGGACATCTCCACTCTCATCAGTATGGCCAAGGAAGGAAAGGTCCAGGAGATCAGGATAAAGGGCGATAACCTTGATGTGACCACCACTGCCGGGGATAAGCTCTCCTCCCGACAGCCGGCCGGCTTCGATCTGCTGGGAACTCTGCGCGAGGAGGGGGTAAAGACGGGGCCGGGTGGGGTGCTAGTGGCAGTGGAGAAGAGCTCCAGCATGAGCAGCGTTTTCGGCCTCCTCCTGAACTTCCTGCCTATCATTATCTTCGGTGCCCTGCTGCTGTTCATGATGCGCCAGGCCCAGGGCACCAACACCCAGGCCATGTCTTTCGGTCGCTCTCGGGCCCGGCTGGTCACCAGCAGCCGCCCCACCGTTACCTTCGGCGATGTGGCCGGGGTGGATGAGGCCACGCAAGAGCTCCAGGAGGTGGTGGAGTTCCTGAAATATCCAGAGAGGTTCACTTCTCTGGGGGCACGCGTCCCCAGGGGCGTCCTCCTGGTGGGGCCGCCGGGGTCGGGTAAGACCCTGCTGGCCCGGGCCGTGGCCGGCGAGGCCGGCGTCCCCTTCTTCTCCATCTCCGGCTCCGAGTTTGTGGAGATGTTCGTCGGGGTGGGCGCCTCTCGGGTGCGTGACCTCTTCGACCAGGCCAAGAGGAATGCCCCCTGCATCGTCTTCGTGGACGAGATCGACGCCGTGGGCCGCCACCGGGGCGCTGGCCTGGGCGGAGGCCACGACGAGCGGGAGCAGACCCTGAACCAGATCCTGGTGGAGATGGATGGCTTCGATACCTCCACCAACGTCATCGTCCTGGCCGCCACCAACCGCCCCGACATCCTAGACCCGGCCCTCCTGCGCCCGGGCCGCTTCGACCGACGGGTGGTCCTGGACCAGCCCGATATCGCCGGACGCAAGGCCATCCTCCAGATCCATATCAAAGGCAAGCCCCTGGAGGGGGTGGACCTGGAGCTCCTGGCCCGGCAGACGGTGGGCTTCTCCGGGGCCGACCTGGCCAACCTGGTGAACGAGGCCGCCATCCTGGCCGCCCGGCGCCAGAAGAAGACCATCGGCTGGGAGGAGATGGAGGAGGCCATAGATCGGGTCGTCGCCGGGCCGGAGCGAAAGTCGCGCATCATCTCCGCTAAAGAGAAGGAGATCGCCGCCTACCACGAGGCGGGCCACGCCCTGGTAGCCCGCCGCCTGCCCCATGCTGACCCGGTGCACAAGGTATCCATCGTCGCCCGGGGCCTCATGGGCGGCTACACTCGCCTCCTGCCCACCGAGGATCGCCACATCTATACCCGCTCCCAGTTCCAAGATATGTTGGCCACAGCCCTGGCCGGCCATGCCGCCGAGGACCTGGTCTTTGGAGAGATAACCACTGGCCCACAGAGTGATCTGGAGCAGGCCACTCAGCTGGCCCGGCGCATGATCACCGAGTTCGGGATGAGCGAGCCACCCAGATTCGCCGAGATGGCAATAAGCGCCGTGATTGAGGAGATGCTGTCCGGCAATGTAGTTGGCATCGACGTATTTGGAGATGACCTGTTGGTCCACACCAAGGACGGTAGCACTTTCAAGTCACGCAAGGAGCACGACTTCAGCCTGGCGGAGTTTCTGGAGACCCAGAAGGAGAAGGGTGGTCATAATAGCATCACAGTCCGTGTGATGCCCTCTGGGCGGTTGGGTGGCCTGGGGGCCCGCACCTTCGGCAAGAAGGAAGAGCTGGTCTTCCTGGGCAAGGAGATCTCAGAGCAGCGCAACTACGGTGATAAGGTGGCCGAGGCCATCGACGAGGAGATGGAAGCCATGACCGACAAGGCCTATGCCACCGCTCGCTCCATCCTCATCGAGGAGAGGGCACGCCTGGACTACATCGCCAGGACCCTCATTCAGAAGGAGACCCTGGAGGGGCCGGAGCTGGAGGATCTCTTCACCCTGCCCGTCCCTCAAGAAGTTAAGGTCTAATATGAGGGAGTCCCGCCCGCCAGCAACGCTGGCCGATGCTCACGCCCACCTGGATGGCTCATCGCCGAGGGATCTCCAACAAGCCCTGGAGGAGGCTCGGGCAGCGGGAGTGGAGGCTGTCCTGGCTGTGGGGATGGACCTGGAGAGCAGCACTGAGACGGTGCACCTGAGCCGCAGCCACGATTTCATAAAGCCTGCCGTGGGCATCCATCCCTGGAATGCCCGGGACATAGATGCCGCCACCTATGAGAGTCTCAAAGCCCTGGCATTGCGCCCAGAGGTGGCAGCCATCGGAGAGGTAGGTCTGGACATGGTAAGGGAGGGGATCGCCCCACCGGAGGTGCAGCGCCGTTGCCTGACCCGGCTCCTGGGCCTAGCCCTGGAGGCGGGCAAGCCCCTCAACCTCCACTGCCGGGGCGCTCACCGGGAGATGATGGACGCCCTGCGCAGTGCCAACCCTGCCCATCGGGGAACGGCCCACGGCTTCACCGGAGACGGGGCCATGCTTCGGGACTGGCTGGAGCTGGGGTTTTACATAACCATCGGACGCTCCATCTTGGGAGATAAATCCGCCCCTGGGCCTGAGGTGGTGCGCCTCATCCCTCTGAACCGCCTCCTCCTGGAGACTGACTCCTCCCCCCGCTACTGGCCCGATGGGGTAAGGGTTACGCCGGCAGCAGTGCGCCAGGTGGCGGAGAGGGTGGCTGAAATCCGAGGGGCATCCCTGGATACTCTGGCCCAGGCCACTTCAGAGAACTTCCGAAAGCTGTTCGGAGCAGCTAGTTAGACCCCATATATCTACAAAGGAGGTGGAGTATGTGCTGGAACTGCGGATGCCTCATGCCCGATGATGAGATGGGCAGCCCCGATAACATCACCACCGCCAAGCTCCTCAAGGCCGCCAAGGCGGGCGGAAACCGCAACCTCAAAGAGCTCTGGGCCAACATGGCCAAGACCTACAACCGCAAGATCAAGGGCACCCCAAAGGAAACGGTAGCCCCTTAACCACCGTGTGGGACTTCGATACTGAATGCTCGGAGGTCCTGCGGCGCACCCCAACCATTAAGAGCTTCCGTTTCTCCATCCGGGCCAAAAACGTGCGCTTCCGGGCGGGGCAGTTCTTCTATATGGACATCCTGGTGGCGGGCGAGAAAGCCCGGCATCACTTCTCCTTCTCCAACTCCCCTGCGGAGAGGGGCTACCTGGAGTTCACCAAGCGCATAACAGCCAGCGCCTACTCCCAGGCCCTGGACGCCCTGAAACCGGGGGATTGGGCGCACCTCTCGGGGCCGGAGGGGGAATTCACCCTGTCCCGAAAATGGAAGAAACTGGCCTTCCTCAGCGGCGGCATCGGCATAACGCCGCTGAGGAGCATGATGCGCTACTCCCTGGACAAAGGCCTGGACTACGATATCGTCCTCCTCTACGGCAACTCCAGCTATGAGGAGATAGCCTTCCGGGAGGAGCTGGAGGCCATGGAGCGGGCCACCCCGCGCCTGCGAGTGGTGCACGTCCTCATCGCCCCGCCGCCGGGCTGGAGAGGGAAGGTGGGGCGCATAGACTCAGCCCTGATGGCCGAGGTTATCCCTGACTACAGGGAGAGACTGTTCTACATTTCCGGCCCGCCGCGGATGGTGATGTCCCTGGAGGACCAGCTCTTGGCCCTGGGCCTGCCCCAGGAGCAGGTGAAGCGGGACTCCTTCATCGGATATGAATAGGAGGACTCACTTTTGATCCGAAGTTTTGGTGGCAAGACACCCCGCATAGCTGAGTCAGCCTTTGTCAGTGAAGCTGCCTATATCGTTGGCGACGTAGAAATAGGCGAGGGGGCCAGCGTTTGGCCAGGGGCCGTGGTCAGGAGTGAGGGAAGAGGCTTGAGAGTGGGGAGAAACAGCCATATCGAGGATAACTCCGTGGTCCATGGCGGTGTCCAGATAGGAGATAACGTAATCGTCGGCCATGGCACGGTTATCAATTGCCGCAGCATAGGAAACAATGTTCTCATCGGCATGAATGCTACCCTTCTCCAGGGGGCCGTGATTGGGAACTTCTGCATGATTGGGGCCGGCTGCTTGGTCAGCCAGGACATGGAAGTGCCCGACAACTCACTGGTGGTTGGCGTTCCGGCAAAGATACAGGGAGAAGTCACTCAGGAGCAGGTGCGCCGTTGGCTGCAAGGGGCACCAGAACACTATGCACAGCTAGCCAAGCAGTACAAGGAGCAAGGACTCTAGCAGTTTCGCCAGCCGGCTCTCGGCGTCCCAGGTCAGGGTCTGGCTTCCCCTGGCGATCATGTTGCCGTTGTTGTCATAGCTATAGCTCGTGGCCCCCATGGCTGTCACCGCATGGGGCCTGGCACTATAAGTATACGCCAGGCCGCTCTTGCCGGTCACATTCCCTATGGCGTTGCAGCTGTAGGCCTGGCTGTAGGCGGTATAGAGGTAGCTGACTTCGTTGCCCACACTCCACCTTGCTTTCCATGCCTCCAGCCTAATAGAATAAGACAGTTAAATCTTTGGCCCTGGACTAATTTTAAAGAGGCGCGCAAGCCTCGGGAGACGTGTGTGAAATATGGAAGAGAAGCTGAGGGAACTGGAATCCAAGTTGGAGAAGGTCATGGCCCAGGGTGGGCCCCAGGCGGTGGAGCAGCAGCACCAGAGGGGCAAGCTCACCGCCCGGGAGAGGCTGGACCTCTTCTTCGACCCCGGCAGCTTTCAGGAGCTGGACGCCTTCGTCCACCACCGAAGCGTTGACTTCGACATGCCCCACCAAGAGATAGCCGGCGATGGGGTAATAACGGGGCACGGCACCGTCCAGGGGAGGCCGGCCTGCGCCTTCGCCCAGGATTTCACCTCCCTGGCGGGGACTCTGGGGGAGATGCACGCCCACAAGATTTGCAAGGTGATGGACCTGGCCATGCGCCTGGGCGTCCCTATAATAGGCTTCAACGACTCCGGCGGCGCCCGCATTCAGGAGGGGGTGGATGCCCTGGCTGGCTATGGGAACATCTTCTACCGTAACTCCCTGGCCTCCGGTGTCATCCCCCAGATTTCGGCTATCATGGGACCCACCGCCGGTGGCGCCGTCTACTCCCCGGCCATGACCGACTGGGTTTTCATGGTGAAGAACACCAGCTATATGTTCATCACCGGCCCCGATGTGGTGAAGCAGGTGACCGGCGAGGACATCTCCTTCGAGGAACTGGGGGGGGCCATGGTGCACAGTGCTCAGAGCGGGGTGGCTCACTTCGCCTGTGACTCCGATGCCCAGGCCATCGAGATTATCAGAGAGCTCATTAGCTACCTGCCCGCCAACAACCAGGAGGACCCTCCCCTGGTGGATACCGGCGACGACCCGGCCCGAACCGACCCTGCCCTGGACAGGATTATCCCCGACGACCCCAAGAAGGGCTATGATATGAGGGAGGTCATCCTATCCCTGGTCGACAACGGCGTCTTCCTGGAGCCCCACTATCACTACGCCCAGAATCTTATCGTCGGCTTCGCTCGCCTGGCTGGCCGCACCGTGGGCTTCATAGCCAACCAGCCTCAGGTACTGGCCGGCGTCCTGGACATAGACGCATCGGACAAGGCCACCCGCTTCATTCGCTTTTGCGATGCCTTCAACATTCCCCTCATCACCCTGGCCGATGTCCCCGGCTACCTGCCGGGCAGGAATCAGGAGCATGGGGGCATCATCCGCCACGGGGCCAAGCTCCTGTGGTGCTACTCCGAGGCCACTGTCCCCAAGCTCACTGTCATCACACGCAAGGCCTACGGAGGGGCCTACATCGCCATGTGCTCGCAACATCTGGGGGCGGACTACGTCCTGGCCTGGCCCGGGGCCGAGATCGCGGTCATGGGGGCGGAGGGGGCCAGCGCCATCATCCACCGCCGGGAGATCCGGGAAGCTTCGGACCCCGGGGGAAAGCTCCAGGAGAAGATAAAAGAATATCAGAGCCTGCTCTACAATCCCTATATTGCCGCCGCCCGAGGCTATGTGGATGCTGTCATCCAGCCACGGGACACCCGGCCCAGGCTCATCCAGGCCCTGGAGCTCCTGGAGAACAAGAGGGAGCTCCGGCCCCCCAAGAAACACGGCAACATACCCATGTAGGAGCTAGTGGAGACAAATGCCAAGCCAAGAAGCCCTGGCCGCTGCCATAGCTGCCGTATGGGCCTACCTGGAAAGGGGGGCTCCCCCCCACCCGCACTCCAGCCCCTGGCGTCGGCGGGGGAGGAAGGCACTTATGCTGTCCTGTAGCCTGTGTCAACGCCGCCCACTCCAGCCACTCAGGAGCCCAAGAGCTTATCCTGTCCGCCCTGCGGACTCCGTGCTCGGAGAGCGGGGTCGAAGGGCCTGTCCTGAGCGGAGTCGAAGGGATGTCTGAAGGCAGAAACCCCGGTGCCCTGAAGGTGACTGACACCACCTTCAGGGACGCTCATCAGTCTCTCCTGGCTACTCGGTGGCGCACCGAGGACATGCTCCCCATTGCTTCGGAGATGGATAAGGTGGGCTTCTGGTCCCTGGAGGTGTGGGGAGGGGCCACCTTCGATGTGGCCACCCGCTTCCTCCACGAGGACCCCTGGGGCCGGGTGCGCGCCCTGAAGGGGTTAATACCCAACACTCCCCTTCAGATGCTCCTCCGGGGCCAGAACCTGGTGGGCTACCGACACTATCCCGACGATGTGGTCCGGGCCTTCGTCCTTCATGCCGCTGAGGTTGGCATAGACATCTTCCGGGTCTTCGACGCCCTCAACGACGAGCGCAACCTGGAGGCTGCCTTCGCTGCCATTCGGGAGGCAGGCAGACACATCCAGGGCGCTCTGTGCTACTCCCTGACGGGGAAACGGCTGGGCGGCCCTGTCTTCAACATCGATTACTATGTTAATAAGGCTCTCACCCTTCAGAAGATGGGGGCCAACAGTCTGTGTATCAAGGACATGGCCGGGCTCATCGCTCCCCAGGACGCCTACGACCTGGTGCGGGCTTTGAAGGAGGCCCTGCGCATCCCCATCTGCCTCCACACCCACTACACCAGTGGCATGGCCTCCATGAGCTACCTCAAAGCCATTGAGGCCGGCGTGGACATGGTGGATACCGCCCTCGCCCCCCTGGCCCTGCGCACCTCCCAGCCCGCTATCGAGCCTTTGCTGATGACCCTCCAGGGCACGGAGCGGGATCCGGGGTTGGATTTGCACCAGTTGCTTCTCCTGGGCCAGTTTCTGGAATCCGTTGCTTCCAAGTATAAGGAGTTCCAGGACGACACCCGAATATCCGTCATCGATCCCGGCGTACTGGAGCATCAGATACCGGGGGGAATGATCAGCAATCTGATGGCCCAGCTAAAGGAGGCCGAGGCAGTGGACAGGCTGGAGGAGGTCTATGCGGAGTTGCCCCGAGTGCGGGCTGAGCTGGGCTACCCTCCTCTGGTGACCCCCACCAGCCAGATTGTGGGCATCCAGGCAGTGCAGAACATTCTCTTTGGCCGCTATAAGATGGTCTCGGCTCAGGTCAAGGACTATGTCTATGGCCTCTATGGCTGCGCCCCGGCTCCCATAGACCCCGAGGTGCAAAAAGCGGTTCTGAAGGGATATGAGCGCGGTGAGGAGCCCATCACCTGTCGTCCTGGAGACATCTTACCACCGGAGCTATCCCAGGCTCAGGATGCTACTAATGGTCTGGCTCGGGACATGGGGGATGTCCTTATCTATGCCCTCTATCCCACCACTGGCCTGAGTTTCCTGCGCCGGAAATATGAGCTCGAGACGCCACCCCCGGCTAAGTTGGCACCTTCGGAAGCTCTTCCGGCGGTGGCCCGGGCCAGGATACAACCCATGTCCTCCTCAGCTTCACCCCGAGCGCCAGGACGGAGGGCCTTCATCGTCTACGTCGAGGGTCACCCCTATCAGGTAGAGGTGGAGCCGATCGGGTTGCCTCGCCCTGGGGGGGCTGTTCCAGTATCCATCTCTCCAGCTCCTGCCATAGGCCGACCTCATGCCCCAACTCAGGAGGAGGCAGCCATCGTCGCCCCCATGCCCGGCATCGTGGTTGAATACCTGGTGAAGGAGGGGGATAGCGTCAAGATAGGGGACATAGTGGTGGTGCTGGAGGCTATGAAGATGGAGAACAGCTTGCCTTCTCCCATAGACGGGGTGATGGAGGCCATCCATTTCAAGCCGGGGGCACAGGTGATGAAGGGGGCGGTGCTGGCCACCATCACGCCTGCTCAGGAGTGAAGGGTCTATCTCCAAGGTAAACGGCGAAACAGCTGATAATGCTCGATTCAGCTAGAAGAGAAGTAGTCTGGGATTGGTGAACCCACAACAAGCAACGCGGCCTCGTTTCCAATCCAAGGGTGCTCGGTGCCCATGAGCCGGGAGCAACATCCCCCAGGGGGCACGCCACCCCAGGAGGGCACGGCGACCTCATCGGGTGCGCCTCAAGCAGAAGGGGCAAGTCTATCATCTGCCGCGAGTGGGACGGGCATGGTGGGTGGAGGCCGCGGCCCTAGGCCCTCTTTCTACGCCTCCCGGGACCTGACCACGGGGAGCGTCCCCAAGAACCTGGCCTTCCTAGCCTGGCCCCAGGTAGGGGAAAATATCCTGAACATCATCGACCAGATGGTGGACCTGGTCTGGGCGGGGCGTCTGCCCGGGGGGTTCCGCGCCCTTGCCGGCGTGGGCGTGGCCCAGACCTTCTCCCAGGTCGGCATGATGTCCCGCCAGGGGCTGGATATGGCCATGCGGGCCATGGTCAGTCGGGCCGTGGGGGCAGGAAACGTGCCCCTGGCAAACCATGTCGCCCTCCAGGCCTTCACCCTCAGCGGGGCCTACTCTCTCCTGATGGTGGTTATCGGCCTGCTCCTCACCGATATTCTCATCCGAGTTATCGGCGCCAGCGAGGCGGTGAAGGCCGAGACCGCCATGTATATGCGCATCCAGTTCATCGGCCTTGCCGCCCAGTCCTTTCGCATGATGTCCGGTGCTGCCCTTCAATCCACTGGCGAGGTGATGGTGCCACTCATGGCCACCTTCGTGACACGCCTCATTCACATCGTCTTCACCCCCTTCTTCATATTCGGCTGGTGGTGGTTCCCCCACATGGGCCTGCCCGGCGCGGCCCTGGTCAACATCCTGGCCCAGATCGCGGGGGGCAGCATAAACTTCTATATTCTCTTCAAAGGCTACTCCCGCCTGCATCTGACGCTGCGAGGATACCGGCTGGACTTTTCCATACTCCGGCAGATCATCAAGATTGGGGCCCCCGCCTCAGTGGCTGGCACGGAGCGGGCCACGGCCCAGTTGATTTTACTACGGCTGGTGGCTCCCTTCGGGGATGTGCCCATGGCAGCCTACGCCTTGACCCGACGCATGGAGATGTTCGCTAACTTTGGCGCCATGGGCTTGGGCCAGGCCTCGGGCATCATGGCGGGACAGAACCTGGGCGCCCACCAGCCTAACCGAGCGCGTCAGGCGGTCCTCTGGGGGCTTATCTATGTGCTCATAGTGTCAGTGGCAGTGGGGATCATATTAGTGCTTTTCCCATCGAACTTCGTCAGGCTGTTCACCAGCCAGCCAGATGTGGTGGCGCTAGGCTCCGTCTGGTTGCGGATCCAGGTCCTGGCCGCCCTCTTCATGGGCACAGGCATGGTCTTCCAACAATCTTTCAACATCGCCGGAGACACCTTGGCGCCCATGGTAGTCACCCTCCTGGCCCTCTGGGGGATGGAGTTGCCCATGGCATGGCTGCTGAGCTCGGGTACCAGCCTCGGCCCCCTGGGCATCGGCTATGCGTCGGTCATCGGCATGGCGGCCCGGCTGCTGGGGTACATCCCCTACTTCTTCTGGGGACGGTGGCTAAGGGTGAGGGTCATCTAAAGCCGTTCTTTTATTTCCTCCACTTGCCTCCCTTATGCTATAATCTGACCTCGACAGGTTAATTATGGCCCAAAAACCTTACACCATAACCCTCATCCCCGGCGACGGCGTCGGGCCGGAGGTGGCTAAGGCCGCCTGCCGCGTCCTGGAGGCCACGGGCGTTCCCCTCCGCTGGGAGGTGCAAAACGCCGGGGCCGAAACTATGGAGCGAGAAGGGGCACTTCTCCCCCAGGCCGTACTGGACTCTATCCGCCGCCACAAGGTAGCCCTCAAAGGCCCCATCACCACCCCCGTGGGCACGGGCTTCAGAAGCGTCAACGTGGCCCTGCGCCAAAGCCTGGACCTCTACGCCTGCCTCCGCCCCTGCAAGTCCTACCGGGGCATACTATCCCGATACGAGGACATAGATATTGTAGTGGTCAGAGAGAACACCGAGGACCTCTATGCCGGCATCGAGTTCGAACGGGGCAGCGCTGGAGCTGCCAAGCTCATCGAGACTATAGCTCAGGATGGATACCCTCGCTTGGGACTGGATACTGGGATATCCATTAAAGCCATCTCTGAGGCCGGCTCCCGACGCATCGTCCAGTTCGCCTTCGACTACGCTCGGTCGCACGGCCGCAAGAAGGTCTCCGCCATCCACAAGGCCAACATCATGAAGTTCAGCGATGGCCTCTTTCTGGAGGTGGCCCGAGATGTGGCCAAGGGCTATCAGAACATCCAGTTCGAGGATGTTATAATAGACAACCTGTGTATGCAGCTCGTAATCCGCCCGGTGCAATGCGATATCCGGGTGCTGCCAAACCTATCCGGCGATATCATCACAGACCTGTGCGCCGGGCTGGTGGGGGGGCTGGGGGTAGCTCCGGGGGCCAACCTAGGAGAGCAGGCTGCAGTCTTCGAGGCCACCCATGGCTCCGCACCCCGATACGCTGGCCTGAACAAGGTGAACCCCTCAGCCATGATCCTCTCTGGCATCATGATGCTGCGCCATCTGGGGGAGAGGGAGGCCGCCGACCGGGCCGAGGCCGCCCTGGCTCAGGTCCTGGCTGAGGGCAGGGAGGTAACCTACGACCTCAAGCCCACCCGAGATGACCCCTCAGCCGTGGGCACCTCGCAGATGGCCGACGCCATTATAAGGAGGCTGAGAAGATGAGGCCCAAGGTCTCCATCATCGGGGCGGGCAACGTGGGGGCTGCCTGCGCCATGGATATCGCCCGGCACGGCTATGCCGATGTGGTCCTCATGGACATTGTGGAGGGGCTGGCCCAAGGCAAGGCCCTGGACATCCTCCAGAGCGGCCCTCTCCATGGGTCAGATGCCTATCTCATTGGCACCACCAACTATGAAGACACCGCCGACTCCCGGATTGTCGTCGTCACCTCGGGGGTGGCCCGGAAGCCGGGGATGAGCCGGGATGACCTGGTGCTCACCAACCGGGACATCGTGAGAGAGGTAGTGCGCCAGGTGGTAACCCTTTCCCCTCGATGCATCCTCCTCGCGGTCACCAACCCCCTGGACGCCATGGCCTACCTCGCCTTCAAAGTGAGCGGCTTCCCCCGGGAACGGGTGGTGGGGATGTCGGGCATCCTGGACAGCACCCGCTTCCGCACCTTCATTGCCAGGGAGCTGGGGGTCTCTGTGGATGACATCACCGCCTTCATCCTGGGCGGCCACGGCGATACCATGGTTCCCATACCCCGCTTCTCCACTGTGTCCGGAATGCCTATCACCCAGCTTCTGTCTGAGGACACCATAGAGCGGCTGGTGAACCGAACCATCCAGGGGGGTGGGGAGATCGTGGAACTGCTCAAGGCGGGCTCGGCATACCAAGCGCCGGGGGCTGCCGTGGCCCAGATGGTGGAGGCCATCCTCCTGGATAGGAAGCGGGTTCTGCCCTGCTCCGTATATTTGGACGGGGAATACGGCCTAAGAGACGTCTTCCTGGGGGTACCGGTGCGCTTGGGTTCGGATGGGATGGAGAAGGTCTTCGAGGTAGCCCTGAGCCCCAAGGAGAAGGCTGCCCTGGAACGCTCGGCCCAGGCGGTGCGGGAGCTCATCAAGGTCATGAAGCTCTAGCATGTCCCGGGGCCGCTATCAGGAACGGCTGACCGACCGATGGCCCCTTCACTACAGGCCAGGCATGTGGGGCTGGGTGCTCCACCGCATCACGGGACTGGCCCTGGCCTTCTATCTCTTCCTGCACATAGCGGTGGTCTCCTCGGCGCGCTGGGCCGGGGATGGCGGTGGGTTCGACCGTGTGCTCAAGACCTTTCATACCCCCTGGGGCATCGCCCTGGATCTCCTGCTCATCGCCGCCGTCATCTTCCATGCCGTCAACGGGCTGCGACTTCTCCTCTTCGACCTGGGCATCGGGGTACGCCGACAGAAAGAGCTTCTGGCAGGGGCAATCTTGCTGGGGATGGCCAGCTTCGGGGCGACCCTGTGGTTCCTCCTACCCTTCGTCCTGGGCCGCTCACTGCCGAAAGGTTGAGGGCCTACCATGAGACATTTCCTCTCCTTCCCAACCACCCTGGGGACTCTGTATCAAAGTGTGTCCTTCGCCACCCCGGGGTTCGGGGGCTTCGCCCCCGAGCGATACTGGGCGGGCAGGTGGGCAAAAGAAACCTCCGATAGCTGGCGGCAGGTGGACTGATGGCCTTCCTCAGAGCAGAGAAGCGGACAGTCCCTGCTCCTGGTTGGGAATGGTGGCTGTGGCTCCTGCACCGGGTCACCGGCCTCTTGCTGGTGCTGGCCCTGGCGGCCCACATTATTATCCTGCACCTGGCCCAGCCCGGCGAGGGCATTGCCTTCGATAGAGTGGTGGCCAGGCTAGCCTCGCCCCCCTTCCTGGCCCTGGACACTGTCCTCCTGGCCGCAGCCCTGTTCCACGGACTGAACGGCATCCGGGTGGTGGCCGCCGATATGGGGATGGGCCGCCGCTCCTTGCGAGCTCTCTCCTGGTGGCTGTTTGCCCTGGGGCTGGTGGGATTTATCTACGGGGTCTATGCCCTGCTCTCTTTCCTCTAGGAGATATGCCATTGTTCTACCACTCCGTTCTCGTCATCGGCGGTGGGCTGGCCGGGCTGCGGGCCACCCTGGAGGCACGTCGCTTCGGGGATGTGGCCGTCCTCTCCCTGGTGCCCCCCTTCCGCTCCCACTCCGGGGCCGCCCAGGGAGGCATCAACGCCGCCCTGGGCAACCACCCCGAGGGCAAGGACGACTCCTGGGAACGCCACGCCTTCGATACCGTCAAGGGCAGCGACTACCTGGCAGACCAGGACGCCGTGGAGATTATGTGCCGGGAGGCCCCGGAACGCGTCTTCGAGATGGAGCACTGGGGCACCCCCTTCAGTCGCACCGCGGAGGGGAAGATCGCCCAGAGGCCCTTCGGCGGCGGCGGCTTCCCCCGGACCTGCTACGCTGCCGACGAGACGGGCCACGTGCTTCTCCACACCCTCTACGAGCAGGCCATTAAAGCCAGGCTCACCGTCTACGAGGAGCGCCAGGTCCTCTCCCTGGTGATAGAGGATGGGGCCTGCCGGGGGGTCATCGCCCTCAACATCGTCACCGGGGAGGTGGAGGCCTTCGCCGCAGAGTCGGTCATCATGGCCACGGGCGGCTACGGACGCCTCTACTCCCGCACCACCAACTCCCTCATCAACTCCGGCCTGGGGATGGCTCTGGCCTACTGGGCCGGCGCCCCTCTCAAAGATATGGAGTTCGTCCAGTTCCACCCCACCACCCTCTACGGCACCAACATCCTCATCACCGAGGGCGCTCGAGGCGAGGGGGCCTACTTGCTCAATAATCGAGGGGAGCGTTTCATGAAGGATTACGCCCCCGAGGCCATGGAGCTGGCCCCTCGGGACATCGTGGCTAGGGCCATGGAGACAGAGATAGAGCAGGGGCGCGGCCTATATGACGCCTATCTCCTCCTGGATATGAGACACCTAGGGAAGGAGAGGATTCTGGAGCGTCTCCCCACCATCAGGGACATCGCCATAAACTTCGCCGGGGTGGACCCGGTGTCTGAGCCCATCCCCATCCAGCCCGGACAGCACTACAGCATGGGAGGCATAGACTGCGATGCCCGGGGGCAGACGCCACTCCCCGGCCTCTACGCCGCTGGGGAGTGCGCCTGTGTCAGCGTCCACGGGGCCAACCGCCTGGGGGGCAACTCCCTCCTGGAGACCCTGGCCTTCGGACAGAGGGCGGGAGAGGCTGCCGGTCGCTACGCCCAGGACAGAGGGAAAAGGAATCCAGGGGACACCCCCCTTGCCCATGGCGTCGCTTTGAAGGCCGCCGAGGAGAAGTTAGACGGCCTCATAAAATGGGAGGGCAGAGAGAATCCCCATGGCCTGAGGCAGGAGTTGACGGAGCTCATGATGGACAAGGTGGGCATCTTCCGCAATAAAGAAGACCTATCCCAAGCTCTGGCTCAGGTGGGGGCCCTGAAGGTGAGGTTCCAACAGACGAGCATCCGTTACAAAGGTAAAACCTACAACCTGGACCTGGCCCGGACCCTGGAGCTGGAGGGAATGCTGGACCTGGCTGAGGCCATCGTGGCCGGGGCCTTGAAGCGAGAGGAGAGCCGAGGCTCCCACTTCCGCCGCGACTTCCCACAACGAGATGATGCCCGCTTCCTCCACCACACCCTGGCCCGCTACACCCCTCAGGGGCTGGCCTTGGGCGAGAAGGACGTCACTATCACTCGCTGGCCGCCAGAGGCAAGGAGATATTGATGGATAGGCAGGTTGCTTTCAGGGTCTTCCGCTTCGATCCTCAGTCTGATTCAGAGCCTCGCTTCGATACCTTCACCGTAGAGGCCAGGGAGGGCATGAATGTTCTGGAGGGACTCTTCTATATCCTGGAGAACCTGGACGGTTCCCTGGCCTTCCGCTTCTCCTGTCGGGGGGCAGTGTGTGGCTCCTGCGCTATGTTCATCAACGGAGCCTATCGCCTGGCGTGCAAGACCATGCTGAGAGACCTCAAAGAAGTCACCATCAGCCCCCTGGGCCACCTGCCGGTGATCAAAGACCTGGTAGTAGACATGCGGCCCTTCTACCGGAAGTATGAAAGCATCCTGCCCTATCTGCTGCCGGCCTCGGAACCGCCCCTGAAGGAATATCCCCAAAGCCCCAAGCAAAGGCACGCCATCAACGAGATGATCGACTGCATCCTCTGCGGTTGCTGCCACGCTGCCTGCCCCATAGTCTGGACCAACAAGGACTATCTGGGCCCGGCCGCTCTGACCAAGGCCTACCGCTTCGTGGCCGACTCCCGGGACGGGGCCGAGAACGAGCGCCTGGCCCTGGTAAGCGGCCCCGACGGCATCTGGCGCTGCCACACTATCTTCAACTGCCACGAAGTCTGCCCCAAGTATATAAATCCCACCTACTCCATCCAGCAGCTCAAGAGGATGGCCATCTCCCGCCGCCTTCATTTCTGGCGGAAGAATAAGTGAGGAGTCCGGAGGGGAAACCTCTCTGGCGGGGGTTTGGTCCGATGACGCTTTGCTCGTCGGACTCCGACCCCGATTCCATCGGGATCGGAGGGGTGCCCCCCAGTTTTGTTCTTCCCTTCCCCTCTTCCTTCCAGGAGAGAGGAGGATACAGGGGTGAGGGTATAAAAAGCCCTAGACATCCATTCATGTCCTTTGTAGAGTAGGCTGAGAGGAAAGCCATGCCCGGGCAAAGCCAGGCCCCAAGAGAAGAGAGTTACCGTAGTTGCCTGCGCTGCGGTAACAGAAATCCAGCGCACCTCACCAACTGTCAGCGATGTGGCGAGAAGCTGCGTGGCGTCAAGGTGAGCGATAAGGGGGGCAAGAAGAGGCACCGCCTCTCGCCTGGCGAGCCCCTGGCATTGGAGAAGGCGGCGGAGGCTGAAGAGGCCAGAGACTTCCCCGTCAACCGCATCTACCACGGAGATTGTCTTGACATAATATCCCAGATGCCATCCGACTTTGTGGACTTGATTGTCACCTCGCCCCCCTACAACTTCGGCCTGGACCAGTATGATGCCCACCGGGACACCAAGAGCTGGGACGACTACTTCAGCCAACTTGGTCGCGTTTGGGCCGAGTGCGCTCGGGTGCTGAAATCCGGCGGACGCATATGTGTGGTCGTACAACCGATGTACTCTGATTACATGCCCACCCATCACAGGATCAGCCAGCAACTCAGGGACCTGGGTCTCCTGTTCAAGGCGGAGATACTCTGGGAGAAGCACAACTGGAACGCCAAATACACCGCTTGGGGAAGCTGGAAGAGCCCCTCGATGCCATACTTGAAGTATACCTGGGAGTTCATCGAAGTCTTCTGCAAAGGCAGCCAGAAGAAGGCGGGGAACCGAGCCAACGCTGACATCATCGCCGACGAGTTCAAAAAATGGGTCTACGGTAAGTGGGAGATAGCCCCCGAATCTCGGATGAAGGACTTCGGCCATCCCTCCATGTTCCCTGAGGAGATACCCTACCGCCTGATAAGGCTATTTAGCTATAAAGGGGATCTGATGCTGGACCCGTTCAACGGGGTGGGGACGACCACCCTGGTGGCTCGGAAGCTGGGTAGGAGCTATCTCGGAATAGATATCTCGGAGAGATACTGCGAAGTGGCTCAACAAAGGCTTGAGGAATACGAGAGGCAACAACCTATCATCATGTCTTGTCCTTGAAATTTGTTACGAAATCCGCTCGACTTGATGCTCCTCATGGTTCGACAAAGCCTGTCCTGAGCTTACTGAAGGGCTCACCTCGAGCAGATGCCTCAGACCGCTCATCCTGAGCCTGTCGAGGGATAGGCGAATTCACAAAGTTTTCAGGAGTATGCCTTGACAAGGGTGCGGGCAGACTATATAGTAGCGGCATTAGTGATGATATGAGATCAGTCGAGAGGGGAGACACCTATATGTGGGTATCACACAGGAGAGTTTGTAATGGCTGATGCTACAGTGGGAGCCGCTGCTGTCCCGTCTGGCCTTGTTGCCGGGGAAATCCCGCGACCGCCCCGTACTATCGTATCTGTAGCAACCCTGCCGTTCGTAGCGCTGGCGCTCATCTACCTCCTGGTCTCCGTCATCGGTGGCTGGCGCTGGGCCCTCACGTTCGCCCACGTGGCCTTTGGGGCCGCCTGGACCATCATCGACCTGTTCCTGGGGCTGGTGATTGGCCCGATTCTGGGGCGCATGCCGATTCGCGCCAGGCTTGAGCTCATCACCCGGCTCATGCCCAAGATGTCCGTTATCATGCCGACAGTGGTTGTTGTCACGCTGGTAGCAGGGTTCCAGCTAGGCCTCCAGGTAGGCGTGCTTTACTCTATTCATCCCTATCACGCATGGATTTTGGCGTCCTTCGCTGTCGTAGGTGTAATGGCTTTGATAGCCCTGGGAATAAACGAGCCCGCGAACCTGGCGGTGCTCTTTGAACTGCGAAAGCCAGAGCCGAACTTGGAACTGGTTGGGCAGCTAATGCGGCGGTTTATTTATACCGCTGGCATCCTCGGTATCATGCAACTATCGATACTGATTATCATGGCGAGAGTGGCATCATGAGCCAGGACGCGCGCCCGACAGCAAGTGCTAGCGCTCAAGAACAGAGGCTGCCGCCTGTGGCTTTTGTCGGCACGTTAGCCCTCGGCCTCGCCATCGCCGGGGTGACCTATATTACCGCTTCGCTGCCCAAGGAGCCACCCCTTGCCCCCGCCATCGGCCTGCTGGCCGCTGCCGCAGCAGCTGTGATAGCCAATGCCGTGGCTCTAGCCCGCGCCCGCAACTTCGCCTGGCGCCTCTTCTTTATCGTCTTTCGCTGGACCATCCTGGCCTACGGGCTCATCGCCGGGCTGTTGATGTTCGTGTTCATCTACAATGACATGCCCGCCCGAATGCTGGCGTTTCAGATCGCCACGCTGGCCATAGGCGCTGTCGACATCCCCATGATACTGGCGTTCTCGGTGGCCAAATACCAGTCATAGAAGGGCCTGACCTAGCTGGACACGGCCTAACCCTATCCCAGCAACCCCACATCTCCCGTTCCTCTCCTCATCCTGGAAACTGCCACCTGGGCCAGGATGGCCACAATCGACATCACACCCGCCAGGATCACTCCCAGCACAGCGGCGGACCCCGACGCCGAGACCCCTCCACTTCCGAACATTAACAAGGAGAGCACTGTGGAAGAAGGGACATAGAGAAACATGATGATGAGCACGGCGCGAGCCGCCCATAGGAAGCTGAGCACCCAGGCAGAGAGCAGAGTAGGGGCAAGCAAAGGGATGACCACATCCCTAATAGTGCGGAACCAGGAGGCCCCGGACACTCGAGAGGACTCCTCCAGCTCGGAACTGATCTGGGCCATGCCGCCGTTCATCACCCTCACCCCGATGGGGATGCTCTCTATAAGTACAGCTATAGACATCAAAGCCAGGGTTCCGTAGAGGAGTTTGACAACGCCAGGGATGCCCACATAGAGAGTCCAGAGCATGCCGATAGTCAGGACTATCCCCGGGGCCGCCGCCGGCAGCCAGCTCAACAACTCGATGGCCTGCCTGCCCCTGAGCCTGGACCTGACGGCAGCATAGCTCATCAGGAAATAGACAACGGTACCGACTGTAGCCACCGTGGTCGACAGGATGAGAGTATTCTTAAGGCTTCTGAGGACCGCGGGACTGGTGGGGATATTCTTCCACCGCCCAAGGGTCCAGGGGAAGTCGAAAGAACCCCAGAAGGTCTGGAAGCTGCCTATGATCAAAATGGTCAGGGGCAAAAGGATGCCGATGGCGAAGTATGTCATCACGAAGCCGAAGGAGGCCCACTTCCAGCGCCCCAGGTCAACAGGGCGCGTTGTCCCCTTACCAGTAACGGTTACAAAGGTGCGGCCACGCCATACGCGAAGCTGCAGGAGAACAATGGCCCAGGTGACCAGCATGAAAACTGTGGACATGGCCATGGCAGCCGGGTAGTCCGTGGGCACGGCATTTATATGAACCCAGATAAACGTGGTGAGGACATAGATGCCTTTGATGGATCCCAGGAGCAGCTCCATCTCGAAAGAGGCCAGCACGAAGAGAAAGGCTAACAAGGTCGCTCCCAGGATAGCCGGGGTGAGCAGTGGAACAGTGATGCGTCGCAATGTGGTCAGCTTGCTGGCTCCGAGAACCCATGAGGACTCCTCGGAGCTGGCCTCCATATTCTGAAAAGCCGGGGCAATAAGCAGGAAAATGAGGCTGGCCACATATATGGAAGAGATGAATATTATCCCCCAGTAGGACCGAATATCCAGGGGCGGGCTGGAGAGATCGAAGGCTGACATCAACACCTGGTTCAGCCATCCCCTTTTCCCACCAGCCAGGACCATCCAGGACATGGTTATGGGGAGCACGGGCAGGAAATAGGCGAACCAGATGACATGCCTCATCAGGCCCCGCAGAGGGGTATTGGTGCGAGTGACGATCCAGGCCAGAAGAATAGCCAAGATAAGGCCAAAGAGAACGCGGGGCACCGCCAGGGCGAAGGTAAGTAGGAAGGTCTTAATCGTCCACCAATCTGTCCAGGCCCTGACGTAGCCGTCCAGGCTGAAGGGGGCCGGTTCCCCCGGTGGCCCCCCTTTGAAGCTCCCATATATCACCATAAAGACGGGATAAACCGTGGTGAAGGCGATGATAGCCAGAGCGGGAAGCAGAAAATACCTGGGGGTAGCCCCAGAGGGCTGGGGTTTCAAAGCCCTCAGGCCGTGCCAGTAGCAGGGCGAGAATAATCTCCTCCAGCCCCGGAAGGCCATGTGGCGCAGGGCGCAGCCCCTGGTGACATCTAGATTGTATCGGCGGGATATCTCCAGGGCTTCCTTAGAGGCGTTGAAGTTTTGGAACCAGACCCGTGCCACCCCTTCCTTCACCGCCTCGGCCACCACCTCGGCCGCCAGTTTACGGCCCGTGGCCACGATGACCACATCCACGGCTATGGGCAGCGATGCCAGGCTGGGGTAGCACCTGTCACCGGACATCTCGGCCCCATCCCTGGATACGGCGTAAACCTTACACCCCAGGCTTTTCAAAAAGGAATAAACTCGGCCGGCATGGCCTTGGAACTCCTTGGCCGTGCCATAGACGGCGAAGGTCATGCGGGCGGTCAAATTCCCGGAGAGCTGAGACAAGAGGACTCCCTAGGCTTTATCTACTTAGCTGACATCGAAGGCCACAAGAGAGGATGCTCAAGCCGGTCCAGGGCCAGCATGAGCCCGGCCACGCTCTTGGCATCCCGCACCTCTCCCGAGGCTATGAGCTCCCGAATCCTGGGAAGAGGCATCCAAACTGCCTCGATATCCTCGTCGGCCTCGGTGTGGGGCGTGCCGGGTGTGAGCTCCGTGGCCAGGAACACGTTCAGAAACTCGGTGCAGAAGCCTGGGGCAGAGTAAAAGCCAGCCAGCTTCTCCAGCCGGCCCGCCCGGTATCCCGTCTCCTCCGCCAGCTCCCGATGAGCGCCATCCTCAATGGTCTCCCCCTCTTCCACCAGCCCCGCCGGCACTTCCAGGAGGATGACCCCCGCCGCCCTGCGGAACTGTCGCACCATGAGAATGTTCCCCGCGCCATCCAGGGGCACGATGGCCACGGCGGACCGGTGCTCCACAATCTCCCGCCGGATAACTCGGCCCCCAGGGAGAGAGACGGTATCCACCCGCAGGCTCACCACCTGCCCCTGATAGATGCGGCGGCTCTCCAGGGTGCGCTCCTCACCCCTCTCTTTCATGCTATCCCCACCTGACTCAGAGGCTTGGCTTCCCACTGGTAGATGAGGGCCACCTCATCGCAGTTGGGGAACTTGGGACAGCGTAGGCACTCGCCCCAAACCTTACGGGGCAGCTCCATCAAAGTTACCTGGCGAAAGCCAAGGTGCTGGAAGAAGTCAGGTTTATAGGTGAGACAGAACACAGTACCGATGCCCAGCCCTTGGGCTTCTCCAAGGCATGCTTTGACCAGCTGAGTGCCCAGCCTCTGTCCTTGGAGATCATGGGCCACTGCCAGGGACTTGACCTCGGCCAGGTCGGCCCACAAGATGTGGAAGGCGGCACAGGCCGCCACCCGGTCGCCATCACGGATGATGAAGAAGTCCCGCACGTTTTCATAGATCTCGCTCAAAGGGCGAGCCAGCATCTCCCCCCTCTCGGCATAGTAGTTGACCAGGCGATGAATCTGGAGGACATCGTCTATCCTGGCCTTCTCCACTTGAGCCTTCGGTGCCTTCACCCTAGCCTCCTCACCCTGTCCTTGCCTGGAACTTTACGCGGGCCATCTCCCTCCCTGTAGCTGTGTAGAAGGTGGCCAGGGTCTCCTCCTGGCGGGCAGGATTGGAGAAATCCTCGTTCACCAGGGCATCGGCGTCCCACACCACCCGGAACTCCAGGCTAGGAGTTGAAGGGCGCTCGTGGTGGTGGGCGACGATGTAGCATATGGCCTCTCTCTCTATCTCATCCCAGCCTAGCTGGAGGAGGAAGCGGCGAGCGATAGCCTCGCCCTCCTTCTGCTGGTAGGGGCCATCGGCGGAGCTATATTTGGCCAGGGCCTCGGGGATGCCCACGTCATGGAGCATGGCCGCGGCCAGGGCCACCCTTCTATCCCCGCCTTCCTGAGCCACGAGCTTGCGGGCGTTCTCCACTACCTCCAGGGTATGCCAATGGCCGTCCTGGCGGCGCTTTAGCTCGGGCTCCGCCAGACTCCACAGGCTCCGGAGGGTTTTCTCCAGAACATCCCTTCCTTGGCCAGAGGTTCGGCTTTGTCCCCTTTCCGCGCTTTTCCTTTTCATAAGGTCGCTCCTGTCATGTTCACCGGCCCGACAGACGCTGGGCCAGGGTGCGGTAGAAATAGCCCGGTGGCTGGAGGCGCAGGAAGCGGGTCTGATAGAGGCTGGCAGCAGCCTGGATTAAGTCGCCATCCTTAAGAGGCAGGTCTATCTGCCCGTCGATGCTCAGCGAGGCCTGGGAACTGGAGCGAATCTCCACCTCCACCTTGGCCGAGGGAGAAAGCACCAGGGCAGTATTGGCAACTAGGTGGGCCAGCAAGGGCTGAACCATTATCTCCCGGGACTGGGGGTAAAGGATGGGGCCGCCAGCAGCCAGGGAGTAGCCGGTGCTGCCCGTAGCCGTGGCCAGGATGATGCCATCGGCTTTGTAGCTGGACACGGTCTCCCCATCCACCCTGACCTGGAGTTCCACCGTCCGGGCCAGGGCACCCCGCCCCACCACAGCATCGTTCAAGGCATGAAATACTCTCCGATGCTCCTCGCCAGGCGATAGCTCCACCTCCAGCATAGCCCGCTCATCCAGCCACCCCATCCCCGATACTATATCCGGCAGCCTCTGCCGCACCTCTGCGGCGCTGAGCTCGGTCATGAATCCCAGCCGACCCATGTTCACCCCCAATATGGGGACGGGCCAGGGCACGGCGATGCGCGCCGCCCTCAGGATAGTTCCATCGCCGCCAATGCTCAGCAGGAGGTCTGACCCGGCCACTTGGTTTCGGGCCTCCTCCTCCTCCCAGGCGGAGCATACCCATGCAGCCACCGATAGGGCCTCCAGCCTGGCGGCCAGCTCCTGAGCCAGGGGCCCTGCGGCGCTGAGCATGGGGTGATAGAGTATACCCACCCTTTTCATAGCTAATCCACCTTCACCCATAAAATGAAAAACTCTCGGTTGCCCTCCGCCCCCAGGATGGGGGAAGGCACCAGGCCCCTGAGGCGAAGGCCTCTATCCACAGCCCAGACGATAAGCCATCCCAGGACTGAGGCGTGAACCTGAGGGTCCCGCACCAATCCCCCCTTCTCCACCTGCTCCCTGCCTGCCTGGAACTGCGGCTTCACCAATGCCAACACGTGGCCTCCTAACTTGACATGCCGGGTCACCGAGGGCACCACCTTCTCCAGCCCGATGAAGGAGACGTCTATGGTGGCCAGGCCCACCGGCTCCGGGAGGGGGAAGGGGTAACGGGCGTTCACCCCCTCTATGGCCACCACTCTGGAGTCCAGCCTCAGCTTCCAGGCGAGCTGGCCCCGGCCCACGTCCAAGGCGTAGACCTGGGCGACGCCCCTCTGGAGGAGGCAATCGGTGAAGCCTCCGGTGGAAGCGCCCACATCCAGTGCCACCTGACCCCTGACATCCAGCCCCAGGATCTCCAGGGCATAAGCCAGCTTCTGGCCGCCCCGGCCCACATAAGGAAGGCCCTCTTCCACCCGAAGAAGGCCCTCCTCCGGGAGAAGAGCGCCCGGCTTATCCACCCTCTGCTCTCCGGCCCAGGCCAGCCCGGCCATGATGATGGCACGCGCCTTCTCTCGGGTGGGGGCCAGGCCCTGCTCCACCAGCAAAAGATCCGCCCTCCGTCTTGGCATAGCTTCTTTTCAGAATAGATTTAGCTCCCCAGAAAGTCAAGGAGAGGGGAAAAGTAAAAAAGCCCGAAGAAGCAAATCTCCTTCGGGCTTACCCTCCAAACGACCTGTTCTTATGGGGCTTCGTTCAGCAGATGTAGGGCCTGCATTCGGAAAGTCTCTACGATAGTCTTATCGTCCTGGGCGAACACCAGATGGGTCACGTTCGTCAAGTCTAGTGTGGAGGGAACCTGGAGGTCGAAGATCAAGAGCTTCCACTGGTCGCTGTCATCCACAAAATACATGCTCAGATAACCAGTGCCATTCGACAACACTAGCGAGTGGTATACCCCAGAGTTCGCCCCCTTGAACCAGAAGGCCAGGTATTTCTTGCAGCTCCAATCTTGAGCCTGCGCAAAGTCGTGAGAGAAAAGGGAATAATACTCCCGGCCCGGTGTTAGCTCCACCTTGAGACTGGTGGAAAGGGCATAGGCGCCGGTGGGTATATCCAGGCTGTCCGCGCTCAAGGCCACATACTGAGGAGAGTTTAGTCCTTCCCAGAAAGAGGGAGGGGCATTGCCAACAACTACATCGGCCAGTTGAATCTCAAGCTGGCCAGAGCTGGGACACTCCCTCAGGTAATATAAGCTACCGTCCGTCCCCTGGACAGGGAAGCCGCTCTCCGGGAGCGACGCCAAATTCAGTTTGAATTTCAGGGTATCGCTGTCTTTAAACTGCTGGTTCTGGAGGTCCAGGTTCACCTCCAGCACCTGGTGATTGCTGTTATCTACCGACTGCCCTATGCTGACGCCGCTGCCCAGGAGGAGTCGGTTGACGGCGGTGACGATACCAGAGTTGAGCTTGAACCCTACGTTGGAGGCCAGGGCTGTGCCCCCTATCCCCAAGGCTAGCAGAAGTGCCGCTGCTGCCGTCAGCACAAGCCGCTTTGAGAAAGGTTTGCCCAAAAGTATCATAGTTTTGACCTCTTTGTTCCACTTTCATTGTCTCACCATTCGGCTTCCAAATCAACCCTACTAGACCTCCCAGGGGGGTGACTTTAGGATGAGCCCAAGGGGTAATTTCAGCCTCTTCAAAGCATCACCTTAGGATGACCCCGCTTGCTGAGCGATTTCGAGAGAGACAGGGGTGGAGGTATCTACTGGGAGCTAGCGGCCAGGTTGTGGAGGGGGAAGACGTCTCTCTTCACCGCAGCTACGCTGGCCTGGGCGAAGGCCTGGGCCTGGAGACGGGAGGCAGCATCTATGGCAGGAGGTTGGTGGTCGGATAGAGTCCTCAGGCCATACTTCTCTCGGTAGCTCTCCAGGATGGCGTCAGGGAAATCCCTTCCCAGTATGGCCCCGTAGGCCAGGGTCCAGGAGCGGGGCACCGCCCCCATCTCGTAGCCGCCGCCCCCCAGAGCCACCCAGTGAGGGCAGAGCACGCCCAACTCCTTCACCACCTGGACAAAACCCTGAGCGGTCAGGCGCAAATGAGTCAAAGGGTCGAGATAGTGACTATCGGCGCCGAGCTGGGTCACCAGGATATCGGGGGTGAAGCGACTCACCAGGGGCGGCACCACCTCCCGGAAGGCCCGGAGATAGATATCGTCGCCGGTGAAGGGGGCCAGGGGAATGTTCACCGCGTAGCCCCGCCCCACCCCCGACCCCATCTCGGAGACATCGCCGCTGCCGGGGAAGAGGAAGCGCCCCGACTCATGGAGGGAGATTGTGAGCACCTTATCTGTACCATAGAAGGCGTTCTGAACGCCGTCGCCATGGTGGGCATCGATGTCCACATAGGCCACCCGCAGCCCCAGGCCCAGGAGGTAGTTTATGGCGATGACGGGGTCATTGAAGATGCAGAAGCCGGAGGCGTAGCCGGGGGCGGCGTGGTGGAAGCCGCCGGCGGCGTTGAAGGCGGCGTCCACCTCTCCTTTGGCCACCATCTCTGCCGCCACCAGGGAGGCCCCAACAGCCAGCGAGGCCGCCTGGAACATGCCGGGGAAGATGGGGTTATCCCCATAGTCGCTGAAGTTGAACTGGGCCGGGTCAACGGAGAAGCGTCCCTCGCTGAAGTCCCTCACCGCCGAGACATACTCCTGGGTATGAAAAGATATAAGCTCGGCCTCGGTAGCGGAACGTGGGGGAACCAGGTGGGAGGACTGCCCATCGAAGGCGTGGTAGCTCTCCAGCAGCTCATAGGTGTAACGGAGGCGAGTGGGACGCAGGACGTGGTCCTCCCGAAGCACATGATGGGAGAGAGCTTCGTCATAGATGAAGGCAGCTCGCCTCATCCTTCCCCCATCTCCAAAGCCTCCAGCTCTCGCTGCATCCTCTGCCAATGGGTTCCCTGCCAGTAGATGCGACGACAGTCCGGGCACCGAGCGAATTCCTTCTGAGTTTTATAGACGTAGGGAGGCACAAGAGAGCGGACCTCCTCTTTATCTCGTTCCTCCAGGGGTTGGTTACACTCCAGGCATCGGGAGAACCGGCCTGAGCGCCAGTCCAGGCCCAGTTCCTGCACCGCCTGGCGAAGCTGCTCTCTGACGCGATCGTCCCGAAGGAGCAGCACCTTCACATGTCCCGAGGTAGTGAGATGCCGCCTCAGAAAATGAGTATCCCGGGTGAGCACTAATCGACCCTCAGCCAAGGCGACTCGGAGGATGCCATCATCGTCCAGGTCTTTGCTGAACGATGTATCGTAGCCCAGGAGTCGGAGCCAGCGGGCCAGGCGGCCAACGTTGGAATCGGCGATGAACTTCCAAGACGCTTCTGATTCCATGGTTCAGCTCGTTCACTATTATATTAGCATATTGGAAGATGAGAAGGCCCTGAGATTGACAGGAGAGCGTAGGTAGTCTATTCTCCAGCGCGGGAGGCGAAAAGATGCTCACCGCACAGCGAGTAATCCAGGAGCTGAAGAAATGCGGCATCACCCACGTGGTCTGGCTCCCGGACACCGAGACTCGCTTCATGTATGAGGCCCTGGCTACAGACCCCCAGATAACGCTGGTTCCCATTTGCCGGGAGGGGGAGGCCCTGGGCATCGCCCTGGGTCTCTGGCTAGGGGGGAAGGAGCCAGCCATCATCCATCAGAACACTGGCTTCTTCGAGTCGGGGGACTCGGTGAGGGGGCTGGGGCTGGACCTCCAGATGCCCCTCCTCCTCATCATCGGCTACCGAGGGTGGCGCCGAGACGCTCCCATCGTGGACTCCGCCGCCAGCTATCTGGAGCCCATCCTGAAGGCTTGGGGGATAGACTACCACCTGGTGGAAAATGACTCCGATGTGGAGAAGGTCTCCCTGGCTCATCGCCAGGCCAAGGAGACGGGGCGACCCGTGGCTGTGCTCATCGGCGGAGAATACCGATGATGGACAGCATGGATGCCCTCTGGGCCATATCCCGGCATCGGGGCGATGCCATTGTGGTTACCACCATGACCGCCAACGCCGAGTGGCCCCAGGTCACCAAGAACCCTGCCTACGACCTGCCCTTGAGCGGGGCCATGGGCAAGGCCTCCTCGCTGGGGCTGGGCCTGTCCCTGGCCCGGCCGGAGCGCCGAGTCCTGGTGCTGGACGGCGATGGCAGCCTCCTCATGAACCTGGGGAGCCTGGTCACCATAGCCCACGTGGCCCCACCCAACCTCTACCATTTCGTCTTCCAGAACAACGTCTACCGCGTCAGTGGGGGCCAGCCTGTCCCCGGCGCCGGCAAGTTCAGCTTTGTAGCCCTGGCTCTGGCAGCGGGATACGCCGCCGCCTACGATTTCCAGGAGCTGGAGCCCCTCGAGATGAGCTTGCCCCAGGTCCTGGAGCGGCCCGGCCCGGCCCTCATCTGCCTTCAGGTGCCCTCACTCAGAGAGCGGGCCCCCTACCCCATCACCCCAACCTCAGCCATGCTGTCCCGGTTTCGGGAGGCCCTAGCCAAGGCTAAGATATGAAGTTCGAATCCGCGACGCATTTTATATGCAAACCGCCAGTGAACTAGCTTTAGAAAGGAGAAAAACATATGCGCACTAAGGAAGGCATTAAAGCTTCAAGCGCTACATATAGAAAAGCCACAAATGAAGTCGTGAAGCAGCTTAAAATCGGTTTCGAACATACAAAATATCCGTCTGATGATTTTCAAGCAGTATCGGAGATAATACCCGAAAAATTAAAGGAAAAAGCATTGAAATGGTACAAGATTGGAATTAAGAGAGGCTTTAATAAAGCCACAAGTATGATGCTTGAGGGTAAATTTCACTTGGAGGAATCAACTCTTTACGGACCACGCCAAATAGAAGTTAAAGTCAGAACAAGATTTGATGGAGAAAGATGGATTAGTAGGAAAATAAAAATTGATGCTGATGAGATAGGCTTTGAATAAAACCGGAATCGCTAGCTGTTTATTGTAGTTATAAACAACCATATCCTCTCGGCTAACAAAGCATGTCCATCAGCAAATCGCGCAAGATATTCGCCCTTGCCCAGAGCTTTGTGAATTCGAACTGGGGATTGCCAGTTTCGCTCCTATAGATACTGCCCACTATATCCTACTTAATTCGTTCCATCCCTTCCATCGTCCCAGAAATAATGCAGGCATTGGACGCCCTGTGGTTTGGACAGCCTCTCCACGATGGTTCGACAAGCTCACCATGAGCGGTTCACTATTACGCCCTATTATACAGGCAGGGACTACGCCGAGGCCCTTGGGGCCAAGCATCAGGCCGAGGTGGCCTCCTTGCCCCCCTTGACAACCTTCAGCCCAGCCTCAGCTCTGAGAGTGGCCGCCTTGTCCGTCCTCTCCCAGGGCAGGTCAAGGTCATCGCGTCCGAAGTGGCCGTAGGCGGCGACAGACTTGTAGATGGGGCGACGCAGGTCAAAGTCCCGGATGATGGCTGCGGGCCGCAGGTCGAAGTGCTTCCGGATGAGTTGGAGGATAGTCTCCTCGGGCACTTTGGCCGTGCCGAAGGTCTCGACAGAGAGGGAGAGGGGATGGGCCAAACCGATGACATAGGCGACCTGGAGCTCCACCCGATCGGCCAGGCCGGCGGCCACCACGTTCTTGGCAACGTAGCGGGCAGCGTAGGCAGCGGAGCGGTCCACCTTGGTGGGGTCCTTGCCGGAGAAGGCGCCGCCTCCATGGCGGGCCATGCCCCCATAAGTATCCACCAGGATTTTGCGTCCCGTGACCCCCGTATCGGACATGGGGCCTCCGATGACAAAGCGCCCCGTGGCGTTGATGTAGTACTTGGTCTTGTCATCCAGGAGTGATTCCGGGATGATGGACTTGATGACGTGCTCCGTGAGGTCACGGTGGAGCACATCGTTGCTCACAATGTCATCGTGCTGGGCCGCCAACACCACGGCCTCCACCCTCTTGGGCACCCCATAGCTGTATTCGACGGTAACCTGGGACTTCCCATCGGGTCGGAGGTAGGGAAGCCGCCCCTCTTTTCTCACCAGAGCCAGGCGACGGCACAGCCTGTGGGCCAGGGATATGGGCAGGGGCATGAGCTCAGGGGTCTCGTTGCAGGCGAAGCCCACCATCATCCCCTGGTCGCCGGCGCCAATAGCGTCCAGAGTTTTGCTCTCGTGGAGGTGCTCCCTATCCTTGGCCTCCACAGATTTGTTCACGCCCAGAGCGATGTCCGTGGACTGCTCCTTGATAGAGACGATGACGCCGCAGGTCTCGCTGTCGAAGCCGAATTTGGCCCGGGTATAGCCTATATCGCGCACCGTATCCCGGACAATACGGGGGACATCCACATAGCAGTCGGTAGTTATCTCCCCCGTTACTACCACCAGGCCAGTGGTGACCATGGTCTCACAGGCCACCCGGCCCATGGGGTCCTGGGCCAGGATGGCATCCAGGACGGCGTCGGACACCTGGTCGCACAGCTTATCGGGATGGCCCTCGGTAACCGACTCCGAGGTGAACAGGTGAGATGGCGATGTCATGAAGCTGGTGCTCAAAGTATCTCTCCTTTTTTATCTTTACTTTCTTATTTTACGTCCCGCTCTCCCAGGATTCCTGGTATTTCTGCTGCTCCGAGGTAAGCTCATCGATGGCCACACCCAGGCTCTTTAGCTTCAGGCGGCCCACCTCTCGGTCTATGTCCCGGGGCACGGGATGCACCTGATGGGGCAACTTCGCCCCGCGCTCCGCCAGGTATCGGACGCTCAACGCCTGGTTGGCGAAGCTCATATCCATGACGCTGGCGGGGTGGCCCTCGGCGGCGGCCAGGTTGATGAGGCGGCCCTCGCCCAGGAGATAGATGTGACGGCCATCGGCCAGGGTGAACTCCTCCACCAGAGGCCTGACCTGCTGCCTCTTCACAGCCAGGGCCTCCAGACCTGGGATGTTTATCTCCACGTTGAAGTGGCCGCTGTTGGCCAGGATGGCCCCATCCTTCATCCG
>JACQUD010000053.1 GCA_016210485.1 Chloroflexota bacterium | reverse complement strand
GCCTCAGCCTTACCCAGCAGATTCCAGACGCTTCCCGTTTGCTCATCTACAAACCGGTTTTCCACCCTATGAAAGGCCAGCTTCCTGCCATCCACGTGGGGATCGAAGGCCGCGGCCGATCCGACGTCCCTACCCTCGGAAATAGCGTCGCTGTCCAGGGCCGAGGCGGTTCCCTCCTTGAAGAAGACGACCAGCTCTTGTCCGGCCAGGTTGTAGTGGACCACAGGTTGCTTCTGGAGCACGGAATAAGGTATGGCCAGAGACTCGTTCCCGACCTCTACGGCAAGCACCCGCTCCAGAGCTGGCAACCGCCTGTCATGCTGCCCGTCATACAGGAAAGGGTCCCCGGAGGAGTCGTAGAAGGCGTATGGAGTATCACCATAAGGGCGGCGGTGACCGGTATCCTTTGAAAGCACCTTGCCCTGGGGGTGGGCCGTCTTGAACTCCTTCCAGGAGACAATGCTGAGTGGCAGAGGCTCTAACCTCTTACTAGTCATGTCGCCCGCAACAGCCTCACCTCCAGCCTCCTGCCACCACGACTCCGTCTGTCGGTCGTACATCACCAGGTTGCTGAACCGCAGCAGCCCAGTGGTGCCAAAGTCTAACACCTGTCCATCCACCGTCCGCCTAAACACGAAGGCGGTGTTGCAGAGCGGTCAGTAGGTGATGGTCACCGGCTCACCCCCGACCAGATCGTTGACTATCTCGTGCCAGATGAGTATTTGTTGTGGATAGGCCCTGGCGTCGCCCTGAATTTCCACGATCTGCACCGGCTCCTTGTCATCCAGCCACGTGTCAGCCTGTTCTACCGTCTCGAATTTCGGCTTGTCGATAGGAGGGATGTCATCCCTGCCTGGCCCTCCGCCCCTAAACTCTCGCAACGGTACACTGTGGATCCGGAAGTTAGTCTTGGGCCACTCTTGTGTGGAAAAGCGCACCCTCTTCAACTCCTCCTTCAATTGCTCTTCCGTTATTGGGGCGACCTTGCCAACCCCTGGAAGTTGAGGCAGTTCACGCACTGCCGTTGCGCTTGGCGTAGGCGCTACACTTGGGCTAGCAGCGGGTGACGGCCCCCGGGCTCCGCACGCAATAGCTATAAGTGCTAGGGCCAGCGTTAGGAGAAGTCCTCGCAGTTCCATAGCCGCCTCCCGGGATATTTGCTTATTAAGGATTACGTTTCGGACGCTTTGAGGAGCCCTTCCGTAAGCTCTATCAGCTTGGCCCTGGTAAGGAGTCCCGTCCACCTCTTGAAGACCTTACCCTCAGGGGTAATGAATACGGTTGTGGGCATCCCAAGGACCTGGTACGCACTCACGACCTGGCGGTCAAAAGTGGTGCCTGTGGGATAGGTAATCCCTAACCCTTGGACCAGCGCGTTCCCATCGTCTCTGGAGCCCAACCCGACAAAAGGTCCCACATCCAGCCCGAATATAGTGACCTTGTCCTTGTACTCGCCACTTACCGATTGAATGTCTGGCATCTCAGCCCGGCAAGGCGGGCACAGACCGGCGAAAAAGTTCAAGATCACCGGCTTACCGGCAGCAAACGCAGCCGAGAACTGGAGATCTTTCCCGCCCAGAGCATCCTCACCACGGTAAACGCTGATCTGGAAGTCCCTGGGCAGATTAACAGAGGTAGTTTGTGTCGCCTGTTGTGGTGTAGGAGTTCCTGGAGTAGGCGACGCCAATGTTCCAGTTTTCTGGGTGGGGCCACCGCAGGCGACGAGCAAACCGGCCAACGCCATTGCGAAAGCAGTAGCTATAAGCCGAGGTCGGCCCAAGGCGGCCCTCCCATCTATCGCCTCTCCAACCAAGGGATGACGACCACATTCAAGAAAAGGAAGAGCGCCGCAAAACCACTCAATGCGAACATTGGCACGCTGGAGCGGTTGCGCTGGTGCTCCTCGATGGTGCACCTTTTTCTGCTGCGACGGATGAGCCACCAGCTCCACCCTAGCGCCGTAGCAACCCCAGCGAGCTGGAAGAGAATTTGAAAGTCCTGGAGCCGAAAGAGGCTTGCAGCCGTGCCCACACTCGCTCCCACGGCAATAGCCACCGCGCCTGGGATGCAGCAAAGGCTCGCCAGCACAGCGCCCATAAGGCCAGCGGCAACGGCGCGCAAGCGTAGCGGTGGAGCCTTGGCAACTCGGCTAGTCTCGGGTATCTCAACCATTATCCCTTCCCCGCTCGTCGATAGGCCATGGTGCCAGCCGCGCCGATAGCGAGCACTGAGAACAGCTTTGGCCTCATCGTCAGCCTCCTGGTCGTTGCTGGGCCCACCCTGGGGCCCCCAGCGTGGGCCCAGCTTCTTCCACGCGTTAGCAGGCCGGAGCGGGCGTAGGCATGAACCTACTGTCGATACCCTGGCTCACCGCACCGCCAGACATCGGAGAGTCAAAGTTACGCACCGCCGTATGGACGAACCAGACGCCTTCGGCCCCTTTCGCGCCCCCGTGCGTGTCGTTCTTCATGTCGTGAAAGTGTGTGAACCCAGGCCCAAACTGCGCCTCGACCCGTTCCTGGTCCTGCTTGCAAAACTTACCAGGGACCCCGAGTGCCACCCAATTGAGGTTCTGAGCTTTGGACAGGTCCATGTTGTCGAAGTGCAACGCGATTATGCCCCCGGTCGGGAGCATGAGCGCTCTGTGGTCGCTCATCGATTTCATCTCCACGGGCGGCAAGAGGCCAGTGAGCTGCTGCCAGAACTTGGCATCCCTCTGTTCCTTGACGAGTTGCACCTGCAGGTCCGCGATCTGCTGGTCTCGCGCCTTGAGCTCGTCGCCTGAACCTCCTGAACACGCCGTAAAGACCAGGGCCGCTATCGGCGCGAGAGCGAGCGCCTTGAATGAGAGTCCCTTTGGAAAGATCATCGCCTACTACTCCTTTCTTTAATCACAGTTTGATCGAACGATTACCAGTGGCTGGCACGGAGCCTTCCCGTCCCCTTAGCGACGGGAAGGCTCCGCTGAGGTCCCCATCAAGCGTGCGGTGCCTTCACTTGGCGGGCACCTCCTTCATCGGCTGGCCGCAGCAAACCGGGGCCTTGACCGGCTTCCCCGTGTTCGCAGTCATTTCCTTGGTGGAGCTGCAGCCTACGCACTTGAACGCCACCTTTTGCGTCGCCATTGTGCAACTCCTTCTCGCCTGCTTCAGCAGGGAAACTGGTCCCTACGTTGGTGCTTTCGCTCAGATTAGGCAGCGTAGATAGCCCCGCCGACGAGGCCGTAGATCACGTGGACCGCGACAATCGCCATAGGGGCCATCATGCCGAGCTGCGTGCCCATGACTCCTGGAGCAGGAACCCGGTCGGTGCCCACCGGCGGTTCTGTCGCCATCCTCGGATGGAGCACTGGCATCATGCCGAATGCCATGCCCGCGATCAGCGCGTGGATGGCACCAAAGAGGGCGGTCCATCCAGCCACCGCTGAGTGGATGCCAAAGGCACGGATGAGCGCGGCATAGATGATGAAAAAGACTATCCCCATCATCAGGTGCGCCATCAGTCCGAGGACCCAGGCCGCTGTCCCTTTGGAGAGGAACATCGTCCCCAAGGTCATAGGCATGTCCATGTCGATGCCCATCAGCCGGGTCCCCATCGTCATGACCAGGGTCATCGCGATAGTCCCGACTAATCCACCTAGCACCGCTCTGCCGATGTCAAATTCCATGCGCGTCCTCCACAGTCAAGCTCGCTTCCTTGTCACCGATTATGGTGGCCCTGGCGCTCTGAAAGATGTCGCCCCACCGACAACTTCGCAACGAAGGATTTTCCAGTGTTTTTTCCGGCGGCCACTGGCGGCTGGGCGAAGAGCAGTCAGCATGTGATGTACCTTTCTAGGGCGCGGACGGCTCCCCAATCCAAGGTACAGCTGTCCTTCTAATCTGGACGAAAAGAACTTGACCTTCTATCTAGGTAGAAGGTTTATGCTATGGGCACGGAGGTTCTTTCATGAAGATTGGCGAGCTGGGACGAGCCACAGGATTCAAGGACAAGACCATTCGCTACTACGAGCGGCAGGGACTCCTCCCTGACCCTGGGCGCACCTCCTCTGGTTACCGGGCGTATGGGCCCGAAGACGTGGACCGGCTGCAGTTCGTAGGGAAGGCGAAGCGCCTGGGTCTTTCCCTGGAGGAGATCAGGGGTATCTTGCGGGTTCACGACCAACGGGAGGCGACCTGCAGCCACGTGTGCGGTCTGCTGGACCAGAAGCTGGCGCAGACCGATGCCCTTATTCATGACCTTCAGACCTTCCGAAAGGAACTGGCGCAGCTGCGAAAGGGGGCGGATGCCACTGCCGACTGTCGACCTGCAGGTGGGCGTATCTGCGGGATCATCGAGAACAGCAGCTTTGGTGCGGGCCAAGAGACCATGACGTGGATCCGGAGCCCCGGAATGAGGGCTGAATAGGAGGAACAAGGAGGCCACATGGAGAAGTATGATCTGGTCATCATCGGTGGAGGTGCGGCCGCCTTCGCTGCTGCCACCAAGGCGTCGGACATGGGCAAGAAGGCCCTGATGATCAACCAGGGTCTCCCCTTGGGCGGCACATGCGTCAACGTGGGCTGCATGCCAAGCAAGCGCCTGCTCACCGTCGGCGACGATCTGTACTATCCGCAGCACCCAAGGTTCGGGGCCCTGAAGAAGGG
>JACQUD010000048.1 GCA_016210485.1 Chloroflexota bacterium | reverse complement strand
CCAAGAGGTGGGAAGACCAGAACCTGTGGAGAGGGGGATGGGTGCAGAAGGAGAATAAGTTAGGGCTCCGCTACGGGGGCAATCCCTATATGCTGCTCAACCTGTTCTTCAATCCCCACATGCCGGAGATGGCCGACTACTACGGCAAGGACGTATATACCTTTACATACGATTGCCTGCACACTACACAGCAGCTTACCCAGCAGCCTGTCGCTGCGCCCAAGTCCATGGTAACCGAGCAAGAGGGCATCCCTATTACCTGGGGCGTGAACTGGGAGGACAACGCCGGGGGAGCCCACATCACCGGGAAATACGATGTGAACTTTAAGGAGATGAGTAAGGAGGAACATGAGGCGTACCTGAAGTTCAGGGACGTCTTCTACTTCTATCTCCCCCGGATATGCAACCACTGTCTCAATCCAGCCTGCGTGGCCGCCTGTCCTTCGGGGGCCGCCTACAAGAGGGAGGAGGACGGGATTGTCCTGATCGACCAGACCCGGTGCCGCAATTGGCGGTATTGTATCTCCGCCTGCCCCTATAAAAAACCGTATTATAACTGGGTCTCCGGAAAGATGGAGAAGTGCATCCTCTGCTATCCCAGGGTGGAGACAGGCCTGCCTCCCGTGTGCTTCCACACCTGCGTGGGAAAGATCCGCGCCTTCGGCGTCATCCTCTACGACATGGACCGGGTGCAAGGGGTGGCGCTGGCAGAGGACAAGGACCTGGTACGTGCCCAAAGAGACGTCATCCTAAACCCCTTCGATCTGGACGTGATAGCGGGGGCCAAGGAAAGCGGCATCGGCGACGATTGGATCGACGCAGCGCAGCGTTCACCCGTGTATAGGATGACCAAGAGGTGGGAACTGGCGCTGCCTCTCCATCCCGAGTTCCGGACCATGCCTATGCTGTTCTACATACCGCCCCTCGCCCCCATCGTCACCAGCGCCGGGAAGTCCTCGCCCGGGGATACCGATATCTTCGACATGGCCAAGCCCAACGGGACCCTTATCGACCTGGATGAACTGGACAAGTTCAGGGTCCCCCTGAAATACCTGGCGAGCTTGTTTGGAGCAGGGAACGAGGAGGTGGTGAGAATATCCCTCAGGAGACAGCTCGCCGTACGGCACTATCAGAGAAGCATACGAGTGGAGCAGAGGCCCAACGTTGATGTGCTCAAGAAGGTGGGATTGACCGAAGAGGACGCCAAAGGTATTGTGCGAGGCATATCCCTCGCCTTTTACAACGAGCGTTTTGTGGTGCCTACCACGAAGCGGGAGGTGGCAGAGATCAGCCCTTACACGGAGCGGGGATTTGCCGGTTTCGCGGCCATGGGCCCCTGGACCCCCATGAAGCGGAGGAAGAGCTACCACAAGTCGCACCATACCGCGGAGAAAAAGTATGAGTGAAGCGGCTCAGGCGTTACGGGATGTTTATGCCTCTATGGCCGAGCTGTGGTGCAGCCCGCAGGATGGCGATGTGGAAGAGGTTAAAGGGAGAGCGGAAGAGGCGATTGCAGGATTGGAGGGCATAGACCAGGAGGGCGCTGCCTTGCTCTCCCAATTCCTGAAAAATCCGATTTCTGAGATGGAATACGTCGAGCTCTTCGAGCTTGACCCTCGCTGCCCCCTGTATCTGGGAAGCCACGCCTTCGACGAGCCGGAAACCTGCGCCCAGGCCGCCGTCTCCGACAGAAATGGGTATATGATTGAGCTGCTCGGTATTTACAGGCATTTCGGGATGACACCCAACGGGCAAGAGCTGCCGGATTACCTGCCGCTGGTGGTGGAGTCCCTTTCTTTAACAGCGGGGTCGGAAGACCCTGTAAGGAAGAAGCTCATAGAGGAGTACATCCTTCCCTATCTGCCGCCCATCCGCTCCAGGCTGGAGGAGTTGAAGACCCCTTACCTTTACCTTCTGGACGCATTGGAGAGAGCGTTAAAGCTGGACCTGGGAGCCGGAATAAAGGAGGTAAGCCATGGTTGATAACTTCTTCTTTGTCGGGCTGCCCTATATCACTCTCCTCATGTTCATTGGCGGCTCTTTATACAGGGCCTTTACCGGTCTCAAGACAGCCTTCAGGGGGAGGTTGGCCTGGAGCGCCCGGGGGGACCTCTTGTGGACGACCCGGTCTACAGGCTTTTTCGGGCGCGCTACTATAGGCCCCGCAGCGCTGAGCCTGCACTGGGGTCTGGTCATCGTGATTGTTGCCCATGTGGTTGGGTTTATTGGAGGTGCGGGTGGATGGCCCGCATTGGTCAACTTTTATAGATGGGTTGGCATGTTTGGGGGGTTGCTCATCTTGTATGGGGCATCTTGGGCCTTGGTGCGCAGGCTCACCGCACCCCAACTGCGGGCAATGAGCACCCGGGAAGACTATCTCGTCCTTCTCTTCCTGATTATCATCCCTGGCCTTGGCCTGTATCACTCGGCAGTCCAAATCGCTTTTGGGGTGTCATACGCGGTGGGCCCCTGGTTTTCCGGCCTTTTCACCCTGCGGCCCGACGCTGGGTTGGTGGCAGGAGCCCCCCTCGTCGTTAAACTGCACATGATCGTCAACTTCGTTTTCTTGGCCTACCTCCCCTTTACCAAGCTGGCGCATATGTTCAGCTATCCCTTCGCCTACATCACCCGGCCCTACATATCCATGAGAAGCTACGTGGGGCTGAAAAGATAAAGGCCCTTCGCTGAGGATGTTTCCAGGCTAGTCCGCTAAGCTGAGGAGGGCACCACGGCCAGCAATTATGACCAGTCCATAGCGGCAAAAGAGGGAACCAAAGCGGCGCAGGGCCGGGCCATCCGTGTCCTGACAATGAACACTCTGGCCTTCACAGTATGCTTCGCTGCCTGGATGATGAACGGCGTCCTGGTCACCTTCCTGGTGAACAAAGGGATATACCACTGGGACAGGGCTCAGATGGGGTGGCTCATCGGTATCCCTGTTCTTACTGGGGCCATCACGCGCCTCCCTGTGGGTATATTGACCGACAGATACGGGGGGCGGGTCATCTTTCCCCTGGTGATGGGGATAGCCGCAGTGCCCATGTTCCTGCTCAGCTACGCTACCTCCTACTCCTATTATCTTCTGGCTAGCCTGGGCTTCGGGTTGGCGGGTGCCTCCTTCGCCGTTGGCGTTGCCTATACCTCTATCTGGTTTCCTGCGGAGCGTCAGGGCACGGCCCTCGGTATCTTTGGGATGGGCAACATTGGAGCAGGATTCACCACCCTAATCGCCCCCACCCTGCTCAGAGTACTTACCGATAATGGGGCCAATCTGGAAGGGTGGCGGATGCTTCCTCGGCTCTACGCTGCTAGCCTGGTGGCCACCGCTATACTCTTCTGGCTGTTGGCTTACACCAGGAAGTTAGCAGGGGATCAGAAGCGCACCCTGAGAGAGCGCCTGGCCCCTCTTCAATACCTACGTGTCTGGCGTTTCGGCCTGTACTACTTCTTCGTCTTCGGCGGCTTTGTGGCCCTAGCCGGGTGGCTCGTCCCTTACTACGTAAACGTATACCCTATGTCAGTGGCCTCGGCGGGACTCATGGCTACCATGTTCAGCCTGCCTGCCGGGCTGTTTCGAGCCTTGGGGGGCTGGTTGTCCGACAGGTACGGAGTGCGCGTTGTCCTCTACTGGGTCTTCGGTGCTGGCATTGTCGTGCTTTTCCTCCTCTTCCCTCCCCGAATGGAGATCCAGTCCCCAGGACAGGGTATCGTGGCGGCGGGCGTTGGCACCGTGACTGCTGTCTCTGAAGGGGAGATAAGGGTGGGGGAGGTGACGTACATCCTACAACAGCGAGGGTCCCCCGGGGAGTCCTCAGTGCACATCCGCTTCGGAGTCCGTAGTGGTGAAGAGGGATTCTTTCCTCTACCTCTGAGCAACGTCTGGCAAGAACCTATAGTCCAGGTGGGCGAAACAGTGGAGAAAGGACAGCTTCTGGCCCGGGGCATCACCCTCGTCTACTTTCAGGCTAACCGATGGATATTATCTTTCTTGGTCTTCCTGCTAGGCATCCTCATGGGCATGGGAAGTGCGGCAGTTTACAAGCAGATCGCCAACTCATTTCCTGCTAGCGTAGGCGTGGTAGGTGGACTGGTTGGGGTTATAGGAGCCCTGGGCGGCTTCTTTACCCCCATCATATTCGGCTATGTGCTCAGGGCCACTGGGGTGTGGACTACCGCCTGGATGTTCCTGGCCCTGGTGGCAATCATCTGCCTGATCTGGATGCGCCTAGTGGTCCGGCGTGATGCGGGCCAGGGTGCCTGAACTAATCCGCCAGACCGAGGAGACCCCCCCGGGGCGAAATCGGCCCGGTGGCGGTGAAGGGGCCTATGAATTGGCTATGGGTAGTCCTACCCAGGGTGGCTCATCAAGCGGCTCTCGGGCGGAAATAGGTTGGCGTTTTCTGGTCCCGATTTCCAACGGGGCCAAGGGCCTGCCTCCGGCCTATTTCGCCATGGTTATGGCCACGGGCATTATCTCCATCGCCGCCAATCTGTTCGGAATGAGGCCTGTCGCTATCGCCCTGTTTGGGATTGGCCTGGTGGCTTACGTTATCTTGTGGCTCCTCACTCTGCTGCGGTTTGTGCAATACACCCATCAGGTGATGGGCGATTTGGTTGACCATGTTCGTGGCCCGGGGTTCTTCACCAGCGTTGCCGCCACCAGCGTTCTCGGCACCCAGTTTATAGCCATCTGGCGGAATTACCTAGTAGGCGCACTCCTTCTGGTCGTGGCGGTAGCCCTCTGGATCGGCCTCACTTACACCATCTTCACCGGCCTCACCATCAAGGAGAACAAACCATCCCTAGGCGAAGGCATCACCGGAGCTTGGCTCCTCGCCGTGGTGGCTACCCAATCCCTGGCGGTCCTGAGCGCATCTCTGGCTCCTCACCTGGAGCAGCCTCATAGGCTACAGCTCAACTTCTTTGCCTTTTCCATGTGGCTATGGGGAGGTATGCTGTATATCTGGATGATCTCCCTGATATTCTACCGCTACACCTTTTTCAAGTTTTCCCCAGGGGACCTGACGCCTCCTTACTGGATCAACATGGGGGCCATGGCCATCTCTACCCTGGCAGGCGCCGTGTTGATAACGAACGCCACGCCAGAAGCGCCTTTCCTGAACTCCACCCTCCCCTTCCTAAAAGGCTTCACCGTCTTCTTCTGGGCCACAGGGACATGGTGGGTCCCCATGCTCGCCATCCTGGCGGTATGGAGACACGTTTACAAACGGTTCCCATTAGCCTACGACCCCCTATTCTGGGGAGCGGTCTTCCCTCTGGGCATGTATTCTGTGGGCACCTTCTACTTGGCCGAGGCGATGCATCTGGAGTTCCTGGAGATGGTGCCTCGTTTCTTTTTCTACGTGGCTCTCCTTGCCTGGCTCATCACATTCACTGGATTAGTCCGCTCCCTGTATCGAGGCCTGGCCCAGGCGCTCCGCTCCGCTAGCTCCGCGGATGAGAGAGGCATATGAATCGCAGGTTTCCCCTTCACCCCTCTCTGGCTGAGACCGTAGCCGAGGCCAGTTCCGCCGCGGAGACGAAATGCCAGCTAAATTTCGGTCAGGGGATAGCCCTGGGGGTGATGGCCTCGGCTTTCCTGGCTTTAGCTACTACTCTGGCCCTGGCCATGGGCGCCACCATCCAATCACCCAGCGTCCAGAAACTGGTCATGGGGGCAGTATTCCCCGTGGGCCTCATCGCGGTGGTGGTGGCCGGTTCTGAGCTATCTACAGGGAACTACATGACCACCCCCTTCGGGGCAATGACGGGCTGCATCCACTGGAGGCACGTCCTCCGCAACTGGGCTGTCAGCTATGCCGGCAACTTCTTGGGAGCTTTCCTGCTGGCGGCGATAGTAATTCGAGGGGCCCACCTATTTACGGGGGCCATGTGGGGCCAGGCTTGGGTAGATTTTTTGGCCAAAACGGCGGTGACCAAGGCAAATCTTTCCTTCATGGAGGCCTTCTGGAGAGGTTTCCTGTGCATATTGCTGGTGGACTTGGCAGTATGGCAGGCTTACCGGGTCAAGGAACCCTCAGCCAAATTCCTTCTGGTGTGGTTCCCTACTATGGCCTTCTTCGCCTTGGGGCTGGAACACAGCGTGGTAAATATGTTCCTGTTCCCGGCCGCGATATTGGCTGGCGCCGACATCACTTGGGGGCAGTTCCTCCTGGACAACCTGACGCCCGTAGTCCTGGGGAACGTAGTGGGGGGCATGTTTATCATGGGTATGCTTTACTGGTTCTCGGCGGGCTTGCCCAGGGGGAAATCGGCCATGTCCCTGGAGCCTGAAACCGACCCCGGGGCCGGTTCAACCGCTTTCACAGCTCGGCACCCCTATGGCCTGCTCCTGGTGACCTTGATTAAGGGCGTCGCCCTGGCGGCCATCTTCTTCGGTCTTTTCCCTGTGGCCTCTGCCGCCTTGGCCAATGGGCTACCTTCGACCACGGGAATCCTCATACCCTTAATTTCAATAGCCTATCTTATGGGTCTAGCCTTCCTTCTGTCTGCCTTCGGGAAAAAGACACCGTAGCTTGTCCTAGTCAGATGCATCGGGGCAGCACAATGGGTGAAAATCCGATGTCCCTATTTTGACAGAAGTCTGACAGAAGAACCTAATGTCGCCGGTCAATGCCCAAGCCCCTGAGAAGACCGCCAGCCAGGCCGGAGCAAGCTTGCCTGTGCTGGCGCAAACCCTCTTTGTTATGTTGCTCATCGGAGTCGGCACAGTCTGGGGGCATTGGACAGGTAGTCCTCCCAAACGCTCTTCCCCCACACGCGGGGGTTAACCCGTGTGGCCCTGCGGCCAAGACTCGAACCTCGGAATCACCGAGGTAGGGTAAAGGTCTTCTCGAAAGTCCGAGCCGGAATTTTACCTTTCGTCCACAATGGTGGAGCTCAACGGACAGTTCTCGAACTTTCTGCGGCCTGATCTGATGCCCAGGTTGAGGCAACTGTTGGTGTATACTCTGGATGCAATGACCCCGCGGAGCTGTGCGTGCGGAACGTAATTGAAAAGGATGTGCCGGTTCGGCGGCGATAGGGCAGGCTTGATATGGGGAGGCAGACAATTATTGCGAAGCCAAAGGCTTGCTTGGCGGTCGTAGCCTTTTGGGGCGCGCTGGTGCTGGCATCTTGCACAAGCCCTTCACCAACACCACCAGCCACACTCAGCGTGCCGACGCCTACTGCAACGTTGGTTCCAACGCCAGTGTCACCAGCAAGGAAAAAGCCGCTAGCCCAAGCATGGCACTGAAGATAAGGTAAAGGACAGCGTCCTCTTAAGCACAGGAGATATTTGAGCGAACAGGCTATATCCGGCTAGGCTCCTGGATCAGAGACGTATCCCGAAGGGGTGCCCAAGTGCTATAATCGGGCTTGTCAAAAGGGTGGGCCAAAGCTGCCAGATGAGGTAACGGCTTAGAATAAGCGTGCCACAAGGACTTCCTTTTGGCGCACTCGCAGGTTAGAATCCCTTGTGGCCCAGCGCAGGGGATTCTAACCCCGTCAGTTTATGCTGCAGGTATCGCCCGCCTTAAGCTACCCAATCCCTGCTACTGGGCCCCAAAATAGTGCAGGTGTTGTCAGCCTTGAGCTTCCTTGACCTCAGCATGTCGTTAGCTTTGCAGAAAGCAAAATTGTATATTGCGGACACAGTCGTGTATGATAATAGAAAAGACATCAGTGCCCCGATACATCGGGGCACTTTCTTGGGATGAGGTATGGACAGCCACCCGCGTAACGACATCAGAAACATCGCCATTATTGCCCACGTGGACCATGGCAAGACAACCCTGGTGGATGCCTTGCTCAAACAGAGCCATACCTTTCGGGACAATCAGCAAATGGGGGAGCTCATCATGGATAGCAACCCCCTGGAGCGGGAACGGGGCATCACCATCCTGGCCAAGAACACTGCTATTACCTATAAAGGCGTCAAGATCAACATCATAGATACACCGGGGCACGCCGACTTCGGCGGCGAGGTGGAGCGCGTCATCAACATGGCCGATGGCTGCCTGCTGGTGGTGGACGCCGTGGACGGGCCGATGCCCCAGACGCGCTACGTCCTGAAGAAGGCCCTGGCCAAGGGGCTCAAGCCGGTGGTAGTCATCAACAAGATGGACCGGCCCAACACCCGCGTCCCGGAGGTAGTGAGCCTGGTCCAGGACCTGTTCCTGGAGCTGGCCACCGATGCCAGGCAACTG
>JACQUD010000046.1 GCA_016210485.1 Chloroflexota bacterium | reverse complement strand
TCATGGGGGTGGGCGGGGCCTTCGTGGTGACGCCGGCTCTCAACATTCTGGGCTTCCCCATGCCCTACGCCATAGGCACCGACCTGACCCACGTCATGGGCAAGTCTATCGTGGCCACCCTGAGGCACAACCTCCTGGGCAACATAGACTTTCGGATGGGCCTGCTCATGGTTCTGGGCACCCTGCCTGGGGTGGAGGTGGGCAAGAGGCTCATCCTCTACCTGGAGGGCACGGGCAACGTGGAGAACGTGGTGCGCCTGGTCTATATTCCGTTTCTAGTGATTCTGGCGTCGGCGGTCATCTGGGACGAGCGACGACATATAAGGCAGGAGAGGTCGGCGGGCCATAACAGCCCAAGGCCAGCGCGCCCCGGCTGGCTCCAGTTTCTGAAGCTGCCTCCCCTGGTATCTTTCCCACGCTCTCACATCCCCCGTCTCTCCCTGTGGGGCATCGTGGGGGTGGGCTTTCTAGCAGGGATGCTATCTGCTTTCCTGGGGGTGGGGGCTGGCTTCTTCCGCATGGCGGCCATGATTTATCTCCTGGGCATGCCCACCCTGGTGGCCGTGGGCACCGACCTCTTCGAGATCATCATCTCGGCAGGGTTCGGCGGCTTCACCTATGCCATGGCGGGAAGGGTGGACCCGGTGGCGGCCCTCATCATGCTGGTGGGGGCCTCGGCGGGGGCCGAGATAGGTGCCCTGGCCGCCGTCTCCGCCGGCAGCCACAGGATAAGGCTTTATCTGGCCCTGCTCCACCTGGGGGCCGCCGCTTCCGTGGCCCTGAAGCAGGCGTCCGTGGCCTGGGATATAGCGGGGTTAGAAGACCTGGCCTTCTATCTGTTGATAGGGGTAGCCACGGCCATGTGCGCCATCATACTGGCGCCCTTCCTGGCGCGACGCTGGCGGTGGGGATGGAAGAAGGAGCCTGAACACCCCCTGGAGCTACCTCAGCGCGGGTTCGATGGTGTCGTGGGCTCTGAGAGGAGGGAGAAGTAACAGTCTTGTGAGGCAGCTAGAGCTGTGCTATATTGGGATAAAGTGAGGTCAACAATGGGAGAACTCAGGGGAGGTGGGGCGTGAAGGTCTCTATGAAAGTGGATTACGGCTTACGAGCTCTGGTGGACCTGGCCCAACACTATGGACAGGGGCCTATCCAGAGCAAGGACATCGCCCGGCGCCAGGGCATCCCCGAGCCTTACCTGGAGCATGTCCTGACGCACCTGCGCCGTGCCGGGTTCATCGCCAGCCGGCGGGGGCCTCATGGTGGGCATTTCCTGGCCCGGCTGCCGGGCGGTATCCGGCTGGACGAGGTTATCAACATCCTGGAAGGCTCCACAGCCCCCATTTCCTGTGTGGACAAAGCCAGCAAATGCTCCCAATTCGCGACCTGCGTCACCCGAGAGGTGTGGCAGGCGGTGGCCGAGGCCACCAGGGGGGTGCTGGGGGCCACCACTGTTCAGGAGCTGGCCTCCCGACAGACTATAACCGAAGCCAGCCACAAGGTGGTACGGGGGCGGATGGCTATGACCGTGCTGCCCGATAGCGGAGAGAGATATTTGAGCTTGGCCCCCTGACGTGGGGCTTAAGATAAGAAAGGAGATAAGCCGTGGCACTTCCCTTCACTGAAGAGCAAATAAAGCGCTACAGCCGGCACATTATCCTGCAGCAGGTGGGCGGCAAGGGACAGAGGAAGCTCCTGGAGTCCAGCATCCTCCTCATCGGGGCCGGAGGGCTGGGGTCGCCGGCGGCCCTCTATCTGGCGGCGGCGGGCGTGGGACGTCTGGGGCTGGTGGACTTCGATACTGTGGACCTGACCAACCTCCAGCGCCAGATACTTCATCGCACGCCCGATGTGGGCCGGCCCAAAGTGGACTCCGCCACCGACACCATCGCTGCCCTCAACCCCGATGTCCGGGTCATCCCTCACCCCGTCCGCCTCTCCTCCGAGAACATCTTCGATATTATCAAAGACTATGACGTCATCATCGATGGCAGCGACAACTTCCCCACCCGCTATCTGGTGAACGACGCCTGTGTCATGAAAGGGAAGCCCAACGTCCACGGCAGCATTTTTCTCTTCGAAGGGCAGGCCACGGTCTTCATGCCGGGCCAGGGCTGCTACCGATGCTTGTATCCCACCCCACCCCCGCCGGGCACCGTCCCTTCCTGCGAGGAGGCGGGAGTCTTCGGGGTCTTACCCGGCATCATCGGCTCCATCCAGGCAGTGGAGGCCATCAAGCTCATTCTCGGGTTGGGCCACTCGCTGGCGGGCCGCCTCCTCCTATTCGATGCCCTGGACATGGAGTTCCGCCAGGTGCGCCTGCGCCGCAATCCCGGCTGTCCCGTCTGCGGCGACCACCCAACCGTTACCCAACTCATAGACTATGAGGATTTCTGCGGTGTGCCCTCCGTGGCCCACCATTAGGATACTACGGAGGAATATGAGATTCTTCGGTTGTTAAACGACCTCGGTATAGGGGGTTGACATGGCTGCGGAAATAAAGGTGGCTGCCATTTTCCAGAGGCACCTGGGGGGGGCGCGCAGCGTCCAGGCCCAGGGAGACACCGTAGGCCAGGCCCTGGATGACCTGGAGGCTCGTTTCCCCGGCTTCAAGAGCCACATCACCTCAGGCACGGGACAGATGCACCAGTTCGTCAATATTTATGTCAACGATGAAGACATCCGTTTTCTGAAGCAGCTGGATACCCCGCTGTCCGATGGCGACGTGGTCTCCATCCTGCCAGCTCTGGTAGGAGGGGGCATCCCCAGGCTATGAAGAGCCGGGACATAGTGGATGCCATAGGCCATACCCCGCTGGTGGAGATGGAGAGGCTCTCGCCCAAGCCCAGCGTGCGCTTCTTCGCCAAGCTGGAGGGACATAACCCCACGGGGAGTCTCAAAGACCGCATCGCTAAATACATGATCGAGAAGGCCGAGGCCGAGGGCCAGCTCACCAAGGACCGGGTCATCCTGGAGGCCACCAGCGGCAACACTGGCATCGCCCTGGCCATGTTGGCCCGGCGCAAGGGCTACCGGATGAAGGTGGTGGTACCCGAGAATGTGGGGACGGAGCGGGTGGAGCTGCTACGGGCCTTCGGCGTGGAGATTATATACTCTCCAGGGAATCAGGGCACCAACGGGGCCATTCGCGTGGCACAGCAAATGACGCGGGACGACAGCTATTTCATGCCCTATCAGTATGGCAACCCGGCCAACCCTCTGGCCCACTACGAGACTACAGGTCCCGAGATTTTGCGGGACTTGCCTCGGGTGGATGTCTTCATCGCCGGGCTGGGCACCGGCGGCACCCTCATGGGGGTGGCCCGGCGCCTCAAGGAGAAGAACCCCAACACTAAAATTATTGCCGTGGTGCCCCACCCCGGAGAGAACATCCAGGGTCTGAGGAGCCTGGAAGAGGGCTTCATCCCCCCTATCCTGGACCTGAACCTCCTGGATGGCCGGGTGGTCATCACCAATATGGATGCCTTCCGGGGGACGCGGGAGCTGCTGGAGGTGGAGGGCATCTTTGCCGGTGTCTCCTCCGGGGCGGTGGTGCAGTGTGCCAAGCGCTTCGCCCGGAGGATGGAGAAGGGGAATGTGGTGATGCTCCTGGCCGACGGCGGCTGGAAGTACCTGAGCACCGGCCTCTGGACCAAGGATGAGGCCGCTCTGGCCCAGAGCGCCGACGGCCAGATCTGGTGGTAGAGCAATTGTGCACCATCCTCATCCCCTTGATCCCCCTCTCCTTAGAAGGAGAGGGGGGAAAGAAAGAACCCGAAGGGGCTTCGACCCTTCGGACTTCCCCTGACAAATGGCATCAGATAGGCTGGCTTAACCTCCGCTCTAAAACCTGGAAGCCCGCCCTAGAAAGGTAAGGTTGGCAAAGAAGCTCGGCGCTCTGCTGGGGATGCCCCTATTTATGTCTGTTCTGGCGGCCTGTGGCGGCGCTACGTCCGCTCCAGCAGCCTCTGCTACACCAACACCAGACATCTCCCGTCCCTTCGCCAATCCCCAGTTTCTGGTGGACACGGCGTGGCTAGCGGAGCATCTGACAGACTCCGACGTGCGCGTAGTAGACATGAGATCGGAGAACAGCTACGCCGAGGGGCATATCCTCGGCGCGATGAGCCTGACCGTCGGCGGCATCAGCGACACCGAGAATCCCGTGCCCGTCGAGATTGTCTCCATCCAGCAAATGCAGGACATCGTGGGAACTCTAGGCGTGGGGGAAGGCGACAGGCTGGTTATTTATGACGACGGCAACATGATGGCCGCAGCCCGGCTCTTCTGGGGGTTGGACCTCTACGGCTATCAGAACATTAGCGTGCTGGATGGAGGCTACGCCAAGTGGCTGGAGGAAAATCGGGCGGTCACCAAAGTAGTGCCTCAGGTGGCGGAAAAATCCTACCCTTTGCTGGGCGGGCCTCCGGCTCTGGCCACCAAGGCCTGGGTGCTGGACCACCTGGGCGACCCAGAGGTAGTCCTGCTGGATGTGCGCTCGAAGGTGGAGTATGGGGGTGGCCATATCCCTGGAGCAGTCAACATCGAGTGGAGCCGAGCTATGACGGAGGGGGAAGCCCCCACCTTGCGAGCAGCGGGGGAGCTTCTGGCCATGTATGAGGCGGCCGGGGTGACTAAAGACAAAGAGGTGGTCACCTATTGCCAGACGGGGCAGCGAGCAGCCCATACCTATTTTGTGCTGCGCCTCCTGGGCTACCCGCGGCTAAGACTATACGATGGCTCCTGGGCGGAGTGGGGCAACGACCCGGCCCTTCCAGTAGAGAGGTGAGGATAGCGATGTTCAGACTGGGAAAACACTACACTCAGGAGATGATAGACCACGCCCGAGCCGAGGCACCCAACGAGTGCTGCGGCATCCTGGCGGGGAAGGATGACAAGGTAGAGAAGCTTTACCGAGGCATCAACGCCGACGGGAGCCCAGTGCGCTATAAACTCGATTCCAGACAGCAATTTCGCATCTACCGGGAGATCGAGGACAATGGATGGGACGTCCTGGGCGTCTATCACTCCCACACTCACACCCAGGCTTACCCCTCGGCCACGGATGTGGAGTTGGCCTTCTGGCCTGATTCCCTTTACTTCATCATCTCTTTGCAAGACCCGACCCGACCTCTTCTCAGGGCTTTTCACATTCGGGAGGGCAAGATAGAGGAAGAGATTTTGGAGATAGTCTAGCAGGGACTTAATTTAGGATTAGAGGAGATAAGCCATGCCCAGAAAAAGACAGCCCAAACCAGAGGCGGTTCAACCCAAGAAGGTCCTGGTCATCACTGCCCACCCCGACGACTCGGAGTTCGGCGCGGCGGGCACGGTGGCGCTGTGGAGTTCCCAGGGATGGGAGGTCAACTATGTAGTTTGCACCAACGGCGATAAAGGCTCCCAGGACCCGAAGATGACGCCCAAGAAGCTGGCCAAGATTCGGGAGAAGGAGCAGCGCTGTGCTGCCGATGTCCTGGGGGTGAAGGAGGTGGTCTTCCTGGGCTACGGCGACGGCGAGCTGGAGGAGAGCCGAGATTTTCTGCGCAATGTGGTGCGTCTGATAAGGCGTTTCCGCCCCGACATCGTAGTTACGCAGGACCCTTACCGGCGAAATGCCGCGCATCGTGACCATCGCATCACGGGCCGGGTAGTCCTGGACGCCATCTTCCCCTATGCCCGCGACCGGCTCCATTTCTACGAGCTGTTGAGGGATGAGGGCCTGGAGCCTCACAAAGTTCGGGAGGTCTATCTCACCGGCGCCGAGGACCCCGATACCTTCATAGACATATCTCCCACCTGGGAGAGGAAAATAGCTGCCATAAAATGCCATCACTCTCAAGTTGGCGGCAGGGATGAGCACTTTCCCCAGTTCATGCGCCAGAATGCGGAGACCCTGGGCAAGGAGAAGGGCATCCCACTGGCCGAGGCATTCCGTCGCCTGGAGATGCGGGTGTAGCCGCTCGGCAGGTCTCATCGCCCTTCAGAAGCTTGGACCTGGGCCACGCCAGCGTGCGGGCTTTGACAAAAAGGTAGCAATGATTATAGTATCCTGCCTATGAGAGCATGGCTTCTAATCCTGGTGGCGGCCCTGGTAGGGCTGCTCCTGCTCCTGGGGGGATGTGACTGGGCCAGCTTCTCCAAAAGGGCAGCCAACCCCTATCCCGGCGACCTTGCCTCCGCAGCCCGGGGGCAGGCCCTCTTCTTTGAGCTTTGCGCCCCGTGCCATGGCCTCCAGGGGAAGGGGGACGGGCCTCTGGCGGCCACCCTCAAGGCCCCACCTACCGATTTCACCGACCGCAGCTATATGGTCACCCGAGGCGACCCCGACTTCTTCTGGGGCATACTCCGGGGGCGAGGAGGGATCATGCCTCCCTTCCAGGGCCGCCTTTCCGAGGCCGAAATGTGGGACCTGGTGAACTACGTGCGGACTCTGTATCCGGCTTCCCCTTGACAATGGTTGAAAAAAGGCTAAATAATAGGCGATTTCTGAGGGTTGTATGGTTAAGACGAGGCTGAGGCAGCGATTGTTGGCTGTGGGGGTGGCCTGGCTCCTGGCCCTATCCTGGCCCGGGGTGGCCCTAGCTGACGAAGCCCATGCCGGGGGAGGGATTGTAACTTCCAAGGCCCTCTGGGCCGGGGTCCCCCTGGCGGCCTTGGCCCTGGGGGCCATAGCCTACGCTTTCTGGCGGGCCTGGAAGAAGCCCAGGAAGGCGGCTGAGGGCGGCTGGCTCTACATCATCGCCCACTTCAGCCACAACGCCAAGCTCTTCCTGGCTTACTCCCTCCTTTCCGAGGTAGGGGCGGGCATCTGGCGGGTGATGTTCAACCTCTACCTCCTGGCCCTGGGCTTCAACCTGGACTTCATCGGAGTGGTCCTGGCCGTCAACTTCCTCTTTCACGGGCTCTTCGCCTTCCCTGCCGGGCTCATCGCCGATAAATTTGGCCGACGCTTCACCTTCGCCCTGGCCATCGCTTTGGCTGTCCTCTCTCGAGGAGCTTTGCTCTTCACCACAGATCCCCTGGCCCTCCTGGTCCTCATGGGCCTTTCCGGGGCCGCCGATGGCTTCCACGCTGTGGCTGGGGGCCCCTTCATTATGGAGAACACCCGCCCTGAGGAGCGGCCCTATCTCTTCAGCCTCAACTCAGCTTTCCTAATGCTCTCCCTCTTTGCCGGGGCACTGTCCGCGGGCTTCATCACCGTCTTCTGGGGCAACATCCTGGAAGTCATCCCCGCTGACCCCTTGGCCAGCCGCATGGCCCTGGCCATCTCCCTACCCCTGACCCTGCTCGCTTTGCCTCCCCTTCTCTTCATCTCGGAGCGGAGACTGCCCGCCGACCGCATCGAGTCCTTCAAGGAGCTCTTCACCCTGAAGAACATCCAGAGCCACGCTATCATCGGCAGGCTATTCCTTTGCAGCCTGATAGTGGGCCTGGGTTTCGGCTTTGTCACCCCCTTCTTCAACGTTTTCTTCCGGGAGGTGCACCGGGCCAGTTACGAAACCATAGGCACCATCATGTCTCTGGGCACCCTAGGGGCAGCGGCCATCACCCTCTTCTCTCCCATGATGGTGAAGCGGTGGGGGCGGGTGCGCAGCATCGCCGCCTCCACCCTCGGCTCTATCCCCTTCCTGATGCTCATAGTCCTAATCCCCGCCCTGGCTCCGGTGGCCATCTTCTACATAGCTCGCATGGGCATCTACAGCGTTTCCATGCCTCTGCGGCAGCAACTGGCCATGGAGCTGGTGGTGACCCGGGAGCGGGGGACGGCCAATGGCCTGGTCCACATGGCCTTCGATGTCCCCGTGGCTCCGGCCGCCTTCCTGGCGGGGGTAATCATGGCCACGGGTAACTACTTGACTGCCTTCAGCCTAGCAGGGGCCATCTTAGTTATCCCTGCCTTTCTCTATTACAGCTTCTTCGCCAAGCTGGAGCAGAAGAAGTTTGTTCCGGCCCTGGCGTCGGGAGGTCTGGTCAGGCCGGTTGGAGGGGGCAGCTCCGACAGCCTTTGACTTTCGAACCACTGGCCACTAGAATTGAGCTATCTTAAAACAGGGAGGGCTATCATGCTGTTCATGATAACTCAGGTCCACACCCCGGAGACATGCCCCAAGGATGAGGGAGGAGCCGATGTCCTTATAGACAAGGGATTCCACGGGGTTACTGTGAAGGGGCGATGGGGTGCCTGGTCGCAGCACACCGTCTGGTATCTGGTGGAGGCCGACTCCGCCGATGCCATTCAGAAGTTCCTGGACCCGGGCATGAAGCGCTGCCACGCCCATGTAGTCCCCGTGGCTGCGCAGCCCTTGACCAGGCCAGCGGCGGCACCGCGGCGGAGCGTGGCGCGGAGGTAAACTGACCCGGATTATCAACCCCGCCTCTTTATCTTTGCTCTGGCCACTCCGAGGCGCGGGCCACAGGAAGGTCTGGCAGATCCTAGCCCTGGCTTCAGAGTGGGCAGTAGATGCTCTGAAACAAGAGGTCGCAAGTGGTCAAGACCCTATGGGTCAAGGCGACCATGCTGGCCGTTATCTTCGGCCTGGTAGCGGTCCTGGCGGCCTGCGCCGCCTATGCCACCCCGACGCCTAGGCCACCTACTCCGACCTCAGTTCCGCCCACCCCACCACCTCTCCTACTGGGGACAACGCCCATCCCCACGACGACCCCGACTCCGGTTCCACCCACACCCACCCCTAATAGTGCCCCGCCTGATGCTAGCCCAGTTACACCACAGTCACCTCCACAGTTTGTCAAAATCGATGCACCCTTAACGCTCAGTGAAAAACAATCAGGCACCAAAATACCTTGGGGCTCAGTAATCTATCACTGGGCTAATGGGATAACAGAAGTCTATGGGCCAGATGGCAATCGAATTTTCATCGCCAAAGACTCAGAAGCGGCAACGGTAGCTGCCCCATGCCTCGCACCTCCGTCGCCCTGCGAGCCCGCGCCAGCAACGTTCGTAATCGGAGTTCCAAACGATACTCATATCAACCATGAGAGCGACAGGGTAGCTAAAATGTATCTGGATGGCTCCTTAATATTGACCGTCATCGTGAAGGCCGAGGATTATGAATATTGACGCTGGTCAATAAGGCAGCCTGGTGTAGCGTAACGAAGTAATTTCCCCAACCCTTTAGAGAAACACGAATTTTCAGCCCCCGAAGAAGGCCGGAAGGACGGACTCAATTCCGAGCAGGAAGGCCACGCCGACGATAAGGCTAAAGGCACCCGCCAATCCACCCAATATCATATAGGTATTGGTATTCCGCTGGGCTGTGAGAAAGCCCAAGGACGAAGTAATAGTGATTGCGGAGTTAGAGATAACGAGGCCGGTCACAAAGGCAGCGACTGCAACTGAACCCAGGGCAGCGTGGCCGGCACCGGCGGCCGACACGAAAAGGAGAAGCTGGCTCGCTGTCTCTGCGCCGATCCCATGGATGATGCCGACGGCAAAGGATGTGCGAGCACCATAGGTTCCGACAACAAAGGGTATTGGCCTGGAAGAGGCTTTAGAGAATTTGCCACGGATACGATACCAAAGATATCTAACTCCAGCGAAGACCAGCATCCATCGGCTCCGCAAGCGGAAGCGATGTCTGTCCCGCAATAAGGAAAAGAGTATCCAAATTCCGAGAAGAATCAAGGTGATGCCAACAAGCCGCCCCATCGCGGCTTCTACCAGGCCTGATAGGAGTACTCCGGCAGCCACCGCGGCAATACCCAGACATAGAACGACTGTAGCATGGCCCAGGGCGTACATAGTGCCCATGAAAAACCCCTTACGCCGGCTTTCCATGGTGCCAGTAATATCGCTGATAGCCGCGATATGATCCCAATCAATGCCATGGCGAAGGCCGAGTAAGAATGCTGTGCCAATCAGGATGAGAGCAGAGAAATTCATCACGCCATTCCAGTTCTCACTGAAGCCCACCCTTCTTTTGGCGTAAGCAGTTGGCGCAGCGCCCGAAGATGACCATGTGGCTCAGCTCCGGGCTGAACCCATAGGACTGCCTGAGCTGCTCTTTGAAGGAGTCCGCCACCCCTGCCTCCAGCTCCTGGACAGCCCCGCACCCCTGGCAGATGAGGTGGTGATGATGCCCCTTCTCCGCCCAGTGGTATTCCTCCCGATCGCTCCCATCGAACCGAACGATGAGTCTAGCTCTTTCTAGCAGGTCTATGGTTCGATATATGGTGGAGAGACTGATATAGGGATGCTGGGCGCTGACTTCGGCGTAGATGTCCTCAGCGCCGAAGTGCCCCTCCTGCCTCTCCATCGCAGCCAGAACTAGCATTCGTTGCGGCGTGATTCTGAAGCCACAACGTTTGAGGGCCTGGGCTGTCCTCTCCTGGCCGTTGCCTGAAGCCAATGGACTGTGATCGCTCATATTACTCACTCCCCGGTAATATTAGCATCGCTGGAATAGTTTTGCAACTAATAGCATATAGAAGTAGTCGCAATAATCTCTTAGGCCTCTCCCCTCTGGACTCCAAATTTTTCAGTAACCTCTTCATCCACTCTTGACAGGGCACTAATAAATATCCACAATGGTGGCAATGCCTGTAGACATCTCCCTGGCCAGGGTCTTTCACATCGTCGCCTTCGTTATGATGGCGGCCCCCATGTATATGCTCATCGTGGTAAACGAGAGGGCCAGGATGGGCCCCCCCGATGCCAAAATGGACCGCTACATGGAGAACATCATCACCCGCAACTCCATCCGTTGCTTCATCTTCCAGGGCACGGTGCTGGGCAGCGGGCTCATCCTGGTCTGGCTCCTGGACTACGGCATGGGAGCCGTGGCCAGCAACTGGGTCATCCTGTCCAAGCTAGTGGGGACTCTGCTCCTGGTGGCCCTTCTGAGCTATGTTCACTTCTACCTCCAGCCTCAGATAAACCGCATGGTGGACGGCCTGGCTTCGGGGAACCCACCTCCGCCCGAGCTGCCAGCGCTCCGGCGACGCCGCAAGCGCCTCTCGGCGACATGCCTGTTCATCCTGCTCTCTATGGTGGTGTTGGGCCTCCGCCTCAGCCAAGGGCTGGAAGACTGGCTAACCATCCTCCTGGTAGGCCTGGCAGCCATCTTCGCCTGGAGGGTATATAGCTCCCTGGTGCGCCTGGGCTGGGTCTGAGGCGGGGTCAACGTCTGTCCATCCTCTTGAAAGGGCGTCAGCTTCGGCCGCTCTCCTCCCAAAAACATGAGGATGACACCACAAGAAAACTCTGGTATCATATCTAAAATGTGTCTATCCAGGCCAGAGGCTACGGCCTGGACGGCAAAAAAGATATAACATCAGGAGGTAGGTAATGGCCTATCGGATCACAGAGGAGTGCATCAACTGCGGGGCCTGCGAGCCGGAGTGCCCCAACCAAGCCATCTCCGAAGGGGAACAATACTACGTGATTGACCCAGCGAAATGCACTGAGTGCAAAGGCTCCCACGCGTCTTCCAAGTGCGCCGAGGTCTGCCCCGTAGATGCCTGTGTCCCGGACCCGGCCCATAAGGAGACGACAGAGCAGCTCCTGGCCAGGTGGCGGGGCCTGCACCCCGGCAAGCAGCCAGCGCAGGGGACTTACTAGCCACCTCACCTTCTCTACCATCTCCCAAGAGGTAAAAATATGATGGAAATCCCTCGCCTGGATGAGTTGCTCCAACTCTACGCCTCCCGCCGGATGGAGCTGGACCGCCAGGGAGTCTACTTCCTTAGAGACATCAACGATGAGGAGGCGGAGCGCTTCTCCAAGGCAGTCCTCCTCATGGCCGCGGCCCGCCAGGGCATGGCCGAGCCGCCCATCCGCATCTACGTCAACTCTGGCGGCGGCTCCGTGGCAGCGGGTTTCGCCATGATGGAGATGATGTATAAGGCGAAACGGGACTACGGCGTCAGCTTCCAGACCATCATCACCGGATATGCCTACTCCATGGGGGCCATCGTCTTCCAGGCGGGAGACCGCCGCACCATGGGCTACTTCTCCACCATGATGCTCCATAGCCTGCAGTGGGTCATAAGCGGCGAGGACCGGACTATCTTCAAGGACTACGAGAAGCTATCCATTCACTATCAGCGCCTCATCGGCGAGCTTTATGCCAACCGGACGAAGAAGCACAACACCCGCTGGTGGCGCAACTACATCTACTCCGGCCACGAGCACTTCCTCTCTGCCCATGAATGCTTGAAGCTGGGCCTGGTGGACGAGGTCTGCCGGCTGGATAGCTGCTATATGAATTTGCCCGAAGGACGCTAACCCCCATCACCCCCCCGGCTTATAGGCCTTTATGTCCATGCTAACAGCAAAGCCATTCAATGGCTCGGAGCCAGGTAGAGAAAGTCCTACCCCCCTCATAGCCACATCCACGAAGCCTGCCGCCTCCAGCTTGGCCCGGTATTCAGCCTCGGAGAGGGCCCCGGCTACGCATCCAGCCCACTGCTCCAGGCTACGGGCTACCTTCGGAGGCAGTTCTCTCAAAAGCACTATATCTGAGACGCTGAGCCGTCCCCCAGGCTTGAGCACACGGAAGGCCTCCCGGAATACGATATCCTTGTCCGGCGAGAGGTTGATGACGCAGTTGGAGATGATGACGTCCACGGAGGCGTCATCCAAGGGCATGTCCTCCATCTCCCCCTGCCTGAATTCCACATTCTCGGCGCCGACCTTGGCGGCGTTGCTCCGGGCCAGCTCGATCATCTCCGGGGTCATATCCAGACCGATGACCTGACCCGACGACCCCACCCGCTGGGCGGCCAGGAGACAGTCCAGGCCGCCGCCGCTGCCCAGGTCCAACACCACCTCGCCCTCCTTGATCTCAGCGATGGCCGTGGGGTTGCCGCAGCCCAGGGATATGGCCGCAGCCTCTTGGGGCACCCCCTCCAGCTCTTTCTCGGAATAAAGGCCATTAGCCTCGCAGCCGGCAGAAGGGGTGCTAGGAGCCGCTCCACAGCAGGGCGCTTTGGCCCGGGCCAAACTTGCGTATCTCGCCCTGACGAACTCCTTGACTTCCTGGGAATCCCTAGCATCAGTCATTTTTGCCTCCTTTCTCACTTCTTAGCCGCCCCCGAACGCTACCTCTGCGCGCCTAGCGCCGGCTTCAATTCGGAACGAAAGAACCTTCGCTGAAAATAGAGCGCCACGCTCACCAGGCTGATGAGCACCGGCACCTCCACCAGCGGCCCCACCACGGCGGCGAAGGCCTGCCCCGACCCGATGCCGAAGACGGCCACGGCCACGGCGATGGCCAGCTCGAAGTTGTTGCTGGCCGCGGTGAAGGCCAGGGTGGCCGAGCGGGGATAGCCCGCCCCGATCCTCTTGGCCATGTAGAACGAGACAAGGAACATGATGACGAAATACAGGAGGAGGGGGATGGCGATGCGAACCACATCCAGAGGCAGCTCAACGATGAACTCACCCTTGAGCGAGAACATGACCACGATGGTGAAAAGGAGGGCGATGAGGGTGATGGGGCTTATCCTGGGTATGAACTTCCCCTCATACCACGGGCGCCCCTTCGCTCTGATGAAGGTAAAACGCGTGAGCATCCCCCCGAAAAAGGGTATGCCCAGGTAGATGAGCACGCTCCGGGCTATCTGCCCGATGGTAACCTGAACTGCAGCGCCCTCAAGCCCGAACCATCTCGGCATCACCGTGACAAAGACATAGGCATAAATCGAATAGAAGACTATCTGAAAGACCGAGTTGAAGGCCACCAGCCCAGCGGCATACTCGCTGTCGCCCCGGGCCAGCTCGTTCCACACGATGACCATGGCGATGCAGCGGGCCAGGCCTATCATGATGATGCCCACCATGTAGTCGGGATAGTCCCGCAGGAAAAGGATGGCCAGGAAGAACATGAGGGTAGGGCCGATGAGCCAGTTCTGCACCAGGGAAAGCCCCAGCACCCGCCAATCGCGGAACACCCGACCCATCTCTTCATAGCGGACCTTGGCCAGGGGAGGGTACATCATGAGGATAAGGCCCAGGGCGATGGGAACGGAGGTGGTGCCCACCTGGAAGAAGGTGATGAAATCTGAAACCTTGGGAATGAAATAGCCGAAGCCCACCCCCAGCCCCATGGCCAGGAAGATCCAGAGGGTCAGGAAACGGTCTATGACAGAGAGGCGGCGCATCATAAACCTTCTTTATTCACTGATGATGTCGTCGCAGCACGCCGAGCGGCTTACAGCCTGTGGGGACACGGGGAGGGAGATTCCCAGGGCTGACAGACGATCCGGGTTGGCTCTGTAATGCACCCACAGGCCCTTCTTGGTGGCGGATACCAGGCCTGACTCCTTGAGCAATCTGAGGTGATAACTGATGGTGGGCTGGCCCAGAGGGAAGTTGACCACGATGTCGCAGACGCACAGCCCCTCCGGCCCCGCCGCCAGCAGGAGGGACACCATGCGCACCCGGGTGGGGTCGGCCAGCGCCTTGAAGGCAACCGACAGCTCCCTCACATCGGCCATGCCGGGCGGGCCGCTCGGCGAGGGTATCGCCCCGGCCCTGGTTTGAGTGCTTGCCGCCTGTGTCCGCTGTGCCATCAAGAACAAGTATAGATACTATATTGACATCTGTCAATATACTCCATAAGATAGCATTAGAAAGAGGGTAAGGGGAATAGCGATGAGCGACGTCCTTTTCGTCTGCGTCCACAACGCCGGGCGGAGCCAGATGGCCCAGGCCCTATTCAACCGCCTGGCCCAGGAGCGGGGCCTGCCCCTCAGGGCGGAGTCCGCCGGGACGGAGCCGGGCCAGCGCGTCCACGCCAACGTGGTGGCGGCCATGCGAGAGGTGGGGCTGGACCTCTCCGCCAAGAAGCCGAAGCTCCTCACCAACGATATGGTGGAGAAAGCCCGGAGGGTCATCACCATAGGCTGCGCAGTGGATGAGGCGTCCTGCCCGGCAATATTTATCAAAAATGTGGGGGACTGGGGCCTCCCCGACCCCAGGGGCAAGCCGTTGGCGGAGGTCCAAGCCATCCGGGACGAGATACGGCTGAGGGTGGAGGCGCTGATAGGAACGCTGGCGGATTAGAGCCTCCCCGATACAATCGAGTTCGGTATGCAGGGAAATAAAGAGAAGTCTCACGGGGCCAAACCGGTGCGCCAACTATGGATTGGGGGTTCTTAACGGGGTTTTCGCCGCCAGATGGCTCGATAGTAGAGGTTTATGACCCAAAGCAGCACCAGGTTGCGGCGGAATAGGCCGACCCTCCTCCAAACCGAGGGCAGGCTGTAGAACTCGCGCCAGGCCCAGGCCTGCCCCTTCTGCAACGCCTCTCGTGACATTGTCTTTGGCTCGAACACAAGCTTGTATCCATACTGGGACCAGTCTTTAGTGATTATCCGACCGTCCTTATCCCAGGATTCGCAAAGGGCAGTGCCCGGATAAGGCGTGGGGCAATCGAACTGAGCGCTCTCCAGCCGCATCTTCTGGGCGAAGCGAACGGTGCGCTCGAATACAGCCTCATCGTCGTCGTCGAGGCCAAGGATGAAGAAGCCGTGGACGGCGATGCCGTGGGAGTGGATCTTCCTGATCACGCTTTCGTAGTCATCCACCACGTTGATTTTCTTGCCCACTGAAGCCAGACTAGCTGGGGATAGCGACTCAAAGCCGATGAGCAGTCCGGCACAGCCGCTCTCGGCCGCCAATCTGAGCAGCTCGTCGTCTCTGGCCACCGTGACCGAGGCCTGGGCGGCCCATTTTTTCTTATAGGGGATAAGGGCACGAAAGAGCTCCTTGGCAAACTTGGGGTTGCCGACGATGTTATCGTCAACGAAGGCGATAAATTTCCTATCACGAAATGTTTCGATCTCCCTGAGGATTTCTTCCACCGGGCGAGTGCGATAGGTATGGCCGAAGTAAGAGGTAACTGAGCAGAAGGAGCAGGAATAGGGACAGCCTCTTGTGGTCGAGATAGTGTTTCTGATGTGGTACGCCCCCTGGGCGAACAGGTCTCGCCGGGGGATAGGCAAGCCGACCAAGCTGGGCCGCCCACCGTCTCGGTACACCCTTTGCAGCTTGTTTGCCTTGAAATCCTCGAGCAAATTGGGCCAAATCCCCTCGGCTTCCCCGATGACCACGGCATCGGCGTGCTGGCCTGCCTCTTCGGGCAGGATGCTAGGATGGATGCCGCCCAGGATGACCTTCACCCCCCTGGCTCTGAAGGCGTCGGCGATCTCGTAGGCGCGGTGGGCCGTAACAGTCAGCGCCGTGATACCCACCAAGTCGGCGGGCTTTTGAAAATCGATAGCTGTGACCTTCTCGTCGGTTAAGGAGACATCGAACTCTGGCGGGGTTAGCGCAGCGATCAAGCCCAGGCCCAGGGGTGGAATCAGGGCCTTCTTTCGTTTTCGACCGCTCTCTGGCGCAGCAGGGGCAATCAGCTCTAGTTTTAGGATGATACCTCCCTCGAAGCTGTATAGAATATTATAGGCAGGCGCAGCTTTTTGTGCAACGGAGAACTTAGTGGCAAACACGCACGGCTCAGAAGTGCGCGCCCTCCCCCGGCCTCTGGTATAATCGAGTTGAGTTAGAAGGGAAATAGGGGGAAACCTAACGTGTCGAAGCCGCTTCTCGTCCTCTTCGATGCCAACGCCCTGGTGCACCGGGCCTACCACGCCCTGCCCCCCCTGATGACAAAGGGCGGGGAGCCTACCGGGGCCGTCTACGGCTTCGCCCAAATGGTGCTCAAGACCCTCTCGGAGCTGAGGCCCGCCTACTGGGCCGCGGCCTTCGACACCCCAGCCCCCACCTTCCGCCACCTCCAGTATCAGGAGTACAAGGCTACCCGTAAGGCCGCCCCAGATGACCTCCGCTCCCAGTTCCCTCGCGTCCGAGAGCTGACCCAGGCCTTCAACCTGCCCATCTTCGAGGCCTCGGGCTACGAGGCCGACGACCTCCTGGGCGCTCTATGCCTCCAAGCCACCAGAAACGGGCTGAAGACCATCATAGTAACCGGCGATGGTGACACACTCCAGCTCGTCTCGCCCAGCGTCCGGGTGCTCCTGCCCAAGCCTCAGCGTCCCTTCAGCGACACCCTCCTCTGGGACGAGGACATGGTGCGCCAGCGCTACGGCCTGGAACCTTCCCAAATACCGGACTTCAAGGGCCTCAAGGGCGATACTTCTGACAACATCCCCGGGGTGCCCGGGGTGGGCGAGAAGACGGCCCTGAAGCTCCTCCAGCAGTTCGGCACCGTGGAAGGGGTCTACCAGCACCTGGAGGACCCCGATTTTATCGGGGCACCCAAGCTCCGCGAGCTGCTGCGACAGCACCGGGAGATCGCCCTCCAGAGCCAGGCCCTGGCCACCATCGCCACCGATGCCCCAGCAGTCCTGGACATGGAGGCCTGCCGCCTGGCTCCTTCGACTCCGCTCCCCGGCCTCGCCTTCGGCTTGCCGAGGGCGGGCAGGACTGGCTCCTTCGACCGGGAGCGGGTAGCCGCCCTCTTCCGGGAGCTGGAGTTCACCACCCTCCTCCCCCGCCTCTCCCAACTGGAAGCGGCTCACACCTTAGCCATCGTCGAATCCCCCCGGAGCGATTACGGGGTCATCGCCATCCCCCAGGCCCTGGAGGCGGCCCTGGCCGAGATGAGGTCGGCGAGGAGCTTCGCGGTGGACGTGGAGACCACCAGCCAGGACGCCCGCCGCGCCGACCTGGTGGGGGTCTCCCTCTGCGCTGCGCCCGGCCGGGCCTATTACATCCCCGTGGGCCATCAGGGAGCCGACCAGCTCCCTCTGAGAGAGGCCATCGACCGACTCAAACCCCTTCTGGAAGATAGCGGCCTGACCAAGGTGGCCCACAACAGCAAGTTCGACATGACAGCCCTGGCTCGATACGGGATAAGCGTTAGGCCCCTGGCTTTCGACACCATGCTGGCGGCCTACCTCCTGGGGGAGAAGTCCCTGGGCCTAAAGGCCCTGGCCTTCACTCGGCTGGGGGTCGAGATGACCCCCATCACCGCCCTCATCGGCACCGGGGCCAAACAGATATCCATGGCCCAGGTCCCGGTGGAGGCCGCCGCCCCCTATGCCTGCGCCGACGCTGACATGACCCTCCGCCTCCAGGCCCTCATGGAGCCGGAGCTGCGCCGGGAGGGCCTGTGGAGCCTCTTCGCCGAGGTGGAGATGCCTCTCCTCCCGGTCCTCCTCGATATGGAGCAGGCCGGGGTGGCCCTGGACGCCGGCTTCCTGAAAGGCCTGTCCCAGCAATACGGCGACCGACTGGCCCATCTGGAATCGGAGATATATAAGTGGGTAGGGCACCAGTTCAACATCAACTCCTCCCAGCAGCTCGCCGCCGTCCTATTCGAAGAGCTTCAGTTGACGAAAGGGAAGCGCACCAAAACGGGCTATTCCACCGAGGCCGCCGTGCTGGAGAAGCTGCAGGGCGCTCACCCGGCCATAGGGCTGCTCCTAGAGCACCGCCAGCTCTCCAAGCTCCTTTCCACTTACATCGAGGCCCTGCCCGCCCTGGCCGACCCCTCCACAGGAAGGGTGCACACCACATTCAACCAGACGGGCACCACCACGGGCCGCCTCTCCTCCGAGGACCCCAACCTCCAGAACATCCCCATCCGCACCGAGGAGGGCCGGGCCATCCGCCACGCCTTCATCGCCCCACCCGGCCATATGCTTATGGGGGCCGACTATTCCCAGATCGACCTCCGGGCCCTGGCCCATCTCTCCGGCGACCCGAGCTTACGGCCGCCTTCCTTCAAGACGAGGACATCCATCGCTCCACCGCGGCCAAGGTCTTCGGCGTAGCCCCGGAGGCGGTGACGGCGGACATGAGGCGGGTGGCCAAGACCGTAAACTTCGGCGTCATCTACGGCATGAGCGAGTTCGGCCTGGAGCAGGCCACCGACCTCTCCCGCCATGAGGCCGCCGACTTCATTCGCACCTACTTCCAGCGCTACCCCGGCGTGGCCGCCTACCTGGAGAAGACCAAAGAGGAGGCCCGAGGACGGGGCTATGTGGCCACCCTCCTGGGGCGGCGGCGCTACATCCCGGAGGTGCTGTCGGCCAACGGCAATGTCCGGGCCGCCGCCGAGCGCATGGCCATCAACATGCCTGTCCAGGGCACCAGCGCCGACATCATCAAAGTGGCCATGGTAGATTTACACCGTCGCATGGCGGAGAGGGGGCTGAAGAGCCGTATGCTCCTCCAGGTGCACGACGACCTCCTCTTCGAGGTGCCCGAGGGGGAGCTGGAGGAGATGAGGTCGCTGGTACCCGAGACCATGGTGCGCCCCGAGGAGGCGCTGAAGCTCTCCGTGCCCCTCAAGGTGAGCCTCAAAGTGGGGCGGCACTGGGGGGAACTGGAGTAAAGAGACACCTAGAGCGCAACTAGTTGCCGAAGCATAAAAATGATAGAGTTTGAGCAGAGCAGGAGGCAGGCATGAGTATATCAGTGAGCACCGTATCCATTAAATCTCCAGAGCCGATGTCTTCAACCCTAATTGGTATCGGGCATGAACGCACATGTTCATGCCCTCCAAGCCATCTAAATTGCCTTTCTGCGAAGGAATGGATAAAGTGCCAGCTTGGCGTGTGGCAATTCAATTACACCCAAAGAGACATCCGTAACAAGAGTATACACCCAGCAACTTTCCCAATTTCTTTGGCAACAAAAGTGATAGAACTGTTCAGTCATAAAGGAGAATTGGTCCTGGATCCTTTTGTCGGAAGTGGCACAACATTGGTTGCTGCGCAGGACACCGAGCGAAACGCTGTCGGATTCGACTTATCCGAATCATATATCCAACTCGCAGTCAACAGGCTTGGCCTACAATTAGGTAGGGCAGACTTGGCCCAACAAGCCGCCATAGCAGATGACGCAAGAAGAATCTCACTCTACTTGAAGCCGTCAACTGTCTCGCTGATCTTCACCTCTCCGCCGTATGCTAACTTGCTGAACAGGGCTCGGCTCAATAAAAGTCGCCGCTCACGAAAGAATGGGCAATTTCTGAAAGTTGAACAGTATTCGCAGGATCCAAGAGACTTGGGCACGCTTGCTTTAGATGACTACGCCAAAGAAATGGGAGGGATCTTCAAGGACTTGCTCGCAATCCTGAAACCAAAAGGACATTGCATCATCAATGTTCCGGACATGTGGTGGGGGGATCAACGCATTACCATCCACTTATCATTGATCCAGACCTTGCGAGAGATAGGCTACGAATTCCGCAACACGATTATTTGGGACCGAACAAACATCGTGAACAAAATAGGAATATTCGGATGGCCAAGCAATTACATTACTATGGGGACTACGTTCGAGTATCTACTTCATTTTCGGCGACCCTAATTACACAGAGGCACTATAAGAAATATGGCATTTAGACGCCTCACAAAAGAGCAAATGGTAAAGGCCCTTAAATCCATCCAATCGCGCAATTGGATCAGAAGCATTAGGCCATTAAACTCAGGTGGCATAGGAAACACCTTGGACTCGCTGCTTGGCTTGCCTGAGAACAACCTCCCTATAGCCGATACTGCCCAGTGGGAGTTGAAAACTCATCGCGTAGACAGTTCTGCTTTACTTACTCTATTCCACATGGAGCCTGAGCCTAGGAGCCATAAAATAGTTGTAAACCTCTTGCTTCCCCAATATGGATGGCCGGACCAGCATGGGCGCCCGCAAGAGTTAAGCTTTCGCCAGACGCTTCAAGCTACTAGACCCACAGATCGCGGATTTGGAATCTCGGTTGATCGGGGGAACGAGAGGGTTATCGTATACTTCGACGCTAGAAAAGTTCAACCAAATCAGGCTGATTGGCTACAAAATGTTAAATCGAGAATAGGACTTGATCCTTTAGCTCCTCAGCCCTACTGGAGTTTCAGATCACTTTTCCTGAAAGCATCCACAAAGCTGCTTAACTCATTTTATATTCTGGCAGAGACAAAAAAGCAGATGAAGGAAGAGTACTTTAGGATCCAAAGCCTGCACGTCTTACAGGGTTTTGACATTGATAGATTTGTTCTGGCTATAGAGACAGGAAACTTGTTCATTGATTTTGATGCTCGCACACACCATAACCACGGAACCAAGTTTCGTCTGAAACAAGATTCTATTCCAAGCTTATATCGCTACGTAGACAAAGTTCCCTGAAAAAGGCTTCACAACGTCACAATCCCTGCCTTGAAAAGATAGAGGACATCAGCTATCTAAGCTACCTGAGGTAGAGACCATTCGGGGCACTCCGGGGGTTAACCACGTCTATCTGGCAGAATAAGGGTCTAAGGCTCTGGGCATTACCTCTGGGCCTGCTGGCGGCGCTATCCGCCCTGGCAGTATCTTCCTGCGCCAGCCCGCCAGGGCCCCCGCCCGGAGACATCCCCGTCTTCACTTACCGGGTGATCAAGGCCTACCCCCATGACCCCAAAGCCTTCACCGAGGGGCTGGCCTTTGAGGACGGCATCATCTACGAAGGGACGGGGCGCTACGGCCTCTCCGACCTGAGGCAAGTGAATTTGGAAACAGGAAGAAGCCTCCTGGTCCACCAGCTACCCGACGAGCTCTTCGGCGAGGGAGTGACCGTCTACGGCAACAAAGTCATCCAGCTCACCTGGCAGTCTCACACAGGCTTCGTGTATGACAAGCATACCTTCGAGCTTATACGGGAGTTCAGCTATCCCATGGAGGGCTGGGGCATTACCCACGATGGAAAGCGTTTGATCCTGAGCGATGGCACTTCGACATTGCATTTCTTAGATCCCGAGACCTTCGCCGAAATCGGACGGGTTGAGGTGCGAGCCCGGGATGGCCCTGTGGCCGGGCTCAATGAGCTGGAATACGTCCGAGGGGAGGTCTACGCCAATATCTGGCCCTCGGACCGCATCGCTAGGATTGACCCTCAGACCGGCCAGGTGACAGGATGGATAGAGCTGAAGGGGCTTCTGGGGGAAGTACCTGCTGGACAGCCGGTGGACGTGCTCAACGGCATCGCCTATGATAAGAGGGATGGCCGACTGTTTGTCACCGGCAAGCTTTGGCCCAACCTTTTTGAGATTGAGCTGGCTCCCATAAAATAGCACCAGAATGGATAAGATAGTCCATGCCTGAGCTCCCTGAAGTTGAGACTATAAAGAATGACCTGGCCCCCCACCTGGTGGGCCAGCGCTTCACCGGCGTGAAAGTTCGATGGCCAAAGCTGGTGAAGCAGCCCTCCCCGGAGGAACTCCAGCGCCGCCTCCCCGGCCACGAGATAAAGTCCCTATCGAGACGGGGCAAATACCTCATCTTCCACCTGTCCCCCCCGGAAGACCCTTTGGCAAACTCTCCGAGTAGAACATCGGAGTCCGCTCCGTTGCTCCCCCGCAAAGCGGGGCCAAGAGAGCCCCGAGGTATCGGGACAAGACGGACAGGGCAAGCTCTAGTCTTCCACCTCAAGATGACGGGGCAGCTCCTCTATCCTGCCACCCCCGACCGCTATACCAGCGCCCTCTTCACCTTCCAGGACGGCTCATGCCTCGTCTTCTCCGACAAAAGACGGCTCGGTGCCCTGTGGCTGGTACCTGCCGCCGAGCTCATCGTAGGAACACTGGGACCGGAGCCGCTGGACGCGGCATTCAATCCCCAGACTCTGGCCCACATTCTGGCCCGCCGCTCCGCCCCCATCAAGGCCGTCCTCCTGGACCAGAAAGCCCTGGCCGGGGTGGGCAACCTCTACGCTGATGAGGCCCTGTTCCAGGCCCGCCTCCACCCTCTGCGCCCGGCCAAGAGCCTATCAAGACAGGATGTGAAACACCTCCATCGGGCTATTCAGGAAGTCCTGCTCAAGGCTATAAACAACCGCGGCTCCACTTTCTCCGACTATCGCACCCCCGACGGCGCCTCGGGCCGCCACCAGGAGTCCTTCCAGGTGGCCCACCGCAAAGGAGCGCCCTGCCCTCGCTGCGGCACATCTATCCAGCGCTTGGCCATCCGCAACCGGGGCAGTTGCTTCTGCCCTGGCTGCCAGAGATAGGGTGATTTGGGGAGCAAAATGCCCGACCCCCGGGTGGGTGAGATAGAGAAAACGGTTGACAAGACAAAGAGGGCGGAGAAGCATGTCAGCGCGAATCGCTAAATTGGCTCGGGGGGAGCTTATCTTCCCTGGGGCACTCGTGGCCCTGCTAGTCGGCTGGTTCCTGTACATGGCGACAACCCTGGAGCTGAGCCTTCTGACCCAGGTGCTCCTGAACGGCCTGGTGTTGGCCCTGACATACCTCCTCATAGCCTGGGGGCTCACCCTGATGTGGGGCGTCATGCACCTGCTGAACTTCGCCCACGGGGAATTCTACATGCTGGGAGCCTTCATGGTCTGGTATTTCATGGACGGGAACGATTACCTGGCCGGCATCCTCGGCAGGCCCTGGAACTTCTTGCTCGCCACCCTGTTCGCCATCGCCGTGGTGGGGATGCTGGGTATCCTGGTGGAATATTTCCTGTTCCGTCCCTTCGGCCATGACATCCTTCCCGCATTCCTCATCTCCCTGGGGGTAGGCATGATGCTCCAGACCGGCGTGCTGGCGGCCTTTGGGCTACAGCCCAAGTCTATCCCTGTCGTCTTTGAGGGACGGCGACAGCTGGCGGGGGCTTTCATCTCCAATGAGCGCCTCGCCATGGTAGTGGTGGCCCTCATCGTTATTGTCGCTACCTCCCTTTTCGTGTTGCGCACCAAGGCAGGCAGGGCTATGAGAGCCATCCGAGACGATGAGGAGGCCGCGGCCCTACAAGGGATAAACATTGGCCGCCACCGCTCCCTGGTGATGCTCCTGGGCTGTGCCCTGGCTGCTGTGGCCGGGGCCATGGCCGGGGCCATATATCAGGTCCAACCCTATATGGGGGTCCTGCCCCTATCCAAGGCCTTCGCTATCATCGTGCTGGGCGGGGTGGGCAGCTTGCCCGGGGCGGTCCTGGGTGGGTTCTTCATCGGCTTCGTCGAAAGCTTTGGCGCTACGCTCTTCGGAGCCAGCGTGGCCGACATGCTGTCCTTTCTCATCATCATCCTGGCCCTGATATTCAGACCCGCCGGATTGTTGGGCCGTGCTCGGTAGCCACTTGAAGGGCCTGCGAATGTCTCCGGGCCACTTCGTAGCCCATAACTGGGCGCTGTCCCTGGCCATAGTGCTGCTCCTTTTCCCTTTGGGGTTCAGGGACAGGCCCTACATAATGCACACCAGCACCATCACTTTGATTACCATCGGCTACGTAGCCAGCCTTCGTCTGAAGCTATCGGCCTATCTTTTGGATCTGGGGCATCTGGTCTGGGCGGGGATCGGCGCTTATCTTTCCACCGTCCTCATGATACAGCTGGGGATGCCCTTCTGGGCCAACATATTCTTACTTCCACCTATGGTGGGCGTCCTGGCGGGGCTTATAGCCATCCCGGCGACCCGTGCCGTGGCGGTCTATCTGGCTATTGTAACCATCTCCCTCGGCTCCCTGGCGGTGCTCTTCTTCAGCAACATCTGGAGGGGGGTCTTCGGAGGGACCGGAGGCATCTGGGACATACCCGGCCCCAATGCCCTCGGCCCCGTTGTCTTCAGCAAACCAGACCATACGCAATATGAGACGGCCTATTTCTACCTGGCCCTGGCTCTACTCCTCCTGATATTCTTCGTCCTCTGGCGCATCGAGCACTCCCGCATCGGCCTCACCTTCCGCAGCATCCGGGAGCAAGCGCCTCTGGCCGAGGCCATGGGAATAAACCTGAGGCGAGAGAAAGTTATCTGCTTCGGCATCGCCAGCGCCATGGCTGCGGCATTGGGCATCTTTTACGCTCACTATGTCCATGTGGTGACTCCCGAAGCCTTCGGAATAGGGCCGTCCTTCGTCCTATTTGTTTACGTCGTGGTGGGAGGCAGGGGCCACATCCTGGGGCCGGCCGTGGGAGCCATCTCCTTCATCATCCTCTCTGAGAAGCTGCGCTTCCTGGAGCTATACCAACCCTTTTTTCTGGGCCTGGCTCTCATTGTCTTCATGCGCTTCATTCCCGACGGCATTGCAGGCCTGGGCATGCGCCTGGCCCAGAGGTTCAAATCCCGGCAGCTCTATTGAAGCCTGGCCACTGGGGCTGCCTTTGTTAATAATGATTAGCATAATTTTAAGAAAAGGGATTGCCTATCTGGGCCAAATCTGCTATAATAAGCACAATGAAGCCGAAGGCCCCGGCAATCACTCCCATATCTGGGGCGCCATCAAGCGCTTTATTGAGGAGTCTCTCTATGCAACAACCCTTCAATCCACCGCTATGCGTTCCATCGCCCGTCGCGGAGGAGCATCTGACCAGTGCCTGAGGTGAGCTACACCGCCCGAGATATTCAGGTCCTGGAGGGGCTGGAGGCGGTGCGGCGTCGCCCGGGCATGTATATCGGCTCCACCGACCAGACGGGCCTCCATCAGCTCGTCCAGGAGATCGTAGACAATGGCGTGGACGAGGCCCTGGCTGGCTATTGCACCCGTATCGTGGTAACCCTCCACCAAGATGGAAAGGTAACTGTGGAGGACAATGGCCGGGGCATCCCGGTGGAGACGCATCCACAGACAGGGGTCTCGGCGCTGGAGACGGTGCTCACTATCCTCCACTCCGGGGCCAAGTTCGGTGGGGGCACATATAAAGTATCCGGAGGCCTCCACGGGGTGGGCGCTTCCGTAGTCAACGCCCTCTCGGAATGGATGGTGGCCGATGTCCGCCGCGAAGGCAAGGTCTTCCGCCAAGAGTACCGCCGAGGGATCCCTCAAGGGCCTCCCCAGGCTGTGGGCGCTGCCCAGGACACCGGGACCACCATCGCTTTCTCCCCCGACCTGGAGATCTTCGGAGATATCCGGTGCGATGTGAAGACCTTACTCCAGCGCTTTCGGGAGATGGCTTTCCTCAACAAAGGCCTGGAGATATGCTGTCGCTGGGAGCACCCCGAGGCCGGAGAGATGACCTTTTACTTCGAAGGGGGCATCGTCAGCTTCGTCCGACAGTTGAACCGACACCGCACCGTCCTTAACCCCAACCCTCTCTACGTCTCCCGCCAGGCCAATGGCACCGAGGTAGAAGTGGCCTTCCAGTATAACGATGGCTACGCCGAGAACACCCTCAGCTTCGCTAACTGTATCCATACCAAAGACGGCGGGGCCCACCTGACCGGCTTCCGCTCCGCCCTGACTCGGGTGCTCAACGATTCTCTTCGCAAGCTGGAGCTGGTCAAGGATAGCGAGTTCCACCTCACCGGAGAGGACGTAAGGGAGGGGCTGACCGCAGTCATCAGCGTCAAGCTTCTGGACCCCCAGTTCGAGGGGCAGACCAAGGCTCGGCTGGGGAACCAGGAAGTCAAAGGCCAGGTGGAGTCCGCCGTGGGCGAGGGCCTCGCTCTGTATCTTGAGGACCACCCCCAGGAAGCCCGGGGTATCCTGGAAAAGTGCTTAACTACAGCCAAGGCCAGGGAGGCCGCTCGGAAAGCCCGGGACCTGGTCCTGCGCAAAGGTGCCCTGGATGGCGGCACCCTCCCCGGCAAGCTGGCCGACTGCTCGGAGAGAGACCCCGCCCAGTGCGAGATCTACATTGTGGAGGGAGACTCGGCGGGAGGCTCGGCCAAGCAGGGTAGGGACCGCCGCTTCCAGGCTATCCTTCCCCTCCGGGGCAAGATCCTCAACGTAGAGAAGGCTACTCCCGAGAAGATGCTGGGCCACGAGGAGATCCGGGCCCTCATCACCGCCCTGGGCGCCGGCCTGGAAGAGTTGAATCTGGCCAAGCTCCGCTACCATCGGGTCATCATCATGACCGATGCCGACGTGGATGGTTCCCACATTCGCACCCTTCTCCTCACCTTCTTCTTCCGCAAGATGTCGGCTCTCATCGACGCCGGCCACATATACATCGCCCAGCCACCGCTCTACAGGATAGTGGCGGAAAAGAAAGAGAGCTGGGCCTACTCAGAGCGGGAAAGGGACGAATTCCTCAAGGGGGCTTCAGACAAGAAACAGCCCGAGATCCAGCGCTATAAGGGATTGGGGGAGATGAACCCGCAGCAGCTCTGGGAGACCACCATGGACCCTGGGAAGCGGCTCCTGCTCCAGGTCACCGTAGAGGACGCCGCCAAGGCCGACCGCCTCTTCTATGAGCTGATGGGGGATGACGTGTCCTGTCGCAAAGAATTTCTCAAGGCTCACGCCCAGGAAGTAAGAAACCTGGATATCTAGGGCATAAGGTAAAGCCCCTTTTCCTTGATATACTCCGCTACTGCCTCCGGCACCAGATGGCTGATCTCCTCTCCACAAGCTACCCTCTCCCTTATCTCTGAGGCGCTGATGCTTACCTGGTGGGCCTTCTCCAGATAAATGACCTTCTTTTTCAGACCAGGGAGAGCTGCTTCTAGACACTCCATATCCAGAGTCGCCGCGCCGGGGCGAGGCATGGCCACCAGATAGCAAAGCTCCAGAAGCTGCCTAGGCCGGTGCCACCGGGACAGGTCAGCAAGAGCATCCTGGCCCAGGATGAAGTAAAGCTCAACCTCATCCCCCAACTCCCGCCGAAGTTGCACCAACGTATCCACAGTATAGGACGGCCCGAGCCTGTCTATCTCAAGGGTGAGAAGTTGGAAGGTGGGATTGGAAGCCAGAGCACGGCGCAGCATCTCCAGCCGGTGCTGAGCCGAGGTAATAGATCGGCTCGCCTTCAGCCAGGGCTGTCCCGCAGGCACAAAAAGGATGCGTTCCAGGATAAGCAAACGTTGCGCTTCTTGAGCCATGATGAGATGCCCCAGATGGACGGGGTCGAAGGTACCACCCAGGATCCCCAGCTTCTGCGTCATTCCCACTCTATTTCCACAGAGCCGAAGCGGACCTTATCTCCTGGCTGCACCCCAGCCCGGAGCAGCACTTTCAAAACCCCTCGCCGTCCAAGTTGAAGCAGAAAATATCTTCTGGCCTCCGGATAGGCGAAATCTACCATAAGAGCCAGGCGCTCCACTCCTTTACCGGATACCTCATAAACATTGTCTATTTTTCTGATACTTAGAGGTCTCTGAGATCTAGGACGGAATACTTTCCCTGATCCTGCTAGCTCTATCTTACTTTGTCTTTGAATTTGAAGCTTTTGCCAGATAGTTTGGAGAAGCGCCTCTATTCCTTCTCCAGTAGCTGCCGAGATAAAAAATAGGTGAGTAGTTCGAGGTTGTAGCTTCCGAGTTAGCTCCTTCTGACGAGCCTTTACCTCAGGGAGGTCCAACTTATTGACTACCAGGATTTGGGATTTAGTTCTCAGAGAAGATTGAAAAAGATATAGTTCTTGATTTACTGTATCCAAATCGTGTTCGGGGTTAGGAGAAGTCCCATCTACTAAATGAAGAAGTAAATGAGTTCGTTCAATATGACGGAGGAAGGTAAAACCCAACCCTTTCCCTTTATGCGCATCTTCAATTAGACCAGGTATCTCGGCAACAACAAAAGTATTAGTGTCTATCTCTACAACTCCTAGCATGGGCTCCAGAGTTGTGAAGGGATAATCAGCAATCTTGGGTTGAGATTCTGAGATATGAGAAAGCAATGTAGATTTTCCTACATTAGGAAGTCCTATAATACCTACATCTGCTAGCAATTTCAACTCTAAACGTAATCGATATTCTTCGCCAGGTTCTCCTTTTAAAGCAAAACGTGGTGTTCTATTTGTAGAGGTAGCAAAATGAGTATTTCCCCATCCTCCTCTACCACCTCTAGCTATTAATATTTTATCATTGGGGGAAGAGAGATCTGCTAATAAAGAATCCTGCTCAGCCTCTTTCCAAATCTGAGTACCTGGAGGTACTAAGATATACAAATCCTGTCCTGTTTTCCCTCTTCTTTTCGCTTTTTGTCCTGCTTCACCAGCCTCTGCCTGGAAGTGCTTTCGAAACCGGAAATTTGTAAGAGTTGAGTAACTATTATTGGCCTCAATCCATATATTCCCTCCATTCCCTCCATCTCCACCATCAGGACCACCAAAAGGAACAAATTTCTCTCTACGGAAGCTTACTGCTCCTGAGCCTCCATTACCACTTTTTATTACTATCTGTACTTGATCTATCATCTTAATAC
>JACQUD010000045.1 GCA_016210485.1 Chloroflexota bacterium | reverse complement strand
GTGGAGGACAGCGCCTCGGTGGTCTATCTCCGCCCCGAGACGGCCCAGGGCATCTTCGTCAATTTCCAGAACGTCCTCATGACATCCCGCCGCAAGCTCCCCTTCGGCATCGCCCAGATCGGCAAGGCCTTCCGCAACGAGATCACCCCCGGCAACTTCACCTTCCGCACCCGGGAGTTCGAGCAGATGGAGATCGAATACTTCGTCAAGCCGGATACCGCCGATGAATGGCTCCAGCGCTGGCTGGAGGCTCGCTTCAACTGGTATCTGGGCCTGGGCATGAAGAAGGAGAACCTCCGCCTGCGCCAGCACACCCCCGACGAGCTGGCCCACTACGCCAGGGCCTGCCACGACATTGAGTACCTCTTCCCTATAGGCTGGAGCGAGCTGGAGGGCATCGCCAACCGGGGCGACTTCGACCTGCGCCGCCACCAGGAGTTCAGCGGTCAGGACCTGGCCTACTTCGACGAGGACACGAAAGAGCGCTACCTCCCCTACGTCATCGAGCCTTCCGGCGGCGTGGACAGGGCAATGCTGGCCTTCCTACTGGATGCCTACGCCGAGGAGGCCGACCCCGGGGCCAGGGAGCTGCGAACGATGCTCCACCTGCACCCGGCCCTGGCCCCCATCAAGGTGGCAGTGCTGCCCCTCTCCCGTAACGAGAAGCTAGCCGGGAAATCCAGGGAGGTGTATGCTACAGTGCGGAGACATTTCATGGCCCAGTTCGACGATGCTCAGAGCATCGGCCGGCGCTACCGCCGACAGGATGAGATCGGCACCCCCTACTGCGTCACCATCGACTTCCAGACCCTGGAGGACAACGCCGTCACCATCCGGGACCGGGACAGCCTGCGCCAGCTTCGGGCCCCCATCGATAGGCTGGCAGATGTCCTCCGGGCCAAGCTGGAGGGGGAAGACTTCGCCGTGCTGGCCCCCGGGGCGACCAAATTCCTGGGGTTCGAGTGAGAAGAGGCAGCCCTCCCCCCGGGACGCCCACGGCGCGCTCATGGAGATGCACGAGTGAGAGAGTTTTAGATAGCTGGCAAAGCGACGGTAGAAGCTTTGTCAATTCCGCGAGCGAGGAACAATAGTTTAAAAGGAGGCGTAGCAATGGGGCAAGTCCTTGAAAAACTGATTTGCGGGAATTTGGCTGTAGAGCTAGTCGCCGAGGGCGATGATATTGGAGGACATATAGCCTGCCGGAGACTACTATGGGGGGACTTTGTAGCAGAACACGTCATCTCAGTAGATCAGGCTAATGAGTTAGCCTCAATACTGTTGCGAGAGGGGTGGGAAAGAGCTTGTTGAGACATCCTTGCACCAACAGCAAGCTTTGCGATAGGCTTGGACAAATCATTGTAGGTGCTACACTTTCAGAGTGCCTATGAACGATAGCACATTGGAACTCGATAGAATCATCTGCGGACACTGCCTTGAAGTCCTCAGAACGTTCCCCGATGCTTGCATTGACTTGGTATTCACATCACCTCCGTATGCCGATAACCGAAAAAAGACCTATACAGGGGTTCCAATTAACAAGTATGTAGAATGGTTCCTTCCCATTTCACTTGAATTAAAGCGTGTCCTCAAACCGGAAGGTTCGTTTGTCCTAAACATTAAAGAGCGAGCGAGCAACGGTGAGCGGCAGACCTATGTGCTAGAGCTAATCCTAGCCATGAAGAAAGAAGGATGGCTTTGGACAGAGGAATACATCTGGCACAAGAAAAACTGCTACCCTGGCAAGTGGCCTAACCGCTTCAGAGATGCCTGGGAGCGTTGTTTGCACTTCACAAAGCAAAAGCAGTTTAAGATGTTCCAAGAGGCAGTTGCAGTGCCAATGGGCGATTGGGCAACAAAGCGTCTCGCAACACTTAGTCAGACCGACCGCATCCGCGATGAGTCCCATGTGGGTAGCGGTTTTGGCAAGAATGTTTCTCACTGGATCGGGAGGGATTTTGCCTACCCAACTAATGTCTTGCATCTCGCTACAGAGTGCTCCAACCGCAAACATAGCGCGTCATTTCCGATCACCCTGCCAACTTGGTTCATCAAACTGTTTACTCAAGAAGGCGACATAGTGCTAGACCCATTTATGGGGTCTGGAACAACAGCCTTAGCTTGCATCCAGCTACGGAGATATTACATGGGCATTGAGGCAATGGAGCAGTATTATGATCTGGCAATTGAATCCACAGAGAGGGCCAAGGCTCGATTGAAAGGGACTCCACTTAGTGACGCACAGTTACCTATGAGACTCACGTGAACCAAAGGAATGGAAATAGCGCAAATAGGAAAAATTATGAACCCGATAAAGATCGATGATGTAAAGGCTTACGTTCAGGAAAATATCGGCGGCTTCCATTCAAGTAGACTACAGAGTCTGCGGGGCCTGAGATTGAGTCAGATTCTGAGAAGGAAGAATCCTTACCTCTTTAAGGCCAAGAATGTACTACTTGCCCAGGATTTAGTGAAAATGCTGCTTGACGCCCATTTATCGTCACAGGAAGAGGCCCTATTCGGGAACTTCCTGGAAGGACTAGCCGTTTTCATTAATCGACGGGTATATGGAGGCTGGAAGTCCTCGACAGAAGGAATTGATTTGGAATTCGATAAAGGTGGTACACGATATATAGTGGCAATAAAATCAGGGCCCAATTGGGGCAATAGTAGTCAGATTAGAAAAATGAAAGACGATTTCAACAAGGCGAAGCGGGCTCTTCGAACAGGAAACTCCGAGATTCGAATTGTGGCAGCTAATGGATGCTGCTACGGCCGTGATAATAATCCTGATAAGGGTGATTACTACAAATACTGTGGTCAAAAGTTCTGGGAATTCATATCGGGTAACAAAGACCTCTATCTAAAGATTATCAAGCCACTGGGATATACGGCCAGAAAGAGGAATGCAGAATTCTTCAACGAGTACGCTCAAATAGTGAACAGGTTCACCGTCGAATTCAGCAAGAATTTCGTCACGGATGGGAAAATAGATTGGGATGCATTGGTCAAGTTCAATTCTTCCTCTTCGAAAACGACGATCAAATAAGCGGTTAGCGTACCCGCCAGTGCGCCTACAAAAAGTTCTCTTTGAACCGAAGGCGGAGTAAATATCTCGAAAATGATCTGCCTCCTCCATCCCTCTGACCTGCCCCGATATATCGGGGGAGACCTGTGGCCATTGACCCGCTCATCGCCTAGCCCTATGATTATTACATACCGGCCCAGCATCTACCTCCACCTCGTGATGTCCGCCTTGTCCGCTCTGCGGACTCTCGGAACGGAGCGGACTCCGTGCGCGGAGAGCCTGCCGAATCCATCCCGGACAGCCTCGCCATCATCGCCCCAGGCCAGGCAGGCCAAGCCCCTCGGAAAGCACAAAAGGGTAAGGTTAAAAAACGGAAACTCCAATGTGGCCTGTGATTGAATTCTGGCACCGCCCCAGCCCCAAGGCCGACCTCCCCTTGAACCTAATCAGCCGCTTGACAGACTCCATCGGCCACCAAAAAATAAAAACAATCAAACATGAAACTCCTCCACCTCTCTGACCTTCACCTGGGCGTGGAGACCTATGGCCGCATAGACCCGGCCACCGGCCTCAACACCCGCCTCCTGGACGCCCTCTCCGCCCTGGATGAAGCCGTGGACTTCGCCCTCCAGGAGAGAGCCGACGTCTTCCTCTTCTGCGGCGACGCCTACAAATCTCGCGACCCCTCCCAGACCCAGCAGCGGGAGTTCGCCCGCCGCATCTCCAGGCTCGCCTCCTCCGGCATCCACGTCTTCCTCCTGGCCGGCAACCACGACCTCCCCGCCTCCCCCTCCCGCGCCCACACCATGGAGATCTTCGCTGTCCTGAGCTCGTCGAAGGGCCACACCCTGGCCCTGGAGAACGTAACCGTGGCCTCCCGCCCCGGCACCTACCTCCTCCAGACCCACAGTGGCCCCCTCCAGGTCATCGCCCTGCCCTGGGCACAGCGCCGCGCCCTCCTGGCAAAAGAGGAGCACAAGAACCTGCCCCTGGACCAGATGAACCAGAGGGCCAGAGACATCGTAGCCGCCTGGCTCCAAGAGGAATATCGAAACCTGCGGGAGGACATCCCCGCCGTCCTGTCCAGCCACCTCCACGTGGACTCGGCGAAGTTCGGCTCGGAACGTGGCATGATGCTGGGGCACGACATCGCCTTCCTCAAGAGCAGCCTCTATCACCCCTACCTGGACTACGTAGCCCTGGGCCACATCCATCGCCACCAGGCCCTCTCCGAGGCCCCCCCCATCGTTTACTCCGGTAGCCTCCAGGCCATAGACTTCAGTGAGGAGGGAGAGGCCAAGGGCTTCTGCCTGGTGGAGATAGACCCATCGAAGCCAGCAGGCAGGCGCGCCGAGTGGAGCTTCCACCCCGTGGAGTCCCGACCCTTCCTCACCATAGAAGCCGATGCTATTCCTCCCAGCCCCACTGACGCCCTCCTCAGAGCCATCGCCCGCTACAAGATAGAGGATGCCATCGTCCGCCTGAAGATAAAGGTGGCCGAGGATGACCGCCATCTCATTGACGAATCGGCCCTGAGGAAGGCCCTGGCCCCCGCCCACTTCGTGGCCGCCATCGCCTGGGAGGTGGAGTCGACTGGCCGGCCCAGGCGCGGGCTGGAGCCGGGCCCAGGGCTGACGCCGGCGGTGGCCCTGCGCCACTACCTGGAGGTCAGGGGCACAGCCCCGGAGAGAGCGCAAACGCTCCAGGAATACGGTGAGCGACTCATCCAGGAAGCCATCGGCCAGGAGACGATGCCGTGACTTCGCTGACCTTCTACGGCGGGGTGGGAGAGGTGGGGGGCAACAAAGTGCTGATAGAAGACGCTGAAACCAGGCTTTTCCTCGATTTCGGCATCTCCTTCCACAGAATGGGGGATTTTTACGAAGAGTTTTTGCAACCCAGGACCAATAACGCTCTTCGAGACCAGCTCAGGCTCGGGATAGTACCCAGAGTGGACGGCATATATAGGTCAGACCTCCTGAAGGTCGAAGGCATCGACGAGGTACTAAAAGAGCATGGCATGGGCGACAGTTCGCTCTGGGAGACCAATGTCAAGAGCTATGACGAAATAATAAGGGAAAGAGATGGTAAACCCTTCGTTGATGCTGTTCTCCTCTCACACACCCACGAGGATCACTTCAAGCACATCTCCCTATTGGACGAAAAGATTCCCATCTTTTGCACCGAGATAACTAAAGCTACCATAGAGGTTGCGGAAGACCTGGGCAGAGGCGGATTCGAGTACGAGTTCACAGCCGCAAAAGGCAAAAGCCTTAAGCGCACAGGCAAAACCGCATTTTTCCCAGGAGCCTTCGACCTCACTTCAGGTGAGCCACGCCCGCGCCAATTTAACACCTTGGCTGGACCGATAAGTATAGGAAACATCTTGGTCGAAGCCATTCCTGTCGATCATTCTGTTCCTGGAGGTGCATCGTTTTTGCTCAGCCTGTCAGATGGCCAGCGTGTGCTGTATACCGGAGACTTGAGATTTCACGGACGCAGAAACGATTACACCGAGGGCTTTTGGAAGAAAGTGAGAAATCTAAGGCCAAATATTTTAATAACCGAGGGCACGAGAATAGACGATGACGCCCCAGACAGCGAGTTGAATGTTGAAGAAGGGTGCAGAAAACTAGTCTCTAGTAGCGCTGGCTTAGTTATGGTTGGATTTGCCTGGAAAGATACCACCAGATACCAAACACTGAAAACTGTGGCAGAGCAGACGGGACGCACCCTGGTTATCTCCCCCAAGCTTGCCTATTTGCTCAACAAGCTCAAGGACTTTCCTGAGTCCGGAATCACCGACGTGCTTTCGGAAAAGAGCGTGCGGGTCTATCTGGAAAGAAAAGAGAGTATGCTCTATAGCAAGCAGGACTATGTGAGCAACAAATATGCGATAGGATTCAGCACAAAGTGGAGCCGTGGGGACGCTTCGACCATCAGGACCGAACATTACGATAGAGGGGTGAGGGCCTATGAGATCCGCCAAAATCCCACTCAATACATTGTCCACATGGACTTCTTCGACTTCAACGAGCTAATCGATTTGGAGCCACCATCTGGAAGTGTTTTCATTGGGGCCCGGAGCGAACCCTTCAACGAAGAAATGAAATTGGACGAGGCGAGATTGAAGCGCTGGCTAGAACGCTTCCACATCAACGCGCCTCACCATGAGCCCATCTATATTCATGCCTCGGGCCACGCCAGCGGGCCGGAGCTTATCCAAATGATAAAAGACATCCACCCACAAGTAGTTTTACCTATTCATACGGAGAAACCACAGATTTTCGGGGAAAAACTGGCGGGCACAGGCATAGAAGTTCGCATCCCTGAGCTGGGCCGGGAAATAAAGCTGTGATCCCCCTCAGGCTCTCCCTGCGCAACTTCATGTGCTACCGGGAGGGAGTCCCCACCCTCGACCTGGAGGGCGTCCACGTGGCCTGCCTCTGCGGCGACAATGGCCACGGCAAGTCCGCCCTCCTGGAGGCCATGACCTGGGCACTGTGGGGAAAGTCCCGGGCTGCCAGCGACGATGACCTCATACACTATAGCCAAGGGGAGATGGAGGTAGAGATAGAGTTCCTGGAGGGAAAGGAGCGCTACCGAGTCCTGCGCAAGCGCGCCCGGGGCCGCCGCCCCGGCCAGCCAGGCCAGAGCCTCCTAGAACTCCAGGTAGCCCATAACGGAGGCTTCCGCTCCATCGCCGGCAACAGCCTCCGAGAAACGCAGCAGATCCTCCTGGAAATCCTGCGCCTGGACTACGACACCTTCATTAACAGCGCCTTCCTCCTCCAGGGGAGGGCCGATGAGTTCACCCACCGACCCCCCGCCCAGCGCAAGGACATCCTGAGCAACATCCTGGGCCTCGGCTTCTACGACAGGCTGGAAGCCATGGCCAAAGACCACCTCAAACTGCGGGAGGCTGAGGAGGAGGCGCTGAAACGTGAGATTGAAAGCTTGAGCCGGGAGCTGGCCCTGAAAGCCAACTACGAGGCTGAGCTTCAGGAGGCCCAAGCCCTCCTGGAGGCTGTGGAGAGCCGCCGCCAGGTCCAGGAGAGAAACGTGGATAACCTCCGCCGGTCGGCGATGGAACTGGAGATAAAAGGGCAGGAACTGGGCCAACTGGATGGCGAGAGGACCCAAAAGGAAGCTGAGTGCCGCTCCTGGGAGAGCCAAGCTCATCGCCACCTCCAGCAAATGCAGGAATACCAGGGCATCCTCTCCCAGGCTCAGGAGGTGGAGACAGGATACCGAGAGCTAGTTTCTTTGAGGCAAGCCAACGACGAACTGGGACACAAGCTCCATACGCTCCTGAGCTTGAGAGAGCGTCACGCCAGCCTCCAGGCAGCGGTGGAGCGAATCAGGAGCGACCTGGCCACCCAGGAAAGACTGGCCCAGGCCGAGCTGGACAAGCTGGAAGCGCAGGTATCAGGCCTGGAGGTGGCGCAGAAAGAGTTGAAAGAGATAGCCAAACACCTGGAGGCCCTATATAGGCAGGAAGAGGGGCTGAAAGCAAAAAGACAGCAGGCCTCCGGCCTCGCCCTTCAAATCCAGAGCCTCCAGTCTCGGGGTGATAAGGCGCGGGATGAGATCAGCGACCTCCAGGGCAAGCTGGACATGCTGAAGCCCGAGGAGGCTTTGTGCCCCCTGTGCCAGCGGCCCCTATCCAAGGAGGATAGAGCACGCCTTCAGGCCTTGTTCCATGATGAGATATTGGGGCAGGAGCGATCCCTCAAGGAGGCAGAAGAGGCCATCCTTGAGAAGGGAAGGGAGCTGATGGCCCTGAAAGAGGAGGTGGAGAATGGGGAGGTTCGCCTAAAGCAGGAGACGGCACGAGCCCAAGCCAGAGACGCCTCCCTGAAAAAAGACGTGGCCCAAGCCGTGGCGGCCAGAGAGGCTACGGAGGCACACCGCCCTTTATTGGAAGCGATGAGAGCCAGGTTGGGCTCGCAGGATTTCGCCCACCAGGAGCGCCAGGAGCTACAAAGGCTGGGGCAGGAGATGGCCGAGCTGGGCTATGACGAGGCCCAGCATCTCCAGGCCCAGCGCCGTATTCGGGAGCTGACTCCCTATGAAGCCCACCTGATGCGACTGAGGGAAGCCGAGAAGCTTATCCCCCAAGAGGAAGCCGCCCTGGCCCAGGCTCGAAGCCTGGCCGAGGCGCTGGACAGCTCTCTTCGCGCCCTAGCTCAAAGAATCGAAGAGCTACGCCAGGAACTACAGGGCCTGCCCCAGGCCTCGGCGCAGCTTCGCCAGGCTGAGGCAACGTTTAAAGAAACTTCCAGCCAAAAGGAGGCGGCGGACCGGCGGCTGGGCGCTGCCCAGCAAAAACTTGAGCGATGCCTAGCCCTGGAAGGAATGCTGGCCTCAAAGGAGAGGGAGCTACACCTAGTCTCTCGAGAGAAGGATATCTATGAGGAGCTGGCCCTAGCCTTCAGCCACCGAGGAGTCCCGGCCCTCATTATCGAATCTGCTCTCCCCGAAGTAGAGGCCGAAGCCAATCAGCTTCTGACCCGGATGACGGGGGGGCGGATGTTCCTCACGCTAGAGGCCCAGAGGCCCCGGAGGGCAGGGAAGGGAGAGCCTATAGAGACCCTGGACATCCTCATCGCCGACGAGCTAGGGACTCGCAACTACGAGATGTTCAGCGGAGGCGAGGCCTTCCGCATCAACCTGGCCCTGCGCATCGCCCTCTCCCGCCTCCTGGCCCGCCGTGCTCGGGCACCCCTCCCCATCCTGATCATCGACGAGGGGTTCGGCACTCAGGATAGCGCTGGCCGAGACAGCATCGTGGAGGCCATAACCTCCATCCAGGACGACTTCGAGAAAGTGCTGGTCATCACCCACATCGAGGAGCTGAAAGAGGCCTTCCCGGTACGCATCGAGGTGACCAAGACAGAGAGTGGCTCCACCTTCACTGTAACCTGACAAAGCTGTTGTCATTCTGAGTCCTTCGCAGAAGGACGAGGAATCTGAGATTCTTCGTCGCCCGCCTGCGGCGGACTCCTCAGAATGACACCGATGAGCACACGCCCGACCTACAAGCCCAACTCGGGGGCAATGCCCTTCATGGCCTCCAGACCCAGGGACAGGAACTCCTCCATCTCCAGCCCGATCTTTACGCAGGATGCTATCTGCTCTCTACTAGCCCCGGCGGCGAAGCGCTTCTCCCCAAAGCGCTTGACCAGGGAGGACACGTCCAGGCCTGCCAATTTCTTATCAGGCCGCACCAGGGCCCCCGCCACTATCAGCCCGGTGAGGGGGTCGGCGCACCACAGGGCCTTGTCCATGAGGCTCTGCCGGGAGATACCGTGGGCCTCATTGTGGCACAGGATGGCCTGGCATATCTCATCAGAGGCGCCCATCTCCCGGGCCATCTCAGCGCTGCTCCGACTATGGGTTTGCATATCCCCCTGGATCAGCTCCAGGTCTATATCGTGGACGAGGCCGGCCAGCCCCCAGGCATCCTCATCCTGCCCCAGGCGGCGAGCCAGAGCCATCATTATGGCCTCCGTGGCCAGCATATGCTTTACGGTGTTCTGATTCTTCACCTTGGCCTGGATGGAGGCCACGGCTTCCTGGCGCTGCATGCTCTTCTCCAGGTTTTTGTAGCCATTATAGCAGAACAAGAAGGCGGGCAGGCCGATGAATCGGCCCGCCCGCTCTGCTCTCCGTCTATGATCTCAGCGAATGGTAGCCCCGGGCACGTCGTTGCCCGTAATCTGCTTGTATGTCCTCTGGAGCACCTGCACCGCGTAGGCGGCGTTGTGCACTCCCAAACTGCCATCGTTGTTGATGAGATCGTAGTTCCACATCACCTGGCGCTGGAGCTCCGTAACTCCGGCCGCGTTCGGCGCCAAGCGCGTGCCCGCAGCGTTCACAGGCAACTGAGCAGCCACCAGTTTCAGCAAGCCCGTTACCTCGTCCTGGATGCCCTCCACCACGCCATCGCCATCGTAGTCGCCGTAGGCAGGTCGGTTGAAGGTAGTCAGGCCCGCGTGGCACCCGGTGCAAGCCCCAATGTTCTCTATAGTCGTATCTCCGTAAGCGCCACTCATGCTCCAGGTGTGGTCGCCCGCAGTGTAGAGCACCAGAGCACCGTGGGAGCTAACAACCTTTACGCCGTCGGCCACAGCGCCCGCCGGCGCTGGGGGATTGGGAGCCATATGGCACTGGATGCAGCCCTCCGTCACCACCGCCTTATGAGGCGAGCTGGAGTAGGGGGAACCGCCGAAGTCGAAGGCGGCGGCATTTACGCCATAGAAGCTGTCTGCCTGGGCGTTGTCGTGGGGGCCCCGGCTATTCTTGCCCGCCAGGTAGTTCGCTTTGTAAGCCAGGTCCCGCTTGTTGGCATGGCAGCTCACGCAGACGGCGGACTCTTGAGCATTGACAGTTGCCCCGTTGGGCATAGTTACATTGCCATACACCCTCAACTGGAGAGAGGCTATGTTGGGCTTATCGGCAGTGCCCTTGTTGAAGGGTTCGGGGAAGGCGTGAGGGTCGTGGCAGGCGGCGCAGGCCACGGGAGCCTGCTGGCTGGGCTCAGCCAGGGTAGCCGGCTGCTCCGCGGTCGCTTGGCTCGGGAATACAGGAGCATTGCCCCGTATCTTCACCTCCACGAATCCCTGTCCGGTGTGGCATTCTACGCAGGAAGTGCCCTCCGCCATATGCATCTGGACGGAGCCAGTGTTGGAGTGTCCGGAGTTACGCCACTGGGCCTCCTGTGGATGGCACTGGCTGCACACGCCGGGCTGCATGAGAGCCGTAGTCTCTTTGGCAGTGAGTATCGCCTCGTGTATCTGACCGGGGCCATGGCAGGCCTCGCACTGGACGTTGGCCAGCTTGCCCATGATAGAGTTCATAATCTGGTCAACGGTCCATTTGTTGTTCTTGAGCCAGGCGGTGAGGCTCTCCTTGGTCGAATCCCAGCCAGCCTGCTTGGCCAGGTCATCGAAGCCGCCCGCCTTGTCTGACTCATTATAACCCGTGGTGTGGCAGCCTATGCAGTAGTCGCTGGTCGGAGAGTAGCTAGCGTAGGTGTTTATGAGCTTGGTGGTGTGGCCTGTCTGCTGGAACTCGGCGAAGACATCGGGCATGACGCTCCCGCTGTGACAGGTGATACAGACCGCCTGGCCGACATAAGTGCCGGCGAAGACCACCAGCTCGCTGGAGGCTTTCACGCCGTCCGCATTCGTGGCGCTTATTTTAACCTCATATTTGCCTGTCTTGCTGGCCATGAACCTGGGCGTTCGGGAAGTCGGATTCTCCACAGTCACCGTGGATTCGCCCGGGCCGACAACGCTCCACTCCCAGCCAGACAGCGCCTTGTCAGCGTGGTCTGCCTCTCTCCCCTCCAAATATACGTAGGAGCCTACGCCCACATTGGGGAGTCCGGAGGTAACAATATCGTTCTCATTGTGAGTCATCGTCGGCGTCTTATCGAAGAGATAATGAGTCGTCAAACGCAGCGTCCCTGCGGGGTACTTCTCCCCATCGTTGGTACGGAAAGACACTGCCCTGACCTTGGCCAGGGCGAAAGGCTCCTCGACTGCGAGGGCGAAGTTGGCGGTGACGGACTTCCCTGCAGTGATAGATGCCTGGGAACTCGCTGCGTTATAGCCCGCCGCCGTTGCCTTGATGGAATAGCCCCCTATCGGAACGTTCTCTATTTTATACTTACCATCGGCGTCCGTTGTAGCGGAAACCGTTACAGGATTGGTCGTTACAGAGGCCTTCTCAACACCTTTGCCCGTTGCCAGAGCAGTAACCTTGCCCTCTATGGTGCCAATGCTGGTGCCTGTGGGGCCTGCTACGCCCTGAATACCTTGTGGCCCCTCCGGGCCTGTAGGGCCTTTACAGGCTGCGAAGGATAAGAGAAGTGCTACCGAGAGGACCGTTACTATGAGACCGAGAGCCGCCTTCTTGCCCACATTGCCTCCTTCTTTCCCCCGGAGCTACCCCAGGGGTAAAAATTATGTGAAGTTTTTCCTAAAACCGTGTGAATGTTATCACGTTACTCTGAGGATGTCAATAGTTTGTCGCTGAAATCACTACAGCTTATCGCTTAAACCGCTACAATGGAAGCGCGGGGCCTGCAGGCTTTACTTTAGAGAGACGCCCGGCAAGGCTATTCCTGTCCTGACAACAGAGAGAGGGGAGAGCAAATAGCCCTCCCCTCTCCTCCGCCGCAGGTTTAGACGGTTAGGGGCCCTTGTGGCAGGCCTGGCAGGTGTCTATGGCGTCTATGACCTTGGTGTGGTCGGGAGCGGCCGCGAACTGGGGAGCGCCGCCAACGCCAGTGGCGTGGCATATGGCGCAGGTAGTGCGGCCGGCGTGGTTGGCGGGGATGGTCGGTGGGAAGGCCGGACCCTGCGCCACCGCAGGAGTGAACTTCAAGGTGTAGACGCCCGGGCTCCAGGCGTGGTTGACCTGGGCATTGTCGAAGACGGCCAGGCCAAAGGGATAGGCCTTGGCCAGGTCGCTGAACTGGACGTCATACTGGGAGCCTGTAGTCAGCTTGCGCGACCATTCCAGGGTCCACTTGCCATCGCTCCAGACCGACATAGCCGGGAGGTCGCCGCGGTCGCCAGTAAAGGGGGCCACGATGATGCTGGGAACCTCGTCACCCGTCTGATAGCTGGCCTCGTTCACGGCGACTTTCTCGGCGTCCTTAATCCAGTAAGGGCCGCCGGGGTTGGCCTTGACGTTGTTAGGCAGGGCATATTGCGGGGCTGTCTTGGCAGCGTTTTGGTTATCTGAGTAGCCGCCGCCTGTCTTGGGATCGCTGTGGCGGCCGGCCTCTGCCGCCTCCGCGGGGCGTTTGCCATCCAGGTATTGATCGTCTATCTGTCCCACGGAGCCTGTGCGTACCCCCTTCCAATGCCAGATGTCGCCCAGCCCATCGACGTTCAGAGTATACTTGCTACCGTAGCCGCTGGCGGCCTCCTCACCAGGGTGGCACGTGGCGGTGCAGCCCACACTTGCGAAGTCAGCTATCTTGATGTCCCAGATCAGGGCGAACTTGTCCTCATAGTAAAGGTTCTCCTGATGCGTGGTGCTGCTGGCGAGCTTCTTCCAAGAGCCGTCGGCCTGCTTCTGCCAGGGCATGCGGCGGGTGGACTCCGTGGGGTCGGCCCATGTCGCTATGAAGTAAACGTTTTCATTATCGTAAAGGGCACGCATCTCCACACTGGTCCGACCATCGACCAGGTTGGCCCCGTTGTCTACGTCTATAAGGAGAGGGGTAGCCTGAAGCCAGAGGGGCTCCAGGACGCCGTCCAGCACGGGTGGGGTATCCGCCGCGATGGCCTCCAGAGCCGTCAGTTCCACCCTCTCGCCGGCTGGCCCCGAGGGGCCTGCCACGCCCTGGATACCTTGTAGCCCCTGAGGCCCTTGGAGCCCTTGGGGACCCTCAGCGCCTTTACAGGCAGAAAAGACCAGAATGAACACCAGCCCCATAAGGACGAGGAAGATACCTGAGACTACAGCCTTGCGCATACTGCCTCCTTTTTTCCCCTGGGGCTATCCCAGGGCTGGATATTATGTGAAGTTTTTCCCAAAACCCTGTGAATATTACCATGCTACTCTGTAAATGTCAATAGTCTATCCCAGAAAAACACTACAAATCTTTACCAATCATTGATAGCTGCTAGCTAGTTTGCGTGGGGTTGGCTCCTACCTCGCTGATTAGCCCGGCCCTCTGGAGAGGGTAGCCGAGGCACCTCTTCAAAAGTGGAAGGCGGGGCTAGAGATCTTAGGGAAGGAGAAAAGGCGTGCCAGGAATTACGAGGAAGAAGCCAGGAGGTTCTACAAGCTGGCCGCCGATAGCCCCTGGGCCAGGAAGTTGGAGCTATCGGAGGTTTTTTGGCTTCTCCATGAAAACTTCGCCATAGCCAGGAAGCCGCTGAATTTCATCTCCGAGCATTATCTTCATCTAGCCAAGCACAGCCTCTTAGGGTTATAGAAGGCCAAGCCACCTTGTCCGGCGCTGGAACGATTTCAACCTAGGGTATTCTTCAATCTGTGGCATCGGGGTGGAGCTCCCGGTAGCAGCCCAGGAAGCCCTCGCGTTCCATTACACGAAAGCAGCGGCTGCAGGAGATGCACCGGGCCGGGGCCTGACTCTCCCACTGCCATCGAGCGATGAGGCCGGGTTCCCGGATCAGGGGACGGCTCAGTGAGACCATGTCCGCCTCGCCTGAGTCGACGATGGCCTGGGCCATGGCCAGGCTCCGGATTCCCCCCACCTCCATCACAGGCACCGACACCGCCTTCTTCACCGCAATGGTGCGCTCCCGGAAGTAAGGCTCCTCCTCCGAGATGCCGGCAGGGACAGCCCTGGTGGGACGGCTTCCAACACCACCGCTGACCTCCAGAGCATCCAGCCCGGCGGCGACCATCCCTCGGGCGGCCTCCAGACCATCCTCCAGGGTTGTGCCACCGCCCTGGTCATCCATGACGCCGAACTTCATGAGAATGGGATAATCCTGGCCGATCCTGTGCCGCACCTCTTTCACCACCTGAATATGGAAGCGGCGACGGTTCTCGGGGCTGCCTCCCCAGCGGTCGGCGCGCCGATTGAAGAGAGCCGAAAGGAACTGGCTCATCAGGAAACCATGAGCGCCGTGGAGCTGAACGGCATCGAACCCCGCCTCCCTGGCCCGGGCCGCCGCAGACCCATAGTCAGCGATGGTAGCCTCCACTTCCTCCTGGGTCATCTCCCGGTGAGGAATCTGGCTGTCTTCCTTGAGAGAGGGGGCCAGGGCTGTAATGCCCTGGCTGGCAAGGAAACGGCTGTTAATGCCGGCATGAGATATTTGCACTGCTATCTTTCCGCCTGCAGCGTGTACCACCTCGGTGAGGTGACGCAACCCTGGGATCACCTCATCGCTGTAGATTCCGTATTGCCGGACACCAGCCTGGCCCTGGGGAGAGATGAAGGTGTGCCCGGTGACGATGAGCCCCACCCCCCCCTCGGCCAGGCAGCGATATAGAGCTACCGAGGCATCGGTGACCCTACCCCGGTCGTCTGCCATGCGGTCATAAGTAGCGGAGCGCATGAAACGGTTCCGCAGCTCCAGCCCCTTGATTCTGAAGGGTGTGAATAGGTCTATCATGCTATCCCTTTTATCTCGTGTTAAACTAAGTATATCATAACCATTAGTTCTGTTTATGCGTTGCGGCGCGAGCCCGTGAAGCGATGAGCAGAGCTTCCAGAGCCGCCTTGACGTCTGAGGACTCCTGGAATACAATTCAAGATGCTGCCGAGGTAGCTCAGTCGGTAGAGCACGTGACTGAAAATCACGGTGTCGTCAGTTCGATTCTGGCCCTCGGCACCGGGGATGAGCCGAAGTGGCGGAATCGGTAGACGCGACAGTCTCAAAAACTGTTGGGGGGCAACCCCCGTGTCGGTTCGAGCCCGACCTTCGGCATAGAAGACAGATCTCGGAGCAAAACAAAATAAGGAGATGGCAAACTATGAGACAAATTCCGCCATGGATGAAGGCAGCCCAAGACAAAGACCCAGAGTTTTGCAACATAGTCAGCGCGCTCATGGATAAAGCCAACTCCCCCGGGGCCCTGGATGCCAAGACCAAGACTCTCATCACCATGGCTATAGATGCCGCCATCGGGCAGCGGGATGGGGTGAAGAGCCTGGCGGCGCGGGCCAGGAGCCAGGGGGCCAGCGAGGCCGAGATTGCCGAGACGCTGCGCATATCTGTCCTGGTAAGAGGTCTGCCGGCCCTGATAACAGGCACAGTAGCCTACGAATGAAGGATGCCCCGTAGTGTAGCGGTAGCACGCGGGACTTTGGATCCCTTAGCTCTGGTTCGAATCCAGACGGGGCAGCCAGATAGCGTTCCCCGGTAGCTCAACGGTAGAGCGGGCGGCTGTTAACCGCATGGTCGCAGGTTCGAATCCTGCCCGGGGAGCCATTCCGTATGAAAGGCAGAACTGCTACCTCTGAAGTCCAGAAAGCACCAGGAGAACGAGGATCGCCATGCAATCCAATGAGGTTGCAACCCGTTTCAAAACCCTGTACCCCGAGGAACTTGTAGAGAGGTATCAGAAGGGAGAGCGCAACTTCGAGGGTATCAACCTGCTTCGGGCCGAGTTAGAGCATATCTTCGAAATACGGCAGCAACCTCCAAGCAGCCCCTATTACTGGCCCACGGAAGCGCGCGAGACTCCCCATTGGTTTTCGAACGGATACACTGCAGCTGTGAACCCCCTGTGGGCTGACTACAGAGATTTCGAACGCGAGTTTGAATGGGATTCGTACGGGACATTCATTCCTGTTGAGTACGACGACCTATTGCCGCCCAGAGACCTGCGTGGTCTGGACCTTAGCGGCATCAATCTACGGGGAGCATACCTCTACCCAGTCGATTTTACAGGGACGAACCTGACCGGTGCAGACCTGCGCAAGGCAAAGGTCTTTGACGGTAATTTCGAGGGATCTGTACTCCGCCATGCCGACCTGCGGCGGGCAACATTCAGTCATGCCAATCTTCGGGGGGCAGACCTGTACATGGCTCGACTTGAGCGGGCAGCTCTGCCATCGGCAGACCTGAGAGATGCGGACCTCCGCCGCACCAAGCTTCGAAAAGCTTGGGTGACAAGTTGCAACTTGCAGGGTGCGAAGTTGGCTATGGCGCATTTTCGCAGTACGTGGCTCAATTACTCCAATCTAGAAGGCGTGGACATGGAGGACGTGGAGCTATGGGACTGCGTCGTGACGGGGGTGAAAATCAGGGCCGAGCAGCAGGCGAGGTTTCTCCATGCCCTCTGGATCAAAGTTGAGCCCTAGCTGAGAGGGGTTGGTTAGCAGTCACGAGCACTAGCGACCCAGTTCCTCCTCGCTCGTTTCATCCCGAAGGCTCTTGCCGTCGCGAAACGAGCAGCGGCTGAGGGGTCAGAGGGCCTTCAAACAGAAGATTCGCATCTGAGGCATCTAGAACAGGCTATGGCTACCTGTCGCAGTCGCTAGCTTTGCCCGGACATTATCAGCCTGACCAGAGGTGGTCGTACGGCGGGTGCCGGAAACGTGAAGTCGGCGGCGAAGGTTCTGCCTTTTATTGCCGATAGCGAGCCATATCTCTATTGCCTATAAAGCCCAGGGCGGCGGCGCTTGCTGTTGGCTATTCGTTCTGATGTGGCTCTTTGAGCACCTTCACTCCTCGAGATGTTTCAAGATGGCTCCATCATTGTCCGGAAATCCCTTCAGAGCCATGCTCATGTCCCCAAGGGTTTGGGGGCAAGGTTTCCCCCAGACGGGTGCCATGGTTATTCTCTCACGGATGCCCAGCCCCTGAACGGGGTGCTATAATCCTTTTATCTTGAGGGCTAGGGTAAAAGAGGGGAATCTGGACACTGGAAAGAAGGCGGCTGCGGTAGAGGTAGGCCGGCTGGCGGTCTCCTTCGGCCATTTCAGAGCGCTGGATGGGCTTGACCTTCGGATACCAGCAGGCCTGAGCTTCGGGCTCCTGGGGCCTAACGGCGCCGGTAAGACCACCCTCATCCGAACCCTAGCGGGCCTACTGAAGCCACAGTCGGGCCAGGTGCGCGTCCTGGGCCAGCCGCCTTCACCCCAGGTAGCGAGAAACATAGGCTATATGCCCCAGCTCCCGGCCCTGTACTTGGAGCTCTCGGCTCTGGAGAACGTGAGCTTCTTCGCCCAGGTCTACGGCCTTATCCAAGGTAAGGCGCGACGGGCTGCCATGGAGGAGGTATTGCGCCTAGTGGGGCTGTGGGAACGTCGAGGTGACCCGGTGCTGAGACTGAGCGGAGGCATGCGCCAGCGATTGAGCCTGGCCTGTGCCCTGGTGCACCGGCCAAAGCTTCTTTTCCTGGACGAGCCTACCGTGGGTCTGGACCCCGAGCTCCGCTCCACCTTCTGGGAATACTTCCATGATCTGACCCACCAGGGAGCCACCCTGGTAATATCCAGCCATACCATGGACGACGCCTCCCGATGCGACGAGCTGGCTTTCCTGCGCGCGGGGAGAGTCATCGCCCAGGGCACGCCCGAGGAGCTGATCCGGGCCGTAGGAAAGATAGGGGCCAGCCTGGAGGATGCCTTCCTCTATTTTGCTCGGCGTCGGGAGGAGGAAAGTGTCACCCAGTAGGGTAGCCGCCATCGCCCTCCGTATCGTCCGGCAGATAGCCAGGGACCGGAGGACCCTGGCCCTCATCTTCGTCGTCCCTGCGGTGGTGATGGCCCTGGTGGGCGCGAGCTTCCCGGAATCGGCTGGGTCAGGCGTTCTCAGCTACCTGGCGCCGGCCCTCCTAGCGGCCATGGCCCTCTTCTTCGCCTTCATCCTCACAGGGGTAAGCTTTCTTCGGGAGCGCACCCAGGGCACCCTGGAGCGGCTGATGGCCTCGCCCGTAAGGCAGGAAGAAGTGGTACTGGGATACCTGTTCGGATTCTCACTCTTCGCACTGGTCCAGTCCTTTGTCGTCCTGCTCTTCACCATCTACGTCCTGGACATCAACTACAGCGGCGCTCTGTGGCAGATCATCGTATTCCAGGTTATCGTAACCCTGGGGTCAGTGAACCTGGGCATCTTCGTATCCACCTACGCCCGCAACGAGTTCCAGGTGACCCAGTTCATCCCCCTGGTCATCATGCCCCAGCTATTTCTGTCCGGGGTGCTCTGGCCCGTGGCCCAGATGCCCCGCTACCTCCAGTGGGCTTCCGACTTCCTGCCCCTCACCTACGCTGTCAGGGGTCTGCGCGAGGTAATGCTGGAGGGGAGGGGGCTGAAGGATGTGCCCCTGGAACTTGGGGTGCTACTGGCCTTCGCTGTGTCCATGTCGGCCCTGGGCGCGGCCACCCTGCGCCGGGGCTGATGACCTGGCTAGAGGATGAGATATTTGGAACAACATCTCCGCCACCTCTTACCTATGATAGCGTAGATGGAAATAATGCGCGCCATCGGCAGACATCAAGGACTACGGGCAGAGAAATTTGGAGCCTTGTATAGATAAGTAGGCATCCCTTCGAGTAGATAAGGGCAATGAGTTCCAAATAGCCCTTGGGCGGGCCTGCCAGGAACGAGGCATTGAGCTGCTCGTTCTGCCACCCCAAAATTGGGGCCCCCTAAGCCCAACCATCTCATACGTAGAGTGCAAGTACAGCTGCTTGACAGCAAAGGGAATAGTGCTTTATCATCGCTAACGTTCTTCTGTCTCACTTGCGCTACCTATGGGAGGATTCACCATCGAATCACCAGAAGGTGGAGGTCTCCTTATGGGGGAAGCACAGGAATACATATTGACGCCGTTGTTCCGGGAGGCAAGGCTATGACGTTGCCGCTGGACGGGGTCACCATCCTCGATATGACACGCCTCGCCCCGGGGCCTTTTTGCACCATGATGCTGGGGGACCTGGGAGCTGAGGTCATCAAGATCGAAGAACCTGGCCCTCCCACAGGTCGCCGGGCCGATCAGGCCAGCAGCTCCGAGGCAGCCGGCGGCCCTATTCCTGGCAGCATTAATCGCTACTCCCTTTCCAACTCCCTCAACCGCAACAAGAAGAGCATAGGACTCAACCTGAAAGTGCCAGAGGCCCGCGACATCTTCTACAAGCTGGCGGAGAGAGCTGATGTGATAGTAGAGGAATTCAGACCCGGGGTGACTCAACGGCTGGGCGTAGACTATGCCACAATAAAGAAGATAAACCCTCGACTGATCTACTGCGCCATCACCGGCTACGGGCAGGACGGGCCCTATGGAAACCTGGCGGGGCACGATATAAACTACATATCCATTGCCGGTGCTCTCTCCCTATTCGGCAAGAGGGACAGCCCTCCCATCATCCCCCCTAACCTGCTGGCCGATTTCGCTGGCGGTGGCTTGCACGGGGTCATTGGCATCCTAGCGGCTCTCTTAGCCCGGGAGAAGACAGGACGAGGCCAGTTTGTTGACATATCCATGACCGATGGTGTGGTAGCTTTGCTCTCCTCTTTCCTTATCCCCTACTTCGATGAGAGCGTGGCGATGAGGAGTGAGGAGGGCTTCCACTTAGGAACGGAGCCATACTACAATGTCTATCGTGCCAAGGATGGCAAATACCTCAGCCTGGGCTGCCTGGAGCCGTGGTTCTGGGCCAACCTCTGTCGCGCTCTGAATAGAGAGGACCTCATCCCCCTTCAAAGCGACCAGGCCAGTAAGATAGAGATTTTCTCCATCATGCGAGGGATCTTCGGCACCAAAACCAGGGACGAATGGTTCGATTATCTGAGGCAGTTCGATATCCCTGTGGCCAAGGTCAATACCCTGGATGAACTGGAGATAGACCCCCACCTCCTCCACCGCCAGATGGTGATGGAGGTTGACCATCCCCAAAAAGGGAGGGTGAAACAGGTGGGGCCCGCGGTGAAGCTTTCGGAGACGCCGGCCAGCATCAGGAGCCTCACCCCCCAGCTTGGCGAGCACACCAATAACATCCTAAAAGAGTTAGGGTACTCCCAGACCAGGATCCAGGCCCTGCGCCAGGCCGGGGCCATAAAGTAGAAGAAAGAGAGAGGATGGGGCCGTCCTGGGTTGGTGGGGATTAGAGTGACCACTGAGGCACGGCCGCAGCTTTTTCACCTCGCTCCTCTCTCGTGGGAGCCCATGGAATTCTTTAGCTGCTGAAGGAGACATCAATATGGACCTCGATCTCACGGAAGAGCAGCTCATGATACGCCAGGCTGTTCGGGATTTCGCCCAAAAAGAGATCATCCCGGTATCCCGGCAGTTGGCCCGAGAGAAGCGTTTCCCCTGGGAGATTTTGAAGAAGATGGTCCCACTGGGCTTCCTGGGGGCACCCATTTCCCAGGAATACGGAGGCATGGGCCTGGATGACCTGAGCCTCTCTATCTTTATGGAAGAGATGGGCAAGGCCAATCTACCTCTGAGCACAACTATGTCTACTCACATGGCTAATGTGGGCCAAACCATAGAGCAATGGGGGACTCCGGAGCAGAAGGAGAGATACCTGCCCCGGATGTGCCGCGGCGAGGTTTTGGCTGGCTTTGCCGCTACTGAGCCTAATATAGGCTCGGACATTGCTAGCATAGAGACAATCGCCGCTAAAGATGGAGGCTTCTGGGTGCTCAACGGCACCAAAATATTCACCACTAACGGAGGAGTGGCGGGGGTGGTCCTGGTCATAGCCCAGGCCGATAAGTCCAGGGGATACCGAGGCCTAACCGCTTTCCTGGTAGACCGGGGTACCCAGGGCTTCACTACTCGAGATATCCATGGCAAATTGGGGCTCCAGAGCTCCAATACTGCCGAGCTTATCTTTGACGGCTGCCGGCTGCCTCAGAATGCCCTCCTGGGTGGAGAGATAGGGTCCGGGTTCAGGATTGCTATGTCTGCCTTGGACAGGGCCAGGCTTTGTTGCGCCGCGCAATGTGTCGGCGTGGCCCAGGCCTGTATCGATGCTGCCGTAGAATACGCCAAGAATCGTATACAATTCGGGAAGCCCATCGGCGGACATCAGCTAATCCAGGAGATAATCTCCGATATGATAGTTGAGACCGAGGCCGCTCGCTTCCTCACCTACCGAGCTGCCTACGCCAGGACTAAGGGAAACTCGGCCAGTACCGAGATCTCCAAGGCCAAGTATTATGCTTCTGAAGTGGTTTTCAGAGTGGCTAACAATGCCCTTCAGGTCCACGGTGGCTATGGCTACATCGATGACTTCCCCGTAGAGCGCTACCTGAGGGACATCCGCATTGCCACCATCTGGGATGGCACCTCTCAGATCCAGACGCTCCTCATCGCCCGCGATGCTCTGGACATCAATGCCTTCAGCTAACTAATTAAGTAAGCTATCCCGTCCCGTGGAACTCACTATTCAAGTTCAGAGCGATGAAACGCATATTGACATTGAGAAGAGTCTCCCCTAATTTGACTCTCCGCTATCAAACACCCTCAGCCTAAGTCCTTGTAAATGGTGTAGATATTATGATAATATTCCGAAAGATGTTTGGCCAAGTTTATCTTCGGCTTTTGAGCGCTACTCTTTTTCCAAAGCCTGAGAGGCAGTGAGTTGCGCCAGCAGAAAGTTGCTGTAGCTGTCGGAGATGAGGCGCCAAGCAGCAAGAGATAATATGGCTTTTGTGGACAAAACTTTGACATGCCGCGAATGCGGAGCGACCTTCACTTTCAGCGCCGGTGAGCAGGAGTTCTACAAGCCCAGGGGGTTGCTCAATGAACCCGTACGCTGTCCGGACTGCCGCTCGGCGCGGCGTCGGGGAGGATCTAACTATGACTCCAGCTCTCCCAGACAGATGTATCCAGCAGTGTGCGCCTCCTGCGGAGCGCCCACGGAGGTGCCCTTTGTTCCCCGAGGGATTCGCCCGGTATATTATAGCGATTGTTTCGCTAAATCCAAAGAGAAAAATTAAACAAGCTCAGGGCAAAAGAAAGGGTTCCAACGAGCCCCGTCCTTCCCACTGTTATGGACTGACCCATGCTGGGTGAGGCCAGTGCTCTGGGTGCCTCCTTCAGCTGGGCCCTGACTAGCATCCTTCTCCGCACCCAGGTGACGAAGTTGGGGGCCATAGGCCTGACCGGCTGGCTCTTCGCCTTTGCCTCCGTGCCCTTTCTCGTGCTGCTCTTCGCCACAAGCAAAGCCCGAGAGCTCTGGCAGATAACCCTTCTCTGGTTGCTCCTCCTTCTGGCTGCAGCCATCGTGGGGCGAGTATTGGGCGATCTTCTCTGGGTGAAGAGCCTTCAGGCTGCTGGCGTCTCCCGCTCCCTCCCGGCTTCGGTAAGCTCTTACCCCCTGTTCACCATCTTCTTGGCCGTCCTGTTTCTGGACGAGGCCATGAGCTACGTTATGGCCATAGGCGGTATCCTGGTGATGGTTGGTATCTATCTAGTAGCTCATCCTCCTCGCCATGCCGAGGCTGAGCCACCCCAGGGAAAACCGGCGCTGGTCAAAGTGGGAGTGTCCCTGGCGGTCTTGGCCGGGCTCTTATGGGCGGTGGAGACGATCATCTTAAAGCGCGGGCTGGAGAGGTTTCACCCCATCACCATAAGCATCGTCGAGCTGCCGATAGCGGCGGCGGCTCTTCTTTTGATAGCAGGGATGAGAGGTGGGGGGATGAGCTTGAGAAAATACGGAGGGAAAGGGATAGCCGCCATTGCTGCGGCCGCTGCCCTGGGAGTGGTCATGGGCGGACTTCTGTTTCTCTTCGCTGTTTCCAGGGCCGGAGCTGCCAAGACGGCCATCCTGGCCTCCACCTCGCCTCTCTTTGGGCTACCCCTAGCTTTTCTTATTCTCAGAGAACCACTAACTAGAAAGGTGGCCGTGGGCACTGCGTCTTGTCTTTTGGGCATCTTTCTCCTCATGGCATGATGTAAAACATGGGTGAAGCAGCCGGACTTCTGTCTGCCTTTTTCGTAGCGGTATCGGCCATCATCATTCGTTCCTACTCGATGCGGGCCAGCGTCTGGAGCCTCAACGCCATCCTGGCCCTCTTCGTCTCCCTCTTCTACGTGGTGGCCCTCCTCGCCTTCGGCCAAGCGGGAGAGGTGTGGCGCATGCCCCGGGATATGGTGGCTCTCAGCGTGCTGTCCGGGGTAACGGGAATGGTCCTGGGAGGGAGCGCCTACATTAAAGGTCTGGAGCTGGCGGGGGTGGCCAGGGCCTTCCCCATCCAGATGAGCTGCTACTCACTCTTTACCCTGCTCCTGGCCTTCCTCCTGCTGGACGAGGCCTTCTCCCCGCCCATGCTGGCGGGCGTGGCTCTGGTGCTGGTTGGCCTCTATCTGGTCGGGGGCGCGCAGAAGGAGAGCAAGGTGGCAGCGAAGGACGTCAAACTGGGCATCGTCCTCTCGGTAGGGGCGGGGGCGATCTGGGCCCTGACCACCTTTGTCCTGCGCATCGTTTTAAAGGAGGAATCGGTGGTGGCGGTGAACTTTGTCCGCATGCCGGCGGGCGCTTTGATTCTCGTATTGCTGACCTTTCTGCTGAACAGCTCCCCCAACATCAGGCGCTGGAGTAAAAAGGACCTGGCAGTCCTGGGTGTAGTTGGCTTCATCGCTCAGGGTATGGGCAGCTTCCTCTTTGTCTTTGCCCTGGCCACGGCGGGAGCCGCCAAGACAGCCATCCTCTCCTCCACCTCCCCGCTATTCGCCCTCCCTATGGCCGTTCTTCTGAGCAAGGAGAGGGTAACATCCCGCCTGATCGCCGGCACAGCATTGACGGTATCGGGCATAGCACTAATCGTGCTTTGAAAAAGGGTATGCTTTTGATGACATGGATTTTCATCCTAGCGGGCAGCTATGGGTGAGGCAGCAGGCCTAGCCGCGGCTTTCATTGGGGCTTTGCAAAGCATCTTCATAAGTTCCCTGGCCCGAAGGGTGCCAGTCTGGGTGATAAACGCCACCACGGGTATCTTCGTCTCCCTATTCTATGGGATAGCCCTCCTGGCCTCGGGACAGGCCGATGACCTCTGGCATGCCCCCATTCTCATAGTAGGGCTGACAGCTTTATCAGGCGTGCTGGGGTTCACAGTGGGATTCACCATGAATGCTATGGGCTTGAAGCTGGCGGGGGTGGCCAGGGCCCTGCCTACCCAGATGAGCGCCTACACTGTATTCACGCTGATCATGGCCTTCCTATTGCTGAACGAGGACATCACCTGGCTGACGGCGTTGGGTTTGGGCTTCATCCTTGTCGGCGTCTACGCCGTTTCCGAGGCCGGAAGAAAAGGCCCGTCCGTTACCGCCGCCGAGACCGGGAAGAGGCTGGGCCTGGCCCTGGCTCTGGGGTCAGGCCTCATCGGGGCCATGGCTACATTCATTATCAAAATGGCCCTGGAGGATCTCCCTGTGGTGACGGTGAACTTTATTCGCTTCCCATCGGGCGTCCTCTCTTTGATAGCCCTGGCCAGCGTGCTGCCCACGGGCTACCATCCTACGAGATATGGCAGACAGGCTCTGGCTATCATGGCAGCGGTGGGGTTTGTGGGGTTTGGGCTGGGCAGCTTTTCCTTCACCTATGCCGTGGGCCATGCGGGCGCCGCCAAGACAGCTATCCTCATCTCCACGACGCCCCTTTTTGCCTTACCTATGTCCCTGCTTATCCTGAAGGAAAAAATCACTGCTAGACTGGTGACAGGCACGGTGCTCAGCATTTTAGGTATCATATTGGTAGTGTGAGGAAAAGGCTATGCAGGTGGGCATTTGTAGGGTGGAGCTCCGGCTGCCCGAGAACCAGTCCCTCAAAGGAAAACGACAGGTTGTCAAGTCCATTGTGGACCGGGTGAGGCATCGATTCAATGTGTCCATCGCCGAGGTGGATGACCAGGACCTGTGGCAGCGGATAACCCTGGGAATAAGCTGTGTCTCCAACCAGGGACAGCACGCCAACGAAATCCTCTCCCATGTGGTAAACTTCATCGAGGCCATTCGGGGCGATGCTGAGCTCCTGGACTATGAGATAGAAGTCACGCCTGCCTTTTGAGATATGGATTCCCTGGCTTTTCTGGAGCGTCTGATGTGTTTACCCCGCTACCGGGGACAGGCAGAGCATGTGGAGCTAATCCCTCCTCGCCAACCCAATTTCGTCCAGCCAGAGCCACCGCCACCTCCACCTTTGCTCAAAGCCCTGGAGAGAACGGGGCAGTGGCCCCTCTATAGCCACCAGGCCCAGTCCCTGGCCCTGGCCAGGGAGGGGCACAACATCATGGTGGCCACGGGGACGGCCAGCGGCAAAACCCTGGGCTACAACCTGCCCGTCCTGGAGGGGTTAGGGAAAGGCGGGCGGGCCTTCTACCTCTTCCCCACCAAGGCCCTGGCCCAGGACCAGAGGCGTGCCCTGGAGGAATTGACTCGGGCCGGAGGCCTGGACGTCCCTTTCGATACCTTCGATGGCGATACCCCCTCGGAGCTGCGGGCCGCCATCCGCCGCCAGGCCCACATCATCATCACCAACCCGGACATGCTCCACCTGGGCATCCTGCCCAATCACGCCCTCTGGGCCTCCTTCCTCTCCCGGCTCAAGTATGTGGTGGCGGATGAAGCCCACGTCTACCGAGGGGTCTTCGGCAGCCACGTGGCCCTGGTGCTGCGCCGCCTGCGCCGCCTGGCCCGTCACTACGGCTCCCATCCCCAGTTTATCCTGTGCTCCGCCACCATCGCCAATCCTAAGGAGCACGCTGAAAGGCTAACGGACCTGCCCTTCCAGGTCATAGACGAGGACGGCTCGCCCTACGGGGGCAAGCGGTTCGTCCTCTGGAATCCTCCCTTCCTGGGCCAGGATGTCCGGGGCAGCGCCAACTCCGAGGCCACCTTCCTCCTAGCGGAGCTCATAACTCAGGGCATCCGTAGCCTGGGCTTCGCCCGGACCAGGCGGCTGGCGGAGCTGATTTGCCTCTACCTCAAGAAGCGGCTAGCCAGGGATGACCCCTCCCTGGCGGAGAGGGTCAGCCCCTACCGCGCTGGATACCTGCCCGATGAGAGGCGGCGCATCGAGCAGGGCCTATTTCAGGGCCAGCTCATGGGAGCGGTGTCCACCACAGCCCTAGAGCTGGGGGTGGACATCGGCGACCTGGGGGCCACGGTGCTGGCCGGCTACCCGGGGAGCATCGCCAGCACCTGGCAGCAGGCGGGGCGAAGCGGCCGCCGGGGCACCACGGAGTCCCTGAGTTTTCTGGTGGGGATGGACAACCCATTGGACCAGTATCTCATGCACCACCCCGAGGCCCTCTTCGGCAAGCCCCATGAGCACGCCCTCATCAACCCCTCCAACCCTCACATCCTCCAGCCCCACCTCCTCTGCGCCGCCTGGGAGGCTCCTCTGACCTCCCTGGACGAGGGTATTTTTGGCTCCGGCTACGCCAAGGCCGTGGCCCAACTGGAGGCCAAGGGACTGCTACGCTTCCGAGCACGCCGCTACTACCTCAGCCCCCATGTGCGCTATCCCACTCAGGACATAAACATCCGCTCCGCCTCCAGCCGGAGCTATACCCTGGTGAATGCCTCACGGGGCAACACCCTCATGGAGACTATCGAGGAGGCCACTGCTTTCTTCCATATCTATCCCGGAGCTATTTATCTCCATCAGGGAGAGGCCTTTTTGGTAACGTCCCTGGACCTGGCCTCCATGACTGCCTACGCCACCCCACACAAGGCCGACTATTATACCGACACCATCGATACTACGGAAATAGCCGTCCATGAAGTCCTGGGGGCCAAAAGGGCGGGCACGGTGCAGGCCTTCCTGGGCAGGGTGACGGTCACCACCCACGTGGCTGGCTTCAAAAGGAAGCGCATCTACACCGACGAGGTCATCGGGGTGATACCCCTGGACCTGCCACCCCAGTCCTACTCCACAGTAGCTTTGTGGTTCGATATACCTGAGGGGATGGAGATGAGCCTGACGAGGGAGGGGCTGGACTTCGCCGGCGGCCTCCACGCCGCCGAGCATGCCACCATCGCCCTGCTGCCCCTCTACGCCTTGTGCGACCGCAACGACATCGGCGGGGTGTCCACCCCCCTCCACGCCGACACTGGCAAGTCCCAGGTCTTCATCTACGATGCCCACCCCGGCGGCACCGGCATCGCTGAGAAAGGCTACGAGATGATGGGGGAGCTATGGCAAGCCACCCTCAAAGCCATCGAGGAGTGCCCATGCCAGGAGGGATGCCCCAGTTGCATCCAGTCGCCCAAGTGTGGCAATAATAATGAGCCGCTGGACAAAAAAGCGGCCACGAGGATTCTCATAGCGCTGTTGGGAGACCGTGAGAACCTATAGAATCACCGAGGAGGAACGAAGCTATGCCTGGGAAGAAACCCATCCTGTTCTTGGTAGGCATCGCCTACAAAGACCCCGCCCAGGAGACGGAGTTCAACCGCTGGTATGAGGAAATTCACATTCCGGAGGTGCGCCGAGCCATCCCGGGGATGACCAAAGTCACCCGGTATAAGGCGACGGACAGAGAAGGCCCCCAGTTCCTGGCGATTTACGAGCTCCGGGATGAGAAGGTCCTACAGGATTTCCTCAGCCTCCGAGAGAGGCAGCAACGCGGCGAAATCCATGCCTTCACCCCCGGCCCACCTTATGATGTAGTGTTAAGGAAAGCCTTCAGGCCTATATCTTAGCTCCCAGGTCAGAGCCAGCGGCGTTGGAAGCCTTCTCCAACTCCGGTTGCCCTTCTAGCTCCAGTTGGAGAATGGCCCTGGTCTCGGGGGTGACCCGGGCCCAGTGGGCGATGCGCCACCCCGCCACCCAGGCGATGCGTCCCCGAGAACAGAGGAGAGGGAGGCGCTCCCTCCATAGGCGGGGGACCTGGGCATCCACCAGGAAATCCTGAAGCCTCTTGGGCTGCTCCATACCCAGGGGCTGGAATACATCCCCGGGGCGGCGACAACGTAGGGATAGCTCCGTCCCCACTGCCTCCAAGTTCAGGCACGCCCGCCAGCCCAGGCCGGGCAACTCTGGAAGGGGGGCAGCCAGGATGCAGCTGCGCAGCCTCCACCCCCCAACCTGAACATCTCCGGGGACGGAAACCTTAGTTTCGCTTTCCAGAGAAGGCAGCGGCGGTGAAGGCTCCAGCCCCAAGCGATAAGAGTCGTAGTCTACTGTGAAGCTTATCCCTCCGGGCAGAAGGACCCGTGTGCCCACCGGCTTCTCCAGAGCCGAGACCATGGCCTCGATGGCGCTATAGTGGTGGCCTCCCAGCTTCAGCTCTGCGGCGGCCAGGAGCAGGTGGCGCTGAAGGGCCGGATGAAGGCCAGATATGGCCTTCTTGTCCAGCACCAGGGCAGGCCCTTCCTCCCTCACCATCTGGGGCCAGAAGCGGCGCACCTCCTCCTCCCAGTAGACCAGCTCCACGGTGGCGGAGCGGGCGGTATGGAGGAGGGCCCGCTCCAGAGCGGGGTTGTACTTTTTTAAAGCAGGGATGAGCTGTGCCCGGACGCGGTTGCGTAGGAAACGTGGGGACAAATTGGAGGCATCGCGCCGAGGCTCCAGGGCCAGGGCATGGCAGTAGCCCTCGATCTCCAGTCGAGAGAGGCCCAACAAGGGCCGGATGACGGCTACGCTGGCTCCGGTGCGCCGGGAGCGCCAGCACGTCCTGGGGAGCATGCCACGCAGGCCAGCCAGCCCCGTCCCCCGGAGCAGGTGCATGAGCAGCGTCTCCATCTGGTCGTCTGAGGTGTGCCCCACCGCCACCGCCCTCGCCCCCATCTCTTGGACTACTCGCGCCAGGAAAGCGTAACGCACCTCCCGGGCCGCCTCCTCCAGGGTTCCGCCAAGCTCCCTGCGGAAGCCTCTAACATTGCCCTTCTCCGCAACGAAAGGGAGGCCTAGCTGTTTGGCCTGCTCAGCCACGAAGAGCGCATCCTGGGCCGAGGCCGAGCGCAGCCCGTGGTCCAAATGGGCCACATGGAGCTGCAAAGGGAAGGCTTCTCGTAAGCGATGGAGGGCGTAGAGCAGGCAAAGAGAATCGGGGCCGCCGGAGACGGCCACCACCAGCCTGTCCCCCGAGCTAGCCAGGCCATCCTCCCTCAGGCTGTGGAGCACCTTCCTTTCCACAGCCTGAACCAGCTTCTTACCCTGAATCTCCAGCTCAGCCAACGGTTTCCTTGGCCTCCTCCCACAGGCGGGTCCACGCCTCCAAGTTCAAGCTGCTCAACTCCACCCCCCGGCTGCGACAGGCCCCCTCCATGTGGTTGAAGCGACGGCGGAAACGCTCGTTGGCCTGGCGCAGGGCCTCCTCGCCATCCACCCCCAGCCATCGAGCGGAATCGGCCAGAACGAAGAGCAGGTCGCCAAACTCTTGAAGTCGCCGCTCCGGAGATATCGTTTCCTTTATCTCCTGAACCTCCTCGGCCAGCTTATCCAGTATTGCCGGCAGGTCGGGCCATTCGAAGCCCACCCGGGCCGCTCGGTGCTGCAGGGCCTGGCTGTAGGCCAGGGCTGGCATCTGCCTAGGGATGCCCTCCAGGATGGAGGCCCCATCCCCCCTCTCCTCTCGCTTCAGCTCCTCCCAGTGGGCGATGACCTGCCGCGCATCCGAGGCCTGGGCATCCCCGAAGATGTGGGGGTGGCGGCGCACTAGCTTGTCCGATATGCCCTGGATGACATCCTGGATGTTGAAGTTCCCTGTCTCCTGAGCTATCTGGGCATGGAGGGCCACCTGAAGCAGGAGGTCTCCGAGCTCTTCCTTGAGTTGGGCGGGGTCGGCCTTATCCAGGGCTTCCAGCACCTCATAAGTCTCTTCAATAAGGAAGGGCTTGAGGGACTCGTGGGTCTGCTCCCGGTCCCAGGGGCAGCCGCCAGGTCCCCGAAGGCGAGCGATAAGCTGGGTAAAGGCATCGAATGACATATGTCCCCCAAATTCAAATTATTGGGCGATTATCCCTTAGACTCAAGTATGCTGTTGCTTGCTCCTTCTCCTGAGTAAAACAGCATACACCTGCGAAAACTCTTTCCGCTACGCATTATACCTGGCTTCGCCTTGACAAGGCAAAAGGGCTTAAATAGTATTGGGACTATGGCCCAGCGCATTCGCCTCGTCTACGGTATAATCTTCGCCCTCAGCCTGCCTGTATTGCTCTTGGCCACCAACCTTCGCTATATTGCCTCTAATCCCAAGTTCTACGAGGCCGGCTTCAAGAAATATCAGGTAGCCGAGTGGACGGGGATCACGCCAGTGGAGCTGAACCGGGTGGCCCAAGAGCTTATAGACTACTTTGGCTCCCAACGCGAGACCCCCCAAATACAGGTCAAAATCTACGGGGAGACCGAGGGCTTGTTCAGCCCCGAGGAGGTCATCCACCTTGAGGATATCAAGGGCCTTCTGGAGCTAAACCGGCGGGTCTGGCTTGCTGCCCTGGCGGTATCCCTGGGCTACATAGCCTTCCTGGTGGCCCGCTGGCGGGGGCAAGTCTGGCTGTCTCTGGCCTGGGCAACCCTATCAGGGAGTCTACTGACGTTGTCCCTGGGCCTGGTACTGGCGGCTGCTCTGGCACTGGACTTCGACTGGCTCTTCCTCCAGTTCCACCTGGTGAGCTTCAGCAACAGCTTTTGGCAGCTTACCTGCCCCCAGGACCGCCTGGCCTGTTTGTTTCAACCAGGTTTCTTCTACGATTCTTCTAAGCTGCTGGCCGGTGCGGTGGCCACAGAGGCCCTCATCTTGGGAGCTTTGGCCGGGACATACCTCTGGTGGCGACGCTACAAAGGCGACAAACGAAAAGGAATACTAACCTCTACTTCAGAAGAGAGGACTTAACAGTATGCTAGACGCCGCAGGTGGAGCAACTGGTAGCGGAGCACGATGCGCAACCGTTTTCCCCACCCAGCGAGACAGGGGAGCCATCCTCGCTCCTCCCGAAGGCAGCCACCGCCGAGGGGACTCGCCGGGCGTCGGGATGACCCTGAGGACAGGGGGCGTCCTCGCTAGCTCGGCTCATGGGCCTCATGAGCTCGAACCTGAGCTGGCATTGGGAGCAAAGATATTCATAAATAGGCATAAGCGCTCACCTCTGCTAAAATTTTAACCGCTAGCCCAAGGAAAGGTCAAGAGGAGTGGAGGGGACGTGAGTAAAGGAAGTCGGAAGAGTTTGAAGCGGGACATCATAGCCGAAGTGGACTCCCTTCGACAGGAGCTCATCAAGCTCAGCCTGCGCCTTCACGCCCATCCCGAGGTGGGGTTTCAGGAGAAGAAAGCCGCGACCTGGCTCGCCTCCTTTCTGGAGGAGAGGGGATTTCGGGTGGAAAGGGGCATCTGCGACCTGGCGACAGCCTTCCGCGCTCGCTATGGAGAGGGCCACCCCGCCATCGGCTTCCTGGCAGAATACGATGCCCTGCCCAAGCTGGGCCACGCCTGCGGCCACAACCTCATCGCCGCATCAGCTGTGGGAGCTGCCCTGGCCGCCCGCAAAGGGGTGGACATAGGAGGCGGCCAGGTGGTGGTTATAGGCACCCCCGCCGAGGAGGTGAGCGCCACCAAGGCCCTCATGGCCCAGCGCGGAGCTTTCGATGGCCTGGACGCCGCCATGCTGGTTCACCCCAGCCATCGGGATACTGCCTCTACCCTGGCCCTGGCCTGCATCGGCCTGGAGGTAGAGTTCCTGGGCAGAGCAGCCCATGCCGCCGCCCAACCCCAAGAAGGGATAAATGCCCTGGAGGCCCTCATTCTCTCCTTCAACGCTGTAGACGCTCTGCGCCAACATATCCGAAGTTCTGCCCGAATCCACGGCATCATCACCTCAGGCGGGGATGCGGCCAACATAGTGCCGGCCTACGCCGCCGGCAGCTTCCTGGTACGCGCCGAGGACTTCGCCTATCTGGAGTTGCTCAAGAAGAAGGTCCTGGCCTGCTTCCAGGGGGCGGCCCAGGCCACGGGCGCTCACCTCCGCCATCGCTGGGCCGAGATGGCCTATGCCCCCATGCGAGTCAACCGGCCTCTGGCCGACCTCTTCACCAAGAACGTGGAGGCTTTGGGGCGTGCCATGCCACCACCCGACACTTCAGCACCTGGACAGGGCTCCACAGATATGGGGAATGTCAGCCAGGTGGTGCCCACCATCCACCCATCCCTGGCTATCGCCCCACACGAGGTCTCTCTTCACTCCGAGCAGTTCGCCCAAGCCACCGCCTCACCGGAAGGCCAAGAGGGGATGCTCCTGGCCGCCAAGGCCCTGGCCCTCACCGCCGCCGACCTTCTCCTCCACCCAGAGAGCCTTCGCAGAGTCAGGGAAGCCTTCCTGGCCTCGGGCTAGCTCATGCCCTGGCGCCATCTCTGGCATCTCCTGGCGGGCCTGGCTTTCCCGGTAGCTTCCTATTTTCTGCCTCGCCCCCTCATCCTCTTCGGCCTGGGGGCGGTGACCCTGGCCTTTCTTTTGGGAGAGGGGCTGCGGCGGTGGCGTCCCCGGGTAAACCGCTTCTTTCTGACTCACCTCTCCTTCATCCTAAAAGAGAACGAGAGGCGCAGCCTCACCGGCGCCACCTATTTCCTCATCGGCTCTCTGGCAGCCCTGGCTCTCCTTCCTCAGGAGGCGGCAGCCGCTGCCCTCATCTATACCGCCGTGGCCGACCCCGCAGCAGCGGTCGTGGGACAGTGCTGGGGCCGCCACCGGCTCTGGGAGAAGTCCCTGGAGGGAAGCCTGGCCTTCCTGGGGGTAGCCCTGGCCCTGGGTGCGGCCCTGGGGAGGTCAGGGCTTCCTTTTCCCGTCGCCGGAATGGGAGCGGCGGTGGCGACGGCCATAGAGCTTTTACCCCTGCCCCTGGACGATAACCTGTCGGTTCCCCTGGCCTCGGCCGGGGCCATGTCCTGGCTGCTGTAAACACTTTAAAAACTGCATCTTCTTGACCAGGGAAGTAGCTGCTGATAGAATGAGAAAGCGACCTCGCTTCCATCCAGTGGCTTCGGACCCGTGGTGTAGCGGCCTAACATGCGGCCCTGTCAAGGCC
>JACQUD010000047.1 GCA_016210485.1 Chloroflexota bacterium | reverse complement strand
CCCAGAAGGGCACCTCCACCCTCCACCAGGATGCTTATCAACTCTTTCGAGGCCAAGTGCTTCATAAGGGCTGACAGGTCCACCTGGCCACCCTCGCCGGGAAAGAGGACTACCTCCGCCCCCGCCTGTTCCAGGGCTAGTTTAGCGCCCTCAGATACCCGGGCCACCGCCACCAGGGTACTGCCAGGCTCTTGGAAGAGGCGGGCAGACAGCGGGGTACGGCCTCGGGAGTCCAATACCACTCTCAGGGGGTAACGGCGTACAGGACGTCCCTGAAGACGAGGGGTGAGCTGAGGGTCGTCTCGGAGCACGGTGTTGACGCCCACCATTATGGCATCGGCCTGGGCACGGAGGACATGGGCGTATCTTCGGGCCTCCTCCCCCGTTATCCAGCGGGAGTCCCCTTCACGGGTTGCGATCTTGCCATCCAAGCTGGCGGCGAACTTGGCTATCACGAAGGGTTGAGAGGTGGACATATATTTGAAATAGGCCTCGTTGATCTCCATAGCCTCTTCCTGGCCTTCGCCGCAGTAGGTATTTATCCCAGCCTGCTTCAACGCCTGAAGCCCCTTGCCGGAGACCTTGGGGTTTGGGTCTATCATAGCCATGCGTACCTGGGCAACGCCCGCCTTTACGATGGCGTCGGTGCAGGGATGGGTATGGCCCTGGTGGCAACAGGGCTCGAGGGTGACGTAGAGGATAGCGCCCTGGGCTAGCTCGCCAGCGGCCCCAAGGGCCACCGCCTCAGCGTGTGGGCCCCAGGGAGGCTGGGTGTAGCCCTCGCCCACAATTTGGCCACCCTTCACCAGGACTGCTCCAACGGCAGGGCGAGGACTGGTGGTGCCCAGGGCCTGGCGGGCCAGTTCAAAGGCCCTACGCATATAATCTGAAACCGGTTGGGGCCAGGGGCTAGCTGATGAGATGTATCTCCTCCCAACAGGACGGGTAGGGCTTACCCCGATCTGCCTTTTCCCTCTTGGAAACCCTTATAGAAGCGACTGGCGGTAGGTTCCAGTTGTCCCTGATATTTGCTGCCCAGGCCCTGGGAGCCGTAGGGGTTCTCCGCCGGAGTGGTGAGGCGAAGAAAGGAGATTTGAGCGATGGGCATCTTGTGGTAGAGGGTGATGGGAAGATGGGCCACGTTGGTCAACTCCAGGGTAAGGTGCCCTTTCCAGCCGGGGTCCACATATCCGGCAGTGGAGTGGATGAGGAGGCCTATGCGCCCCAGGGAGCTCTTTCCCTCCAGGCGGGCCACCAGATCATCTGGGAGCTCGATGGACTCCAGGGTGCTTGCCAGCACAAACTCGTTGGGGTGAAGGATGAAGGGCCGTTGGTCATCTATCTCCACCAGGTCGGTCAGGTCGTCCAGGTTCTCCCGCACGTCTATGTAGGGGCGACGGGAGTTTCGAAAGACCAACACCTTGCGATCCAGGCGAAGGTCTACGCTGGCGGGCTGTATAAAGGAGGCGTCCAAAGGCTCAATGACTATTCGGCCCTTGGCCAACTCCTCTTTGATCGTCCTATCGCTGAGGACCATCGTTATCTCTCTGAGGTCAGCATTGAAATCAGTGCAATTGTAGCAGCAGCCTAGAAGAGGTGCAACCAAGGCGCACCTCCTGAGCCAGGCTCTGGGTACTGAACAAGGCTTGTAAGCCTGACTGCGCACAATGTGGGTGGGTTTCAAGGCATGTACCGGCTTGGCCCAAAGGTTACTTAAGGTGTCTCATGTCATTCTGAGTCCTTCCCTGGAAAGACGAAGAATCTGGGGTGGGGATCACTCGCCAAGGAGAAACCCCTCCCCAGACCCTTCGCTTCCCCTTCGCGGAGTCTGCCCTTGAGGCCCGCTCAGGGCCGAAGGGCTCAGGGTGACATTGGTATGTTGGCCTTTTAATGCAAGGCCGGTGACCTGGCATACTTCTTAGGCAAGGCCACCTGTTCCTTGTAAACGCCTATCTCTACTTGATATCGAAGACTATCTGCACCTGCACCTGTACGTCCAGCTCGCCAGCGCTGATGGGAGTGGTAGGTGCAGGTGTAGTTGCGATGCCCACTTCCATGCGAGAGAACTCTTTGATCACAGGAGAGACGCCGCCCACCTGGGCTATGTATATGGGCTTGCCCAGGCTGACTCCGGTGAGGGCGGCGAACTGCTGTGCTGTAGCCATGGCGTCCTTCACCGCCGCTTCTCGCGCCTGGTTCTGGTAGCGTACAGGCTCCTCCACCGTGAAGCTGATTCCTTGGACCCGTATCAGGTCTCCTCCCGCCTCCACCATCTTATCGATTAAGCTTCCCAGGGCGTCCAGGTTCCGAACCTTGGTGGTGACGTTATTGCTGACCAGGTATCCTGTGATCTCCTGTCTCTTGGCAAAGTCGTTCCAGACGTATTGGGGCTGGATGTTGAAATAGCGGGTCTGGATGTCCTTCTCCTGAAGTCCATCGGCCTTCATGGCTTGAACCACGCGGCTCATAGCCTCGGCGGCCTGCTGCCGCGCCCCAGAAACCGTGTTAGCGCGGGCTTCGATTCCCAAATTCAGCAAAGCCAGGTCTGGCTGCACGGCTACCTTGCCCGTGCCAGTGACCCAGATCCCGCTCTGCTGGCTGGCCCCGTTTGAATAGGCCAAAGCTTCCGATCTGGGGTAGGCGCCTATAGATGGCTGGCCTGCTCCGGATATATCACCTGAGGGCGTAATAGGGTAGGTGCCAATAGGTATCGGGCCTGCACCTGGCCTCTCACCCGAGGGTGCAACGATGCCCGGGGTGGGACTTCCTGGCGCCACCTGAGCTTTAGGCCCCTGACATGCAAGGCTAAGGGCTACAAGTGCAACCACTGGCGCTAATATTAAGGGCTTTGCAAGACTCCTCATTGTCATATCCTCCTTCCGGTTATTGGTACGGTGCTTTTTAGAGCTACCACTTACAAAGACGCTTCTGGGAGGTAAAAGGTTCCCACGGCCACAGGGTGGCTATCGCTTGGGCATTGTGCGGCGTGAACGCCGGGCTATGTAGAACCAAGCTAGGCTCAGGGCCAAGGTTAGAAGAGCCAAGGCTATCTCCAGGAGCCTCCAGGGAAACGGAGGTGGTTTAGGAGAAACTGCTTTGGGGCCTTGCTCCGTCCCTTGAGTTTTCTGGGCAGCCCCTGCGTCGGTTAACCTAAAGGGTGCAGGGGCAGGCGTTACCTCAGGTGGTGCTGCCCTTTGCTCGGTCTGCGCGGGCCGTTCCTGAAGAGCCAGGGGAGTCTGCTCCAGTTGCGCTATTCCCGCCAGGTCTCCCGCGAAGGTAAGCATCAGTAAGAGGGCCGAGGTTGCCGTAGCCAGCGTAAGGTACCTCCTGAAAGGCGACGGCTTCCCAACTAGCTGTAGCATGGCGGGGGTGAGGGCAAAAGATCGAGGCAAGCTGACCTGGGGCAAGGCTCGTAAGAGGCGCACCGTTTTTCGTACCTCCTCCATCTCTTGGGTACAGCCAGGACATCTCTGCAGGTGCTCCTCCAGCTTTTGGGCCTCACCTTCAGTGAGGCGACCATCCAGGTAAGACGAGAGAAGCTCTCGCCTGAGACGTCGGTGGCTGAAAATAGGCAGAGATGGCATTATTACCCCTTATCTATAGACGGGATTTCCTGGGGGATTGTTCCTGGCTCACCAGGTACTCCTTCAGTTTGTCCCTGGCTCGGCTAATACGCGACTTCACCGTCCCCAAGGCGGAGCGGGTGAGTTGGGCCACCTCCTCATAGCTCCAGCCCTGAAGGTCTACCATGATCACCACCAAGCGTTGATCTTTAGGGAGAAGCTGAAGGCCTCGGTGCACCTCCTCCTGGGTCTCCCGGGCCAGAAGGTGCTCCTCCGGCGAATCTTCCCTGGTAGGAGTTGAGGGTAGGTCCACGGTCATCGCCTCCAAGGAAAGGGGGACACCAGAGCGAGCCTGTCTTCCCACATCGTGGCAGAGGTTGGTGGCTATGCGGAATAACCAAGCTGGGAAACTGCCACCCCGGAATTTTCCTATGGAGCGAAAAGCAGCTAGGAAGGCATCTTGGGTGACGTCTTCGGCGGCAGCGGGGTCTCTCAACATGCGTAGAGCTAGATTGTAAACTCGGGCTTGATATCTCTCCACCAGGGAGTTAAAGGCCTCCGGTTCCCCCTTCACGCTCCTGGCTATTAGTTCGGCCTCGCTATCCTGGGACAAAGTGAACTTGAAAAGTCCTCCAAGTGAGAGTCAGGGCCATTGTAGCAGAAAGCCTCCAGGGCCTGATGAGATTAGCCAAGGTGGATTATCACAGTTATAATGGAGCCGTGAGAAGCAGGAGCCTGCACCCCTGGAACGTCACCGTGGCCGAGGCCCAAGCAATACAGTGGACATTGGCATCCCAGGTCTCCAAAAGGAGTGAGCTTTCCCAGGAGCTTCGTTACATAGCGGGAACGGACATCTCCAATACCAACAAAGACGGCGTGGCCCAGGCGGCGGTGGTGGTGCTGAGCTATCCCGACATGGATGTAGTGGAAGTGAGGAAGCACAGGGGAAGGCCGGGCTTTCCCTACGTGCCAGGCCTCCTTTCCTTCCGGGAGTCGCCCCTGATCTTAGAAGCGCTGGAGAAGCTATCCATAACCCCCGATCTTCTGTTGGTGGACGGCCAAGGGCTGGCCCATCCTCGGCGCTTAGGCATAGCCTGCCACCTGGGGCTGCTGACGAACCTGCCTACCATAGGGTGCGCCAAATCGCGGCTTATCGGCCACCACTGGCTTCTGGCACGCGAAGCGGGGTCGTGGGTTAAGCTGGAAGATCAGGGAGAGGTGGTAGGAGCAGTGGTGCGTACTCGTGATGACACAAGCCCTCTATACATATCCATTGGACACAAGGTGGACCTGGATGCAGCGATTAACTGGACCCTCGCCTGCTGCAGGGGCTACCGCACACCGGAGCCTACTCGCCTGGCCCATCACGCGGCGGGGGGAGCCATCCCCGAAAAAGAGTTCAACTCTGGACAAGGGCTGGTGGTGCAGCAAGGCAGCCTTCTGTGATATGTTAGGTCGGTTTCTCGCAGTTCAGGCCATCGGTCGCTTACCATGTTACTCAAGGTTGTGGAGGCCAAAGGCTTCCTGACCCAGACGTTGCAGAGTCGAGAGATGGGAAGGAGCGCAGTCAATGCAGGAGTTTAAGGAAAGAGTAATAGACCTAAGGCAGCGCATAACCCAGTTGATGGGCCGCCTTTGACATCCCAGAGCAAGAGGGAGAGATCCTGAAATTAGAACAGGGGGCCACATCCCCCGGCTTCTGGGAGGAGCCACAAGGGGCTCAGCGGGACATGCAACGCCTGGCTCGCCTTAAGGATGACGTGGAGTCCTGGCGCGAACTGGAGAGGCGAGCCACTGCCCTGGAGGAGCTGGTGGATCTGGCTATCGCTGAGGGCGATCCCTCTCTGGAAGACGCCTTTTCCAATGAGCTTACCGAGCTTGAAGGGCAGCTTGAGGACCGGGAGTTTCGCGCTGTCTTCTCTGGAGAGTTCGATGAGCGAAGCGCCATCCTAGCTATCCACGCGGGGGCAGGTGGCACCGATTCTCAGGACTGGGCGCAGATGCTGTTGAGGATGTACCTGCGGTGGGCGGAACGTCGCGGATACCGCGCCCGTATTCTGGACCTCTCCCCCGGGGAGGAGGCTGGCATCAAGAGCGTAACCTTGGAGATAGGCGGCAAGTACGCCTACGGCTATGCCAAGGCGGAGAAAGGGGTTCACCGGCTTATACGCCTTTCTGCCTATGACGCACTTCACCAAAGACACACCTCCTTTGCTCTGGTGGAGGCGCTGCCGGTGGCGGAAGAGAACGTGGACGTCGTGATAAACCCCGAAGAGCTGAGAGTAGACGTCTACCGGGCCAGCGGCGCCGGGGGGCAGAGCGTGCAGAAGACCTCCAGCGCTGTACGCATAGTACACATTCCCACAGGGATAATAGTGACCTGCCAGAACGAGAGGTCCCAGCTTCAGAACAAAGAGATCGCCCTGAAGATACTCAGAGCCCGTCTGGTGCAGCAGGATCTGGAGCGAAAAGCAGAAGAGCAGGCGCGCCTCAAAGGGAAACACGTATCCGCTGAGGGAGGCCACCAGATACGCAGTTACACCCTTCACCCCTACAGGCAGGTGAAGGACCACCGCACCGACTACGAGACCAGCGATACCGCTGCGATCTTGGATGGAGACCTGGACGAGTTACAGAAACGCTACCTGCTGTCCGCGGTTAAGTGAAGACACCGTCTCGTATTCGGTCATGTCTTAAGCAGGGAGCCGCTATAGTCTTAGGAAGTGCGTTGCTATCGAAGAGGTGTATGGCATGGGGCTACACGCTGGCCCTTTCGCTTTTGGTGGTCTCCGTAGGGTGCCAATCCCCTGTGCCTACCGCTACCCCCGTCCCATCCCCAACTCCCCAGCCAACGGCCATGCCAACACCCTCCCCTACCTCAACACCCTCTCCCACTCCAACCGCCACGCCAAACCCCTACCTTGGCAACGTCTTCGAAAGCCCCGAGGTTGGTTTCGCCATTGGCTACCCGACGGAGTGGACCTCCAACCCAACAGGTGGCCTCTCCCCGGTGGTTATCTTGAACGGGCCTCAGATCTTTCCAGCCGTCTTCGTCACCGCCGGCCTGGAGACGGAACAGCTGTCCCCGGCCGGCCTGGGAGAGATATTCCTGGCCCAACTGACTCCAGTGGTAGCGGGGCTGGAGGTCATCTCCCAGCAGGAGACGCGCCTCTGGGATGGTACTTCCGCCTACCAGTTGGTCCTGGCCTTCCTCTCAGGGCCCTCTCGGATGAGGGCCAAAATACATCTCCTTCAGAGGGGCACTACCGTCTTTGTGATTCAAGCCCTCAGCCCGGAGGAGGAGTTCGAGAGCCACCTGAAGGCCATAGACGAGGTTCTGCGCAGCTTCAGGTTGCTGGGGAAATAGGCAACGCCTGGACATAATAGAGGAAAGGACTAAACGCTATTCGGGGAACCCTCACCCCCTGTATCCCCCTCTCCCCTTCCCTTTCGGGAAGGGGAGAGGGGGAGGAAAACGGAGATGGGGGGACACCCCCAGACCCCTGCCAGAGGGGGTCTAACCCCCTCTGGACTCCCCCAGAAAAAGATTTCCGAACAGCTTCTAAGGTTGCAAAAGGGCTGCGGCTGGCTTCTGGCCCGCTGCCTCCAGAACCTTGTTCAGGAACTCCTGCTCCGCGACGGCTCCCTTGATCTGTACCCTTCCGTTGATGAGGGTCCTGGGCACGCTGGTCACGCCGTATCTTTGCGCCAGGGCAGGAAATTCCTGCGCCTCTACCACGTCCGCGGTGATTCCAGGGTTCTCCAGGGCCAT
>JACQUD010000044.1 GCA_016210485.1 Chloroflexota bacterium | reverse complement strand
CTTTCGCATGACCTCTGGGTCGATCCAGCCAGGGGGCCGGAGGCCATGGTCGGCGGTGAGCACAATGGTGGACTGCTCATACAGCCCCTCTTGCTTCAGCTTCGTTACAAAGCGGCCTATCAGCCTGTCCATGAGCTGGATCTGCATAACGTAGTTTGCGTACGCAGCCTCAGGGTCACCGCCCTTATAGAAAAGGGTGTGAGAGGAACGATTCAAACGTCCCTCAGCGTTGAGGTCGAAGGGCGAATGGGGCAACACGGGGTGCCAGTAGTACATCTCTCCCCCGCTGCTCTTCCCATCGACGCTGTCCAAGAAGTATTCGAAGCCTTGGATACTCAACACGTGATCGGCAGAGCCAACGTTGCCTACAAACCAGGCCACAAATCTCGGAGGGAACAGTCTTTCGAGCAGAGGTTGGGTAGCGGCCAGAGCGGCCTGCTTGACCGCACCAAGGGGGTGATGAACCCGGATGTAATTCTCATCACGACAGTAAAATATCCCCTCCTGGCATTTAGCTTCCCAATACCGCCTCACCAAAGCGCCCGCATCGTCGAAAATATCGACGTGGTAGTAGCCGTCTATCATATCGAAGATCATGGGAAGTGGGGGAAACGGCTCCACCCGGTCAAAGGCTGGGTTAGAAGGGAACTGGGTTGAAGGCTCCTCCTCGGGCCTTCGCCGCCCGGAGAGAAGGGAGGGAATAGACTCCCCTGTCCACCGGTAGTTGGTGGCGGCGTGAGTAAACCAGAGGCTGTCGGCTGCAAGAGCGGACAGGTTGGGAAAGGTCTGCGGGTCAATAATGCCGTCTTTCAAAAGGGTGACGTAGGAGACTCCATCGAGAATGATGACAAAGACAGGGGGCCGGGCAGCCAAGGTCTTCTCCCGCGGTGCGTCGTCACGGTAAGATTTCCAGGCAGGACCCAGTAACCCGACCTGGTACACGAAGAGAAGGGTTAAGGCGGCGGCCAGAAGGCCGAGATAGCTGAAAAATAGATTCCAGGCCCGCTGTGCGTATAGGATAAGGGCGATTAGGCTAGCTACAACCCCTAGTGCGGCGGCGATTCTGACAGCTTTAGGCAAGCCCAGCGCCGGCAATTGCAACGAAGGCGCCAAGAGAATGGCCTGAGCCCCGAAGGACAACAGGGTAAGGGTGTAAAGGGCGGCCCTCCAGATTCGAAAAAAGGAACCGTTGCCACCACGATGTTTGAGGAGCAGGTCTATGGCTACGACCAAAGCCAGGGGGAGCAGATGAATCCCCACGATCACGTACAGGAAGTAGAGGCCGTGGGAAGGAAAGTACAACCGATTCTGCAGTATCAGATTGTAGCCGATTTGGGCTACACCTATTGTGACGGCGCTAAAGCCAACCAGAAGGCTATTTACTAGCTCCGAACGCCTCATAGCCGGCAGCTTCTAGCCATTCTATTCCCTCGGCATTACACCTTGAAGTAGAGAATGCAAGTCACGGCGTCAGCGAGCGAAGGCGTAGAGTATGCGTTCCGAGCCAGGAATAGCGGCTCGCTCCGTTATCCGGAAATGGCGCTGCAGGGCAGCCTCGAAGCTCTCCTGAGTGTAATCCCGGTATCGATCCTCCCGCCATCGAAGGAGCTTCTGCACCAGGGGGTCGCTCTTGGGAACGAATTCTATCACGCCACGATCGGCCAGGGCGGAAAGCCAGGCCATGAACATTTTTATCGGCACGTTGCCATGAATGGCCAGGTGATGGATGAGGGCGAGGCAGAGCACAAAGTCCGGCCGGCTCCGGCTGGTCAGCCCAGGCCACTCCTCCTGATTCCAACCCTGGTCAGGGGAGGGATTAAGGACATCCATAACTAGTGGCAGAATGTTGTGCTGCTCCTCCTGTGCCCGGTGGAACAGTACGTTGATCGCATCGGCGTCACTGTCCATAGCGATCACGTAGCTGGAGCGGCGGGATGCCACTACGCTGTAGTGCCCGGTGTTGCAACCCAGGTCCCACACGGTATTCGGGGAGGCTGAGCCAATGGCGCGTTCCACGAACTGCTCCTTGTACTTCCACGCCTCTTCATCGTAGCTGCTGTCCACTCGGTAGCGCGTCCAGTGCGAGCTTCCAGGTCGGGGCTTCAAGCCTTCGATGGTGCCATGTAGCCTTTCCACGGTGGACAGCACCTTCTTTTTGGTGATGGGAGCCGAGCTGATGAGGCGTTCCAGGGAGGCTGATCCCTTCGCGACCTTGCGCTCCAGCCAGGCCTGAGCAACCACGTCTAGGAACACGCCCTTCCGCAGCTTGTGGAGGAAGGGCGTGAGGCCGCTCAGCTCCGAGGGCGCTATGCCTTCCAGGGAGCCGCGCAGCCAGGGCTGAAAGTGCACGCCTGTAGCAGACTCCAGCAGCAATGGGTTTAGGAACAGCCGGCAGAACTGGGCGTAGGCCTTCCAGCCTTGGCCCTCCTGCCACGGTTTAAAGGAGGCGACATCTATGAATACCGGGTTAGGGCCCCAAAACTGGATATTGTAGGGCGTGGCATCTTTGAGGATGAAGCCCTTCGCCAGACATTCTCTAAGCAACTCCAGATGGAGGATGGCCGCGGATCGGAGCATATCGAAGGGCCAGCAGTAGCAGTAAGAAAGGAAAGGAATTAGGGGGTGCTCCAGCACCAAAGCGGACTGTGCTTCTTCGCCTTGCAGGTCCTGCAGCTTGCCTTCGGCCACCGGATGCGAACTGATCAACCATCCCCGCTGGGTAAATATGTCCAGCAGGCCGCTTTGGGCGAAGGCGCGGAACTGTTGTGCGCCACGCTGGTTGAAGCTACGGTAAATGCGGCCGTGGTAGGAGAATACGTGAGCGTCTGGATCTTTGAAAGAAGCGCGGTCTGGTACTATTTGGGCCAATGTACCGGCTTACGTTCTAGGGTCGGGGGGGGGGATGATACCGGCCCTGGTGTTGGTTTGCTCGTCCTGGTTCGAGCTACCAGCGCGGCTGCGCCGGGGCGCCAGTCTGGAGAAGAAAGAGGCGATGGGACGCCAAAAGAGCTTTAAGATCACGGCGAGCCCGGCCAGCCCGCCAAAGATGATCTGAACCAAGAGACCCCCCGCAGATGGGTCAATGTACGCGAAAACGCT
>JACQUD010000043.1 GCA_016210485.1 Chloroflexota bacterium | reverse complement strand
GGCCGAGGGTGGGGCTGGTGATTGGGACGAAGTCGTAACAAGGTAGCTGTAGCGGAAGCTGCGGCTGGATCACCTCCTTTCTAGGGAGTAGGGCGAAAGCCCATCTTCTAGGTCGATAGCGGTGGGTAACACCACCGCTACAAATCCTGGCCCCGGGGTCCTTCCGCTGTTCTGTTGTTAAGGGAGCACAAGGCCCCGCTATCCTAGTCAGGTTAGCGGGGCCTGTTTTTCCTCTATGCTCAATAAGAGCGTTTGTTGCACCATGATCGCACCGTGGGACTTCAGTTCATGCGAAAGCATTATATTCGAAGCTCGCCATTCTCCCGCTGTTGCCTGCCCTGTCATTGGGAGAGGCTACTTCACTTTCAGTGAGCAGTTGAGCCGTTGGGTGGCTCTCAAGAATTGACGATTTCACAGCAACGAAATGCTTTTCTGACATCTGCCCAGCGATAGTGTTTCAGGGAGCTAAGGCGAAGGACTTGCCGGCCAGGCCGGCGATGTGCTGGCCGATGGCTAGGGAGGCGGTGGCCGCCGGCGATGGGGCATTCAGCACGTGGATAGCGTTCTCAGACTCCACTATGCTGAAGTCATCCAGCAGGATCCCCCTCCGGTTCACTGCCTGGGCCCTCACCCCGGCCCCGCCCGGCGTCAGGTCCTGGCTCTGGATCTCGGGCACCAGGCGCTGGAGGCTCCGAGCGAAGGCCTTCTTGCTCAGGGAGCGGTAGACCTCCCCTAGCCCCGTACGCCAGTGTCTGGTGGCCATGGCCCAGAAGCCGGGGAAGGCGAGGGTGCCCAGGAGCTCTCCCAGATGGATATCGCGCTTTCGGTAGCCCTGGCGGGCGAGGGCCAGCACAGCGTTAGGCCCAGCCTCCACCCCGCCGTTAAACATCCTGATGAAGTGGACACCCAGGAAGGGCAATCTTGGGTTGGGCACAGGGTATATGAGCCCCCTCGCCAGGTGCTCCCTCCGGGAGGCTAGCTGGTAGTATTCGCCTCTGAAGGGGATGATACGGATATCGGGGCGGAGGCCCGCCATCTTGGCGATGGTATCAGAGTAGAGGCCAGCACAGTTGATGAGGTGGGCTGTGGAGACCTCGCCCCGGGTGGTGGCCAGACGCAGGCCACTGTCGGAGCGGGCTATGGCCACCACTTTGGCCCCGGTGAGGATCTCTACTCCCTTTCCTCTTATCTCTGCAGCGTAAGCCCGAGCCACCTCTTGGAAGTCTACAGTGCCCGTCTTGGGGGCGTAGAGGGCTTTGACTCCGCTGGTGTGGGGCTCCAGCTCACGCAGGCGCTCCGTCCCTATCATCTCCAGCCCCTCTACCTCGTTGGCGGTGCCTCGATGGTGCAGGGTTTCCAGGGCCGGCAGTTCCGCCTGATCGGTGGCGACGATGACCTTGCCCGTTAGCTGATATTTGATATTATGCTGGTCGCAGAAGTCCTTCAGGAGGCGGCCCCCAGCTACACACAGCCGGGCTTTTAAGGAGCCTGGGCGGTAATATATGCCAGAGTGGATCACCCCGCTGGTGTGGCCCGTCTGGTGGGAGGCCAGCTCTGTCTCTTTTTCTACCACCGCCATCTTGAGGGAGGGGAATCTGGCAGCGAGCTGAAGGGCGGTGGCCAGGCCTATTATCCCGCCCCCTATCATGGTCACATCGTATTTCGGAGACATCTGCCCCCCCGTTATGGCGTCGAGTTGCCTACTTCTGAGATATTCTGGCCTGCTTGTCCTGAGCTGTCAATAGGGGCGGGGGAGGGGGTCCAGCGATAGTAGTGCCAGCCCGCAACGGTGTTATAATCCCATTGGGGCTGTAGCTTAGCTGGGAGAGCGCCTCCCTTGCACGGAGGAGGTCGGGGGTTCGAATCCCCCCAGCTCCACTTTGTTAATTTGTGCCGATTGAGATAAGCTTACATAATGGAGAAGCGAAATATGAAGTTTGCCATTACTTTAGAACGAGACGAAGATGGCTTCATTGTAGCCAGTTGTCCTGCCCTGCCTGGGTGCCACTCGCAGGGGAGAACTAAGGAAGAGGCCATCGCCAATATTAGGGAAGCCATTCAAGGCTATATCGCCAGCATGCGTAAGCATGGGGAACCGATCCCTTCTATCACAGAGGTGGATAGGTTCGAAAGCGGGGCGGAGCCGGGAAAGATATTCTGAAAAAGGCCTTGTGCGCCATGATTGCCAACTGGAAGCAATCTTGTTATTGTTGTCGTGAAACGGCATGCAAGACAACAACGAAAATAGGCTAGCCTACCTTCAAATGGTCCAGGCCATCATCGGCAGACTGGCTGCAACCTCGAGTGTGGTCAAGGGATGGTCAGTCACGTTGGTTGCCGCCCTGTTCACGGTAGGAGTATTCACTG
>JACQUD010000041.1 GCA_016210485.1 Chloroflexota bacterium | reverse complement strand
GGGGGCACGGCTCACCACCTGGGAGCTGGCCCGGCTGGGCATCCCCGTTACCCTTATCGTGGACTCCGCCGCGGGATACCTGATGAGCCGCGGCCAAGTACAGTGCGTCATTGTTGGGGCAGACAGGATCGCCGCCAACGGCGACGTAGCCAACAAGATAGGCACCTGCTCTCTGGCCATCCTGGCCCGCGAGCACGGCATACCCTTCTATGTGGCGGCTCCCTTCAGCACCGTGGACATGGGCACCGCCTCCGGGGAGGAAATCGCCATAGAGGAGCGCCCGGCAGAGGAGGTGACGCAAATCAGGGGAGTGCAGATAGCCCTGGAGGGAACTCACGTCCTGAATCTGGCCTTTGACGTGACTCCCAGCAGGTACATCACGGCCATCATCACGGACAGGGGCGTTGCTCAAGCGCCGTATGAGAAGGCGCTGAAAGAGATGGCGGGCAATGGTTGAAGCCCGCATAGGAGTCATAGGCGGCACGGGCCTGTACCAGATGGAGGGTCTCAGGGACGTGGAGGAGGTCTTCCCCGATACCCCCTTCGGCAAGCCCAGCGATGCCATCGTCACCGGCACCCTCGATGGTGTAGGGGTGGCCTTCCTACCCCGCCACGGCAGGGGGCATCGCCTCTCCCCATCGGAGATACCAGCCAGGGCCAACATCTACGCTCTCAAAGCCCTGGGCGTCCAGAGAATCATATCGGTGAGCGCGGTGGGTAGTCTCAGAGAGGAGATACGGCCCCTGGACATGGTCGTTCCCGACCAGCTCATCGACAGGACCAGGGGACGGGTGAGCACCTTCTTTGGCAATGGCATCGTGGCCCACGTGGGATTTGCTGAGCCCTTCTGCCCCCAGATGACAGCGGCCCTCCGCCGGGGGGCAGAGAGGATGGGCGCTAGAGTGCATCCTCGGGGAACCTACGTGGTCATCGAAGGGCCGCAGTTCTCCACCAGGGCGGAGTCTCACCTGTACCGCTCCTGGGGCGCTGACGTCATCGGCATGACCGCCCTGCCTGAGGCCAAGCTCGCCAGGGAGGCGGAGATATGCTACGCTATACTGGCCTGCTCTACGGACTACGATTGCTGGCACGAGAGCGAAGTCCCGGTAACGGTGGAGATGGTGGTGGCGAATCTGAACAAGAACACCGCCCTCTCCAAGGCGATACTTGGCGACGTGATCCCAAGGGTGTCCGATGAGCGGAGTTGCCCTTGCGGTTCCGCCCTGGAGAACACCATCATAACCGCCAGGGAAGAGATTCTGCCGGAGGCCCGGGAGCGTCTTGCTCTGTTGGTGGGTAGATATTTACTCTAAAATGAGACACTTGGAGGTGCATTAGTATGGCAAGACAGGATTCCGGGGAACCCTACTGGCGCATAAGTGTGGATGAGGCCAAGGCGATGCTGGAGAAGGGCAATGCCGTGGTGATAGACGTGCGCCGACCCGATGAGTGGGCCGCCGGCCATGTAGCAGGAGCAATCCACATTCCCGTGGACGACGTCTTGGCTCGCATCGACGAGCTGCCAGAGGACAAGGACCTGCTGTTCATATGCGCCGCAGGTGTGCGGAGCGGCCTGGCGTGTGAGATGGCGGCGGCCATGAACCTTGCCACGGAGCGCCTTTACAACATCGAGGCCGGAACTCCGGCCTGGGTAGATAAGAACTATCCCACGGAGCGGGGTTAGCCCTGGCCTGCAGGCGCGCAGGGTGCTGCCCTAGCGGGCAATCGAGTACTCCAATTCAACCGGGGAGATAGGTTGTGCCCAACTGCCCGAATTGCGGCACCTACACAGAAGCTGGGCAGGAGGTCTGTGGCAAGTGTGGCACCTCCCTACCACAGACACCCAGAGAGGGGCAGGCGCCTGCTACTCAGCTTGGGACGGCACCCCCAGGTATATACCCAACTCCTGACATCGGGGCCACTGGCCCGGAGCTAGCCACCATAGCCCAGCGTATTGGAGCTTTTTTGCTGGACGGCGTGGTACTCTCCGTAGTGGGTTTGTTGGTGGCGGGGTTTCTTACGTCTTCAGTCCTTTCGGAGGAGGGCGTCTTCCAAACAGTCGGATCATTGCTAACTGTGGTGTATCTGGGGGTTCTTATGTATCTCTGGAGGGAGGGAGCCAGCCCAGGAAAGCTCCTGATGGGCATTCGGTTTGTGAGAGCACCTGTACTTCTTGGGGGACAGCCAGGAGAGCCGGAGTGGCCTGGCTTGGGCACAGGCTTGCTCAGGGAGGTGATAGGGAAGTCGGTGAGCACCATCTTCTTTTTCCTGGGTTATCTGTGGCTGCTGTGGGACAGGGAGCACCAGACGTGGCACGACAAGATAGCTGGCACCTATGTCATCAAGATACGGTAGGCCATCACCGAAAAGTCAGCGCGATGATAGACCGAAAGCGAAGACTGGACTGCCCAGGGAGAGTGTCGCTATGAACAAGGGGAGTAGTACCCTTAAGGATGTCGTTGGCATCGGCAACGCGATGGTTGACATCCTGGCCAATGCCGATGAGGCGTTCCTGGCGGAGCACCATTTGGCCAAGGGTGCAATGACCCTGGTGGAAGCCCCCCAGGCGGCTGGAATCTACGAAGCAATGGGCCCTGGAGTGGAGATGTCCGGGGGTTCTGTGGGAAACACCATGGCTGGCCTGGCGTCCCTGGGTGGCACGGGGTCATACATCGGCAAGGTACATAACGACAAGCTGGGAGGCATCTTTCATCGTGACCTGGAGTCCCTGGGCATCACCTTCAGCACCGCGCCTGCTCTCGATAGCGCGCCGACAGCACGCTGCCTGGTCATTGTCACCCCCGACGGACAGCGCTCCATGGCCACCTATCTGGGCGCATGTGTGGAGTTGGGCCCGGAGGACATAGATGCCGAGACCATCCAAGGCCATCGCGTGACATATCTGGAGGGTTACCTTTGGGATGCGCCACGGGCAATGGAAGCCATGATCAAGGCGGCGCAGTTGGCCCACGACGCTGGACGCCAGGTAGCCCTGACCCTCTCCGATCCCTTCTGCGTAGACCGCCATCGGAAGTCCTTTCGCGACCTCATCCTGAATCACGTGGACATTCTCTTTGCTAACGAGAAGGAGATTATCTCTCTGTACCAAGAAGAGAGCGTTTATGCCGCCCTGGAACGCGGGCGCGGCGATTGCAAGGTGGTGGTGGTCACTCGCAGCGAGAAGGGCTCCCTCATCGCTTCCGGAGACATGGTGCACCAGGTCAATGCCGTGCCGGTGGAGCGCGTGGTGGACACCACGGGAGCCGGAGACCTGTACGCAGCGGGATTTCTCTTCGGCATCACCCACAGCTATGACATTGCGGCCAGTGGTCGCATTGGGGCCATTGCCGCTGGGGAGATAATCAGCCACGTTGGTGCGAGGCCAGAGGCAGACCTGCATGAACTGGTGCAACGGATGCTGTAGCACGGCTGTCGAAAAGTGGACAGGCCAGCACCAAATCGGCTATGATGCACGGGCTGAGAAACAGAGTGTATAGCGGCGACGCTTAACGTCGCAATGAGCAAAGCGATAGATGCTCAAGGAGGACAGGCAAAGTATGGTGACCCAAGCCAAGGGCCATGTGAAGGATACGGGTCTGGCCAGCCAGGGAGTCCTGCGTATCGAGTGGGCTGCCAGGGAGATGCAAGTGCTGCGTCTCATAAGGGAGCGGTTTGTCAAAGAGAAGCCTCTCCAGGGAATACGGCTATCTGGATGTCTTCATGTAACCACGGAGACGGCCAATCTGGCCATTACACTGAGGGACGGCGGGGCCAGCGTGGCCCTCTGCGCCAGCAACCCCTTGAGCACCCAGGACGATGTGGCCGCCGCGCTGGTGAGCGAGTACGGCATACCGACCTATGCCATCCATGGGGAGGACAACTCCACCTACTACCAGCATATTCATGCTACCCTGGATCACGGGCCTCACTATACCCTGGACGATGGTGCCGACCTGGTGACCACTCTCCACAAAGAGCGGACAGAGCTGATCCAGGGGGTTAAGGGGGGGACCGAGGAGACGACCACGGGGGTGATACGTTTAAGAAGCATGGCCAGAGAAGGCAAGCTGAGATACCCAATCATCTCCATCAACGACGCGGATACCAAGCATTTGTTCGACAATCGCTATGGGACGGGACAGAGCACCTTGGATGGCATCACTCGTGCCACTAACACCCTCTGGGCCGGGAAAAATGTGGTGGTTTGCGGGTATGGCTGGTGTGGTCGTGGCATTGCCATGAGGGCTCGTGGCATGGGGGGCCACGTCATAGTAACAGAGGTAGATGCCGTCCGGGCCCTGGAGGCTGTTATGGATGGCTACCAGGTCATGCCCATCCTGGAGGCTTCCCAAGTGGGGGACATTTTTGTTACTGCTACGGGGGATGTCAAGGTCATAGACGAGCCCAGTCTGAAGCGCATGAAAGACGGGGCTATTCTGGCCAATAGCGGCCACTTCAACGTGGAGATAAACATCCCCTTCCTGGAGTCCATGGCAACGAGCTAGCGACAGGTCCGTCCCTCGGTGGAGGAGTACACACTTAGTG
>JACQUD010000039.1 GCA_016210485.1 Chloroflexota bacterium | reverse complement strand
CCATATCCACGTCGTCGGTGTACACCTGCCGCTCAGCGGTCACTATGTCAAGTCGGAATGGCATGGGAGTCTCCTGGCGCGTCCGGCGGCCCTATGCCGCGGCGGCCTCCTTCTGCATGCGCTCCGCCTTCTCCCGTGCCTCCTCAATGGTGCCCACCATGTAGAAGGCCTGCTCTGTCAGGTTGTCGTACTTGCCCTCCAGGATCTCCTTGAAGCCCCGGACCGTCTCTTTGATGGACACGTACCGGCCCTCTTGCCCCGTGAACGCCTCCGCCACGAACATGGGCTGGGAGAGGAACCGCTGAATACGGCGGGCGCGGGCCACCGTCACCTTGTCCTCTTCCGACAGCTCCTCCATGCCCAGGATGGCGATGATGTCCTGTAGGTCCTTGTATCGCTGGAGGACCTGCTGGACTCCCCGCGCCACCTGGTAGTGTTCCTCACCCACGATGAGGGGGTCCAGAATGCGCGACGTGGACGCCAGACAGTCCACCGCCGGATACAGGCCCTGGGAAGCGATGGCCCGGTCAAGGGAAATGACGGCGTCCAAGTGCCCGAAGGTGGTGACGATGCCCGGGTCCGTGTAGTCGTCGGCGGGCACGTAGATGGCCTGGAAGGAGGTGATGGAGCCCTTCTTGGTGGTGGTGATGCGCTCCTCCAGGTCGCCCATCTCCGTGGCCAGGGTGGGCTGGTAGCCCACCGCCGAGGGCATCCGGCCCAGGAGGGCGGAGACCTCCATCCCGGCCAGGGTGTAGCGGTAGATGTTGTCGATGAAGAGGAGGACGTCCTGTCCCTCCATGTCCCTGAAGTATTCCGCCATGGTCAGGCCCGAGAGACCCACCCGGAGGCGGACCCCTGGGGGCTCGTTCATCTGGCCGAAGACCATCATGGTCTTGGCCATGACCCCCGAGGCCTTCATCTCATTCCACAGGTCGTTCCCCTCCCGGGAGCGCTCGCCCACGCCGGCGAAGACGGAGAAGCCGCCGTGCTCCGTGGCGATGTTGCGGATGAGCTCCATGATGATGACGGTCTTGCCCACCCCGGCGCCGCCGTAGGCCCCCACCTTGCCACCCCGGGTGAAAGGGGTGATGAGGTCGATGACCTTGAGGCCCGTCTCCAGCATCTGGGGCTGGGTCTCCTGCTCCACGAAGGGGGGCGGGAGGCGGTGGATGGGCCAGTGCTCGCTGGCCTCCACCGGGCCCAGCTCATCGAGGGGCTCTCCCACCACGTTGAACAGGCGGCCCAGGGTGCCCCGGCCCACGGGCACGGCGATGGCCTGGCCCGTGTCCACGGCCTCCATCCCTCGGGTGAGGCCTTCGGTGGGGCCCAGAGCCAGGCAGCGCACCCAGTTATTGCCTGTGTGCTGCTGAACCTCCATCACCAGCTTGCCCTCCTCCCGGGGGATCTCCACGGCGTTGTAGATGGCGGGCATGGCCTCCGGAGGGAACTCCACGTCCACCACGGTGCCGATGATCTGAACTACTTTACCTTTGGCCATGTTCCCTTCCTTATCTCTAGGTTATGGGGTCCTTTGTCTTTCATTGCGCCAGGGCCGCAGCACCGCCAGCGATGTCCAGCAGCTCCTTGGTTATGGCCTCCTGGCGGGCCTTGTTATAGACCAGCGTCAGCTCCTGGATCATGTCGTTGGCGTTGTCGGTGGCGCTGCGCATGGCTACCATCCGAGCCGATTGCTCGCTGGCGATGGCCTCCAGCATGGCGTGATACACCAGCATCTCCACGTAGCGGGGCAGCAAATGGGCCAGCACGTCCAGCGGCCCAGGCTCGTAGATATACTCGATCTCCCTCCGGTGGGTGTGGGGCGGCGGCTCCAGGGGCAGTAGCTTCTCAACGGTGGGCCGCTGGGTCATGGTGGAGACGAACCGGGTGTAGGCCAGGTAGACCTCGTCCACCTGGCCCGAGGTGTAATCATCGATGAGGAGACGGCTGATGGGCCCCAGGTCGGCCACCGAGGGCCTGTCCCCGAGGTTGGTGAACTCGGCCAGGAGGTGCTGACCGGAGCGATGGATGAAGTCCCGGCCTTTGCGCCCGACGGCCACCACGCTGGCCGGCGTCTGTTGCCCGGTGATGAAGTTCAGGGTCATGCGGTTCATGTTGGAGTTGAGGCCCCCGCACAGGCCCCGGTCGGCGGTGATGTGCAGTATGCCGATGCGTTTGACGGGCCGGCGCTCTAGGAGGGGATGGAGAGCGCCTTCCTCTGGGGGGCGCTGGGCTGCCAGGTGGGCTAGGACCTCCCGCATCTTCTGGGCGTAGGGCCGGGCGGCTAGCGCCCGGAGCTGGGTGCGCCGCATCTTAGAGGTGGCGATCATCTCCATGGCCCGGGTTATCTTGGCCGTGCTCTGGACGGAGCGGATGCGCCGCCTTATGACGCGCAGCGTGGGCATATTATTCCCTCACCCCTCCGAAAGCTTTCAGCTTTGCGGAGTCCGATGAGTGCGACGTCATCGGACCTCAGTCCCCCTCTCCCTCTGGGAGAGGGGGAGGAAAAAGAGATTCTGGGGGACACCCATTCGGTTCCGCTCAGGGCAGGCCCCAGACCCCTGCTGGAAACCAACGGTTTCCAGCGCCTTCCATCATCATAAAGTCCCCGTCTTCTTGAACTCTTCGATGGCCTTTCTCATGACCCCTTGGGTCTCCTCGGAGAGGGCCTTCTCCTGGGCGACCTTCCTCCCCAGCTCGGGCCGGTTCATCTCCATGTAGCGGTGGAAGGCCGCCTCCCAGGCCTGGACTTTGGCCACGGGGACATCGTCCATAAAGCCCTGCGTCACGGCGAAGAGGACCATCACCTGCCTCTCCATGGGCATGGGCACCCACTGGTCTTGCTTCAGGACCTCGGTGATGCGCTGGCCCCGCTCTAGCTGGGCCACGGTGGCCCGGTCCAGGTCCGAGGTGCCGAACTGGGCGAAGGCGGCCAGCTCCCGGAACTGGGCCAGGTCCAGGCGCAGCCGGCCCGCCACCTGCTTCATGGCCCGTGTCTGGGCCGAGCCGCCCACCCGGGAGACCGAGAGGCCTACGTTCAGGGCCGGGCGGATGCCGGAGTTGAACAGGTCTGTCTCCAGGTAAATTTGGCCGTCGGTGATGGAGATGACGTTGGTGGGAATGTAGGCCGAGACGTCTCCGGCCTGGGTCTCGATGATGGGCAGGGCAGTGAGGGAGCCGCCCCCATGCTGGGTGTTATACTTGCAAGCCCGCTCCAGGAGACGGCTATGCAGGTAGAAGACGTCGCCGGGGTAGGCCTCCCGGCCCGGCGGCCGGCGCAGCAGCAGCGAGAGCTGCCGGTAGGCCCAGGCATGCTTCGACAGGTCGTCGTAGATGATGAGGGCGTCCTTCCCCTGCTCCAGGAACTCCTCACCTATGGCGCATCCAGCATAGGGGGCCAGATACTGGAGGGCCGCCGGGTCGGCGGCGCTGGCCGAGACGATGATAGTGTGAGCCATGGCCCCGGCCGCCTCCAGGGCCGCCACTGCCTGGGCCACCTTGGATGTCTTTTGGCCGATGGCCACATAGATGCAGATGAGGTCGCCCCCCTTCTGGTTGATGATGGTGTCCAGGGCGATGGCCGTCTTGCCTGTGGTGCGGTCTCCTATGATGAGCTCTCGCTGCCCCCGGCCGACGGGGATCATGCTATCTATGGCCTTTATGCCAGTCTGCACCGGGGTGTTCACCGGCTGGCGCTGGGTGACGTTGGGGGCCACCCGCTCCACAGGGCGGGTGCGCTCGTATTTGATGGGGCCTTTGCCGTCCAGGGGCTGTCCCAGGGGGCTCACCACCCGGCCGATGAGCCCTTGGCCCACCGGTACCTCGACGATGCGCCCTGTGGCCCGAACCTCGTCTCCTTCCTTGATGCCCGTGCTCTCCCCCAGCACCACCACCCCCACAGTGTCCTCCTCCAGGTTCAGGGCGAGGCCAGCCACCCCGGTGGGGAACTCCACCAGCTCGTTGTAGCGGACGCCGGCTAGGCCGTGGACCCGGGCGATGCCATCCCCCACCTCCACCACCGTGCCCACGTCCACGGCAGTAACCGCCGCACCGAACTGCTCGATCTGCTGCTTGATAACAGAGAGTATTTCCCGTCCGCTAATGGCCATCGCCATCACCTCCAAACATCGTCATCTGTTTATTATTTCGGATTTCCGGGTTTCAGCCTTTGCTGCTCGATAGAGCACTTTTCAAGCCTTCCAACTGGCTGCGGGTGGAGCCATTTATAAGGAGGTCGCCGGCCCGGGCCATGAAACCGCCGATGATGCTGGGGTCCACTCTGGGCTCCACCAGCACTTGTCGACCCAAGAGGGCAGACAACCTTTGGGATAGCCGCTCCATCTCCGGAGGCTCCAGAGGGATGGCGCTGGTAACCTGGGCACGGACTATGCCCCGGTGGGCATCCAGCCGGCGCTGGAACTCCTGGGCTACCAGACCTATTATCTCTCGGCGGCGCGCCGCCACCAGGATACAGGCCAGGTTCTGGGCCTGGGGGCTGACGTTGGGCAGGGACTGTCGGAGCAATCGGACCTTGTCGGCCAAGGCGACCCTGGGACTATCCAGCAACGCTCCCACGCTGGGCTCCAGCATTATCTCCACCAGAGGGGGGAGGTCGGCCTGCCACCGCTCCAGCTCCCCCTTCTCCAGGGCCAGCTCGAAGGCAGCCTGGGCGTAGCGCCTGGCTCCTGCTATCTTAGCCATATATCTGCCTCAGGCTGTGCCCTTCAAGCCCCGGGCCTCCTCTAGCGTCTCCTCGATGAGTCTGCGGTGGGTCTCTTTGTCCAGCCGTGTCCTGATGACCTTCTCCGCGGCCATGATGGCTACGTCAGCGAATTCCCGCCGCAGCTCCTCCAGGGCCTGGTCCCGCTCCACCTGGATCTCGGCCCGTGCCCTTACCATGATGCGCTCGGCCTCCTGGCGGGCCTCCTGCCGGCTCTCTTCCTTGAGGCGCTCCCCTACCTGGGCTGCTTGCTGCACTATGCCCTGGCCCTCTCGGCGGGCCTGCTCCAGTTGCTCCCGGATCCTCTGCTCTGAGCTTTCCGCTCCTTGCTTCATGGCCTCGGCCCGGTCCAGGCCCTCCCGAATTCGGGCCGAGCGCTGGTCCAGCATCTTCAGGATGGGCTTATAGGCGAAAAGGTAGAGCAGCCCCAGGAGGAGCAGGAAGTTCATCAGATAGACGACCAGGCTGGGCAGATGGATGCCTAGCTTTTCCAAGATGAACCCCTTTTATATATTTAAGCTACCATAGCCAGGATAACGGCCACGATGAGGGCATAGATGCCCAGGGCCTCGGCCAGGGCCAGGGCCAATATCATGTTGGTCAGGATCTGGGGGGCTGCCTCAGGGTTGCGGCCTATGGCCTGGAGGGCCGAGGAGCCGATGAGACCGATGCCGATGCCCGGCCCCAACATGCCCAGCCCTCCGGCCAGGCCAGCTCCCAGTAGCTTTAGTGCATCCAGCTCAGGCATTTTTCCTCCTTAAAGTTTTAATAGTCTCCTTTATTGCTCTCTTCGGCCTAAAACGCCAGCCAATACCCCTCCCACAATGACGAAAGCGCCGATTATGGCTGAGGCCAAGACAGCTCCGATGAGCATCAGCACCAGGTTCTGTTCCATATATACCTCCTCTAGAACATCCTGCTAATGGTGCTCCTCCCCGTGGGGGGGAGTCATGGCCAGGGCAGCGAAGACTAGGGTTAATCCGGCAAAGATAAGAGCCTGTACGAAACCCACCAGGATCTCCAGACCATAGAATACCACAGAGAAGACGAAAGGTATGAGGAACGAGGCGATGAGGAGCAGGATAAAACCCGCCGTCATATTGCCAAAGAGACGGAAGGTGAAGCTGATGATACGTATCATATGGCTGAGCCCTTCCAGACCGCCCACGAAGAGATCGATAACGCCTACAAAGACCTTGCCCCGGCGGAGGTTGGAGAAGTTCAAAAACTGGCCTATATACCGGGTGACCCCTACGTAGCGCATCCCCCAAAACTCAACAGCCACAAATGCGAAGAGGGCCAGGGAAAGAGGCACGTTGATGTCGGTGTTCGGGTTTCGGAGCAAGGTCTTCTCCAGATGGCCCGCTCCTTTAATCCCCAGGAATTCATAGACAGGCAGGAGAGATAGCCAGGCGTTGAACAACACGTAGAGGAAGATGGTAGCCACCAAGGGGAAGACGGCCCGGGCCCGTTCCTTGCCCACCACGCTCTCGGCCAGGCTCAGGAGAGCCTCGATGATGCCCTCCAGGGCCGACTGGAGGCGGCCGGGCACCTCCTTTATCTTGCGGGTGGCCAGGTAAAACATGGCCACCAGGACAAGCACCGTTATCCAGGAGGCCAGCATGGTGTTGGTGACATAAAACTTGGACTGGGTTAGCCCTTGCCCCTCGGCCAGTTCCACATTGGGGATTATAGGCTCGCCCACCAGATGTATCTTGGGCTTGGGCAGGAGCTCCGGAGTGCCGAAGAAGGCGTTGCCGATGGGGCCCAGGACGCAGCCAGAGATAAAAAGCAAGCCAACTATGATAAGCCCTAGCTTTAGGAGCTGCCGGGATGGTCCAGAGCCGCTCACTACTTTACCTTGCTTCCGTTCTTATCCTTGGGTGGTCGCAGTCCGGGAGCCAGCATCTTATAAACACCATATATAGCGACTACCGTGCCTAATGTAGCTCCTAACAGAGATAGCCAGGGTTTAGTGCCCCAAGCGCTATCTCCCCACAGCCCCAGCGCTGTCCCCAGGACGATGCTCAGGGCTACATACCACCCCACCCCCATAAACTTTAAAGTCCATACCCACCATTGCTGGGACATCAGGGGTAGTTTACCAGCCCGGGGACTGTTAGTCAACCCTTGGGTGATTTTTTTAACGACCCAACTCGTCAGCGCCTATAAAATAGCTCCAGGCCGAAGCCTGGAGCTATAGCCTTTAGGTCAGATATTTGCTTTAGCTTGTGCCCCTGCTCTTGCCGAAGTCGTCCAGGTCCAGTGTGTTGATGAAATCTTTGAAGGCGGAGAGCCTCTTCAGCTCCGCCTCGTCCATATTTTGGCCTGTGGCCTCCTCGGCTTCTTTGTCCAGTTTGACTCCTGCCTTGGCTAGCACTGATTCCTCGGCGAAGATGGGAACTTTAGTCCGCACCGCCAGGGCGATGGCGTCGCTGGGGCGGGAGTCCACATCCACCTGGTTGCCATCCATGTCCAGGATGACCTTGGCGTAGAAGGTGTCGTTGCACAGGTCGTTGACTACAATGGAGTTAACCCGGGCCCCCAGGGTGGAGATGACGGAGCCCAGAAGGTCGTGGGTCATGGGACGGGGCACCGAGACGTTCTGAAGCTTGATGGCGATGGCATCGGCCTCGGCGGGGCCTATCCAGATAGGGAGATAGCGGTCGGACTCTTTCTCCTTAAGGATGACTACTCGCTGGTAGTTAAGCAGGTTGACCCGGATGCTTTCTACGCTCATCTCAATCAAGCTCATAGCACCTCCTTCTTGAGCGGGACGATTTAATTGTAGCCCAGGCCTTTTCCACCTGTCAACCGTAGCCCTTGACAGTCTTCCTCTCTGCCAGGTAGCATGGTTCAAGGGAAGGTCTTGTCTGGGGAGGATTTACCTAATAACTGAGATGGAAGATGAGGTTGGGCCAGAAGCGGGCTGGCGGAGAGAGGTCTGTTCCCCACGTCATCTCTCCCTTCAGTCCCCTGGGAGCCAGAATAACCTAAGGCGCGGAGCGATGCTCCTATGCCCGAGGTCTGGGCATGGGCATCGCTTGTTGTTTAGGGAAAACCTTGGACGGAGATAGCTGGTTAGGCCTGAGCGTAGTCCTGGCCTGTATGCTGCTCCAGGCCCTGGCGGCTGGGGCTGAGGGATGGTTTAGCTCCCACCCCAGTGCCTCTCGTGCCCCTCATGGGGAGGTATGGCGAGATAATCTCTTGCGGCTGCTCCGCCAGGCTCCCCTTCGGCACTCCACCATGGCTCTCTTTCAGACACTGTCCCTGGGCGGCTATGCTACTGCCCTGGCTTTCCTGGCGCTGAAGGCCCTGGGCTCCAACCGATGGGCCATCGCTACTTTGGTGGCGGTGGGGCTAGCAGCTGTTTTTGCCATAAGGTGGGCAGCATGGAACCTGGCCAGCCAGCATCCTCAGAGGGCAGCTTCCTTGCTTACCGGCCCTTTTATTATCCTGGCCTGGGTTCTAGCTCCTTTGAGAAAGGGGTTGGACCTGGCCTTGGCCCGCCTCCTGCGAGTTACTGTTGTAGCCCAAAAGGGGATGGCCGTGTCCGCGCCTGAGGTGCCCTCTATCTTGGGGATGGCCTCCGAAGACATCCAAGAAGAGGAGCGCGAGATGATCCGGGGCATCATCAGTATGGATGTCAGAAGTGTCCGAGAAGTTATGGTCCCCCGAATCGACATCTTTGCCTTGGAGGATGAGACTTCCCTTGAAGAGGTGGTGGGTCTGGCAGTGTCTGAGGGTTATAGCCGCATCCCCGTTTATCGGAAAACCATTGATAACATAGTGGGCATTTTGTATGTTAAGGACTTGCTTAAGGCTCTGCATCAGAGGAAGATCGGCCTGGCCCTGATGGATATAGCTCGCCCTGCTTTATTCGTCCCTGATTCCAAAAAGGTGGATGAGCTTCTGAGGGAGCTACGTCAGAGCAGGGTCCACCTGGCCATAGTGGTGGATGAGTACGGTGGAACGGCCGGGCTGGTCACCATCGAGGACCTGCTGGAGGAGATCGTGGGGGAAATCCAGGACGAGTTCGATGTCGAAGAGCCTCTACTGGAGGAGGTAAGCCCCTCGGAAGTCCTGGCGGATGGCCGCGTCAGCATCAACGACCTCAATGAAGCCTTGGGTCTGGAGATAAAGGGGCAGGATTTCGATACCGTGGGTGGCCTGATCCAGTTCCATCTGAGTCGGTTCCCCACTCCCGGCGATGAGGTGAAGTTGGATGGAGTCACCTTCCGGGTGCTTTCCATCGTTGGGAAGCGGGTGAGGAAGGTGAAGGTGCAAAAAGCGGAGGTATCCTCCTCCGGAGGACAGCCCCAGCCTAGCTCGGAAGCCTCCTCACTGCCATCAGCATAGCCTCCACTTTTTGGCGCTTCTCCTGGAGCTTGTCCCGGGCCGGACCTGATGAGGCTTGGGCCAGGCGCAAGTCAATGAGCCCTAAAGCACGTTCCAACGCCTGGGCCCGCTCCGGCCCCAACATCTGCCTCAAAGCCGGGTGGTTCGCCCGTTTGAACTTGGCGTGGGGCGTCGGAGACATGGAAGCTATCTATCTTGAAGTCGCGCGGCTTCTCTGCTTGGGCGCGCCTATCTTATCTCCACTGTCAGGGCCAGCAGGAAGCCATCAGGCCGCAACTGGGCTACGACGCTTACCGAGGTGCCTATTTGGGGGTTGCCCTTTATGATAGTATCCTTGCTCAAGAGGATCGTTCGTCCGCCAACAACCCAGGAGGTGGCGCCCATGCTCTCTATAGCGCCATCGAACTCGACTTGGGCAGGAGTGGGAGTGGGGGTGTGGGTAGGTGTTGGGGGCACTGGGGTAGGCGTAGGCGGCTCTGGGGTAGGCGTGGCAGTGGGTGTAGGTGTGGGCGGCATCGGAGTTGGAGTTGGTGGGAGAGGGGTAGGCGTGGGGGTAGGTGCCGGCCCTCCGCAAGCCAGGGAAAAGACCAAGGCAACTAAGATTAAGATAAGGAGAGCCACCCCTCGTATCCTCATGATGCCATTCCTCCTTTATATATTAGATAATACTTTTTGTTCTGCTGCTTTCAGCGCTGATGCTTCTTCTTGGCAGTAGCCTAGGGAGAGCCACTGGCAGTCCCGGCACACCTCCTCAATACCGCTAACGATGAGGAAGCGCCGGAGTTGTTCTTGAATTTGGCTCCAGGGCACGTTCTGCCCTCGGCGCAATTTCAAAGCTCGGAGGGCATGTCCATCTCGTCTCGCCACCCGGCCCTCTGAACCGGAGTCGTGTTGGCGGCAGCCCTGGGACCCGAGATGGGGACAAGGCTGGCATATGGCATCGGGGCTGGCCTTGACTTCAACCATAACCTGAGGGTCGGCACGTAACCTGGCTTGAATTTGGGACATGTTCTGAACGAAGTCCGGGGAGTATCCCAGGCCCCGAAAGCCCAGGAGACAAAAAAGATGATGCCCTCTCAGCTGAATCGAATCGATGGTATCCTCCTAGCGCATGTCGGACTCTGAGAATTCATTATCTCTCAGCCCAGGGGCGCTGTCAATCTTAAAGCCAGAGATTGCCTGGAAGTGTTTATCAAGCCCGCTTACTGGCCCAGAGATACCTCATGTCCCGCAACCTTGATAGGTTCGGGCATGTGAATTGGCCTGAAGACAATCGAGTGTGTCTTGCCAGAGCGCCTATCGCAGGGGAGAGTAAGGAGTGGGCCTGAGGATACGGTTCTCGATACGAGCTACCAATGGCCCGTCCTTTTCCGACTCGGCGCGCTTCCGCTGCCACTCCGGGTCAGCCTGGAAGGCAGGGAACTTCTGCTCCCGTTCGGCCAGGCTCTCCCACTCCAGCAGATACACAAGTCGGTTGCTGGTGCCAACGTCTTCGGTCCAGAATGCCACCGGCCGTATGCCATACTTTTTCCATAGTGGAAGGGTGACGTTGGCAAAGCGTTGGTTGAGGGCAGGCAGCATTCCGGGGACTGTTTCATAGATGCGAAGTTCGTGCAGCATATCGCCTCCTGGCACAAAGTTTTATGGATGTTAGCTCACCATGGAGCCTGGAGAATTATAACATAAATTGCAAACGAGTTGGCTAGGGGCAAGGGCTCTGCCTCAGCGCTCATGAGTTAGCTTTGCGCCAATCCCCTGAGGATTGCCAGAGCGAAGCCGCGCTATTTAGGAGGGGCTGCCTTCGGACGATGCCCCGGGCCGGTTCTTCCGACTGTGCCCTGTGGAGTGTCCTCCAGGGCCACGCCCAGCTCACTCAGCTTGGTTCGTATTTCATCTGCAAGCTCAAAGTGCTTGTCCTTGCGTAAGGCATTCCTAACTTCCCGGAGCAGGTTTATATATGGTCTAACATCGTTAACGTCCACACCATCTTGATTCAATAGAGTGCCTACTTGTTCAATCACCCAGTCGAGTTTGTCTCTACGAAGTCTAGCGATTGTTGACTTTTGTAATTCGATGATAGGGGCAACATTAAGGGGTGGCATCTCTGGCTCTTCCAGAGTCAGCCCCAGCACCTCCCGGGCCAGCTCCAGGAAGGTCTGCCGGGCTAAGACGACATTCCCTCCCTCCTCGGCAGCCCTGTTGATATCCCGGGATAGGTCGAAGAGGACCGCCAGAGCCTGGGCCGTGTTGAAATCATCGTCCATGGCCTGGAGGAAGCGCTCACGATAAGGGGAGGCCTCCAGAGGTGCTCCCGCCCCCCCCTTCCCGCTCCGGGCCACCTGGCGCAGCCTCTCCGCGGCCCGCTCCGCCGCCTCCAGGGCCTCCGAGGTGTAGGAGAGGGGGCTGCGGTAGTGGGAGCCCAGGACGAAGAGGCGCAGGGCATCGGCGCTGTGGTGCTCCAAAACCTCCCTTACTGTGATGAGGTTGCCCAGGGACTTGCTCATCTTCTCCTGGCCCAGGCGCAGAAGGCCGTTGTGTATCCAGAAGCGGGCGAAGGGGCCTGCGCCGGCGAAGGCCTCGGACTGGGCCCTCTCATTCTCGTGGTGGGGGAAGAGAAGGTCCTGGCCGCCACCGTGGATATCCAGGGTGGCCCCCAGATACTTCATGGACATGGCGCTGCACTCGATGTGCCATCCCGGCCGGCCCGGCCCCCAGGGGCTGGGCCAGGCGGGCTCCCCGGGGCGGGACTTCTTCCACAGGGCGAAGTCCATAGGGTGCTCTTTTTCGACCTCCACCTCTACCCTGGATCCGGCCATCATCCCCTCCAGGGTGCGCTTGCTCAGCTGACCGTAGGTGGGGAAGCTGCGCACCCGGAAATAGACATCGCCCCCTGAGACATAGGCGTGGCCCTTCTGGACGAGCACAGATACCAGGCGCTGGATCTCCTCTATCTCCTGGGTGGCTCGAGGGTAGATGTGGGCCCGCCTCACATTCAGCGCGTCCATGTCCTCGAAGTAGCGCTGGATGTAGCGCTCCGCCAGTTCCTGCGGGGGGATGCCCTGGTTCTGGGCGCGGAGGATAATCTTATCGTCGATATCGGTGAAGTTCTGGACGTGCTTCACCTGGTAGCCCCGGAACTCCAGGTAGCGGCGGATAACATCGAAGAGAACATAAGACATGGCGTGGCCGATGTGGCATTCATCGTAGGGGGTGACGCCGCAGACATACATCTTGACGGCGTCGCCCTGGGGCTGGAACTCCTCTTTCTGGCCGCTGAGAGTATTATAGATTTTCATATCGCACTCCGCTCCAACAGCGCCACGGCGTAGGCAGCCATGCCCCGGCCGGCGAAGAGGAGGCCCTCGGGGGTGGTGGCCTTGATGCCTATCTGGCCCTCATTGACCTCCAGGGCTTGGGCCAGGCGGCGGCGCATCTCCGGGAAGTGATGGGACAATCGTGGCTCCTGGGCTACTATGGTAGCATCTATGTTGCCTATTTGGTAGCCCAAAGCCGCTACTTTCTGCCCCACCTGGCGCAGCAGCTCCAGAGAGGAGGCGTCTTTGTATCGAGGGTCGTCGTTGGGGAAATGGACGCCGATGTCCGGCAGGCCAGCGGCCCCCAGGAGGGCGTCCATGACGGCGTGGCATAGGGCATCGGCATCGCTGTGGCCCTGGAGCCCCAGCGAGAAAGGGATATCCACGCCGCCCAGCACCAGGCGGCGGCCCTGGGCCAGAGGGTGTATATCGTATCCGAAGCCGATTCGCATCTTCAGGGTGCTCTTTGCCCCTGCCTTTCTCTGAGCAGGAGTTCGGCCAGGAGGAGGTCCTCCCGGGTGGTGACTTTGATGTTCCAGGGGCTTCCTGGGTAAACTTTGACGCGCACTCCGGCCCTCTCTACCAGGGAGGCATCGTCGGTGGCCTCCTCGGCTCCGGCCTGGCGGTAGGCCGTCTCCAATAGCTCGCGGCGAAAGACCTGTGGGGTTTGCACCGCCCACAGAAGGCGCCGTTCCGGGGTCTTCATCACCAGGTGGTCTTCTCCCACCTCTTTTATGGTATCAGCCACAGGAAGGGCGGCGGCGGCCGCCCCCGTCTCCCGGGCTGCCTCCAGGCCCCGGCGCACTAGCTCCTCATCCACCAGGGGGCGGGCCCCATCGTGGACGATTACCCAGGGGCAGTCTTTCAGGAGGCTCAATCCGTGAAGGACAGAGTCCTGGCGGCGTGGGCCGCCGGGACAAACCTCCACCTTAGACCAGCCACTTTCAGAGGCCAGCCGGCGTCCCACTTCCAGGCTCTCCTGGCGGAGCACCAGGGCTATTCTATGCACCTGGGAGCAGCGTTGGAAGATATCTACAGCCCAGGAGACCAGAGGCTTCCCTGCCAGCTCGGCCAGCGCCTTCTCCACTCCACCCAGCCTTCTCCCCAGGCCGGCGGCGGGGATGATGGCTCCCGCCGCTTCCTCAGACAACGCCCGACTTGGGCGTGGCGAAGAGCATTCTCCCGGCAGCGGTCTGGAGCACCCGCGTGACCAGGATGTCCATCTGGGTGTTCAAGTATCGCCGCCCGCCCTCTACCACCACCATAGTGCCGTCATCTAGGAACCCAACCCCCTGGCCCGTCTCCTTGCCTTCCTGGATGATGCGAATGGAAAGCTCCTCGCCGGGCAGAACGATGGTCTTTACTGCGTTGGCCAACTCGTTGATGTTGAGAACACGGACCCCCTGCAGCTCAGCCACCCGGTTCAGGTTGAAGTCGTTCGTGATGATGGGACAGTGCCATTGCCTGGCCAGGCGGACCAGCTTGGCATCGGTATCTACGACATCTGGAGCATCGGCATCGGCGATGTTGACAGGGACCCTGGACTCCTTCTGAAGACGGGCCAGCATCTCCAGCCCGCGACGCCCCCGGTTGCGCCGGGTGCTCTCTGGAGAGTCAGCGATGTGCCTCAGCTCGTCCAGCACAAATCTGGGGATAACCAGGGTGCCTGGGATGAAGCCCGTCTGGCTGACATCGGCGATGCGGCCATCGATGATGGTGCTGGTGTCCAGTATCACCCTGCCGTTGGACGTAGCGCGATGGGTTTCGGCGGGCGCTCTGGAGAGAAAGGAGTTGATGGATTGCCATATCTCTGGGCCACGGCTTGCCGTAACCACTGCTCCCAGATAACTAAGCATCAGAGCTGCTACCAGAGGCAGCACCATACTGGCTGGCTTCGGCAGGAAAGAGAGGGGTGGGGCCAGCAAGGCGGAGATTATCAGGCCGATGACCAGTCCAACGGTGCCCCCCACCAGGACATGGGCAGGCTGGGATTTGAGCCAGGCCGCCAGACGGCGAAGAGGATAGATGGTTAGATAGGGAGTAACGAGAAGCCCAAAAGCCGCCGCCCCTAAAGAAGCGACCAGAACCCAGAGGTCGTTCCCCCAATTTGCTTTAGAGGTCAAGCCCAGCCCGGCCAGGCCCAGCCCCACCATTCCCGCACCTCTAAAGAGTAACCCCACCATATATACCACCCCCTAAACCAAACCAAAAAGGTGCGCTTTCAACGCACCCGGCTGACCTCTTTAACTTTTTGAAGACATAACCAAAACCATTCCCTACGCCACAGTCAGTGCAGGTGCCTGAGACTTACATATAATTTTAACATATTCAGATTGAAGGTGTCAAAGTTGGAGAGTAAGTTATAGAAGAGATGGCTGAAAATAGTCGGCATTTTGTGCAGTCACCTTGACAGAGCAAAGAGGCCATGTTATAATTCCTACGAGTTCACTGAGGATTATTCAGCATGAGATTTTCTACTCGGGGGCATTACGGACTGATGGCCATGGTGGCCCTGGCTCAGCGCTATAATCGGGGGGCAGTGGCCCTGGCGGAGGTGGCTCGGGCCGAGGGCTTGTCCCTGGCTTATCTGGAGCAGCTGGCCATGTCCTTGCGCCGGGCCGGGCTCATCACCAGCGTCCGGGGGGCCAAGGGGGGCTACCGGCTCAGCGCTGACCCCTCCCAGGTCAAAGTAGGTCAGGTGCTGCGTGCCCTGGATGGACCCCTGGCCCCTGTGGAGTGTGTCTCTGAAGTGCCCTCCTCTCACCATTGCGGGAGGGAGGTCGACTGCCTCTCCCGCCCCCTCTGGGAGCGGCTCCGCGATAGCGTCTCTCTGGTGATGGACTCCACCACCCTGGCAGATCTGTGCCGTGGCGCTAAGGAGGTGTCCTGTGGCTAAAAAGGCGACCTACCTTGACCATGCTGCTACCACTCCCGTCCACCCCAAGGTGATGGAAGCCATGCTGCCCTTCTTCTCCCAGAGCTTCGGCAACCCTTCCAGCGTCTATACCCTGGCCCAGGAAGCCCGAAAAGCCCTGGACCAGGCCCGAGAGACGGTAGCCCAGGTCCTGGGGGCCCGACACCCGGAGGTCATCTTCACCTCTGGGGGCACGGAATCGGACAACGCTGCCCTGCGGGGCGTAGCCCAGGCCCTCAAGGACAAGGGGAATCACATAATCACCACAGCCATAGAGCACCACGCTGTCCTGCACACCTGCCAGGCCCTGGAGAAGCTGGGCTTCCAGGTGACTTATCTCCCTGTTGACCGCACCGGCCTCATAAGCCTGGAGGCTTTGGAAAAGGCTATCACTGCCTCCACCAGCCTGGTCAGCATCATGCTGGCCAACAACGAGGTGGGCACCATCGAGCCCATTGCCGAGGCCAGCCGGGTTATAAAGGACAAGGCCAAAGCTCTGAACCGGCGCATCTACTTCCACACTGACGCTGTCCAGGGAGCTGGTGCCCTGGACCTGAACGTGGACAGGCTGGGGGTAGATTTGCTCAGTCTCTCGGCCCACAAGTTCTACGGGCCCAAGGGGGTGGGAGCCCTCTACCTGCGCCGGGGCACTCCCTTCGTATCCTCTCTGACTGGCGGCACCCAGGAGAGGAGTCGAAGGGCGGGGACGGAGAATGTGCCCGGCATCGTGGGCATGGCCGCCGCTTTGAAGTTGGCCGATGAGAGGCGCGAGTCCTACAACCAGCATTGCCAGCAGCTTCGGGATCGGATGATCGCTGGTATCCAGGAGCGCATCCAGGGGGCATTCCTTAATGGCCATCCCACCCAGCGCCTTGCCAACAACGTCAACTTCTGCTTCCAGCACGTGGAGGGGGAATCCATCCTCCTCAACCTGGACTTTATGGGCATCTGCGCCTCCAGCGGCTCGGCGTGTACGTCGGCGTCGTTGGAACCATCCCACGTG
>JACQUD010000042.1 GCA_016210485.1 Chloroflexota bacterium | reverse complement strand
TCCCTAGCCCGCGCACCGATTACTCTCAGGCGCCCGTGGTCGCCTTCTGGGAGATCACGAGGGCCTGTGCCCAGGCGTGCCGCCACTGCCGTGCCAATGCCCAGCCTAAACGACACCCCTTGGAGTTGACCACAGGCGAATGCTTTGCTGTCCTTGATGAGATAGCGAGGTTTAGCCCTTTGCCTATCCTTGTCATTACCGGGGGCGACCCTCTGATGCGCCGCGACCTTTTTGACGTAGCTGCCTATGGGGTTGCTAAGGGGCTGCGGGTCTCCCTTTCCCCCAGCGTCACGGCCCTGGTGACGCCCCATAACCTTGCCCGAGCCTACCAGGCCGGTGTAAGGCACATATCCTTTAGCCTTGACGGAGCCACCCCAGAGCTGCACGACGGGTTCCGAGGGGTGAGAGGTTCCTTTGAGCGGACGCAGTGGGCCATCAAGGCTGCCCAGGAGGCGGGACTCACCGTCCAGGTCAACACCACGGTTAGCCGGTGGAACTGGGAGCAGCTAGAAGCCCTTGCCGACATAGTGGCTCTCTATAAAGCAGTGGTGTGGGATCTCTTCTTCCTTGTACCCACAGGGCGCGCCCGTCCAGAGGAGATGCTCTCCGCCGCAGAGCATGAGAAGGTGTTTCACTGGCTTTACGACTTTTCCTGCACGGCCACCTTTCGCGTGAAGACCACCCTTGGGCAACACTTTCGGCGGGTGGTGCTCCAGAGAACCGGGAAGGAAGGGAGTCCAGAGAACTCAGGCTCCAGCACCAACGATGGGAAGGGCATCTGCTTCATCTCCCACATCGGGGAGATATATCCCAGCGGATTCCTGCCAGTGGCCTGCGGCAACGTGCGCAGCCATTCCCTTGTAGAGGTGTATCAGACCCACCCGCTCCTTCAAGCGCTGAGGGACCCGGCGCGTCTGAAAGGCAAGTGTGGGGTGTGCCCTTTCAACTCCGTCTGTGGTGGGTGCCGTGCCCGGGCCTACGCCTGCACCGGCGACTATCTGGAGGCGGAGCCATGTTGCGCCTTCGATTCCCAGGCAATGAGCTCACCCCCCGCACTCCAATAGCTGAACGCTGGCATGTACCAGTTAGCGGTTTATATTCACCTGCTGGCGGCCGTGGTTTGGTTGGGGGGTATGCTCTTTCTCGCCGTCGTCCTTGTGCCGGTGACCAGAAGCATTCAGCACCCGCCTGGTACAGGGGCCCGTATCCTGGGTGCGGCAGCGCGCCGCTTCAGGATAGTGGCCTGGGTGGCGATTCTAACACTGGGCGTTACTGGTCTCTGGCTGCTCCTGCAACGAGGGGTCAGCCTCTCTGCAATATTTACAGGAGCCGGGTGGTTCATCCAGGTCCTGCGTCTCAAAACAGGCCTTTTCCTGGCTATAGTTGTACTGAGCGCTCTCCATGACTTCATACTGGGACCGCAGCTAGCACGGAGACTGGAGGAGCTGGGCAGGTCTGCCTCCAGCGATCCCCACGTGCTAAGGAAACGGAAAATGGTCAGTTGGCTAGCCCGGGTCAACCTAGCGCTCACCCTTGGGGCAGTGGCCCTTGCAGTCCTCCTGCTAAGAAGGCCCCCCCTGGAGTAGCCACAAAGAGAACCCTCGGATAGGCAGCCCAACACGGCTAGGGTCAATAGGCAGCTTACCGATAGTCAGAGAGCAATGATGTCAACCACGTGGGCGGGGTCCTTCGATTATCAGGGTGTCACCGTTTCCGTGCCGCTCGTGGTGATCTCTGGGCCGACGACCTCGGCCTCCGATTTCCATCGGGGACGAACCATGAGCGCCCTTCGACAAGCTCAGAGCCTGTGAAGAAATCCCGGGCTCAGCATACGGATTTTCCACGAGATCCGTTCATAGAGTTTACCAGCGAAGACGGCTGTCGAAACAGCCAAAGCCGTACCCCGCTTAAGCAAGGACAAGCGGAGCCTAAGCCCTCCTGTAGGCTACGGCCTTTTTGATGAAGTCGATGATCTGCTGAGTGGATCTGCCGGGGCCAAAGACCTCCGCTACGCCCATAGCCTTCAGGGCCGGCACATCCTCGTCGGGGATTATGCCCCCTGCGATAACTATGGAGTCGAGGCCTCTTTCCTTAAGCCCCTGCATGATGATGGGGAAAAGCTCCAAGTGGGCTCCGGAGAGGATGCTGAGGCCCAGTACGTCCACGTCCTCCTGGGCTGCGGCGGCTACTATCATCTGGGGGGTCTGGCGTATGCCGGTGTAGACCACCTCCATGCCGGCGTCTCGGAGGGCGCGGGCGATGACCTTGGCGCCGCGGTCGTGGCCGTCCAGGCCAGGCTTGGCCACCAGAACTCGGATGGTCTTCCTCGCGCGAGTAGTGGTCATGGCTTTTCGATCAATTCGATGAGGATGCCCCTGGTGGACCTGGGATGGATGAAGGCGATGTTGCCAGCCAGGCCCGTGCGGGGCGCACTGTCCACCAGCTCGAAGCCGCTGGAGGCCAGGGAGTCGAGCTTTTCCTGGAGATGATCCACCTGGAAGCAGATGTGGTGGAGGCCCTCGCCCCTGCGCTGGATGAATTTGGCCACGGTGCTCTCCTGGTCTAAAGGCTGGATGAGCTCCAGGTGTGTGGTGCCGATGGGGATGAGGCAGGCCTTCACCTTTTGATCGGCGACGGTCTCCACATGGGGTATGGGGCTTCCGAAGGTGCGGTGGTAGAAGCCTATGGCGTCGTCAATGTCCACGACGGCGATGGCTATGTGGTGGACGTGTTTGGCCAGGCAGATCTCCGGGGGCAATGATTGTCCCTCCTTCCAAGTCTATTATAGCGGGCTGCTGGGCGAAGGGCGACGGTCAAGGTGTTGAGCGTAGGATGCGGACATTGATGGGTTCATCTCTGCCCCGTAGCGTGAGGAGACGCTGCTCCAGGTTGGGATAGGACTCGGACACCGATTGGTACAAGGCATCGCTTATGACTATCTCGCCCGCCTTGGCCTCGGCTTGCAGACGTGCCGTGGTGTTCACGGTATCGCCTAGGGCGGT
>JACQUD010000036.1 GCA_016210485.1 Chloroflexota bacterium | reverse complement strand
CTTCGATATGACGCTGTTCGACATGACCACCTTCGATATGACGCTGTTCGACATGACCACCTTCGATATGACGCTGTTCGACATGACCACCTTCGATATGACCCCACTATCCGGGCAGCCCTTCACTGGGCTTGGCGCAGGGGCCATAGGTGGCTCAGACATCGGCCTGGGCGAGCTGGGCCTGAGCAACATAATCACCGGGAATACCAGCGTAGCCGGCTTCTCCGCCAACCGAGGCACAGATGGCGAGTCCCTCTTGGCCACAGTGGACACGGCCGGGACAAGGGTGTTTGCCGTAGTCATAGGGGCTAACGGCGCCTACAGCACCGAGCCCTACTCCCTCCAGGTGGAGTTTTCTGTGCCCTTTAAACCGCTCGTAGCAGGTGAATCGCTGGTCAGCTCCCACACATATACCACAGATGCCCTAATCCAGAACACCTCCCCCAAGACCCTGTTCGTCACCCAGCGGGAGCGCATGCAGGCCCTATATCCGGGAAGCTGGGACAGCCTGTTGGCTGACCTCACTGCCCTGGCAAGTCATCCCTCTGTTCTGGGAGACATCATCTCGGTGCCCAGCATTATCTACGAGCCGTGGGATCTGAACCCGGCCTCGGTGGACGAGGCCAACACCGTGTCCAGCCAGATAAGGACGATAATCCAGGACTACCTGAATGCTCACCCCAGCATTGAGTTCGTGGTTCTGGTGGGCAGCGATGATGTCATCCCCCATCGCCGCGTGCCGGACGAGACTAACTTCAACGAGCGCATGTACGCCCTCAACTCCTTCCTCAAATGGGGGTCTCCGCTCCTGTCTAGCATGCTGGCGGGCCAGGACCTCACCGATGACTACTATGTGGATGCCAGGCCCATCTCGTGGCAGGGCCGGGAGCTTTACGTCCCCGACCTGCCCCTGGGACGCCTGGTGGAGACGCCTCAGGAGATAAGGGCCGCGGCCCAGGCCTTCATTGGTTCCAACGGCGTGCTACAGCCTCAGACGGCACTGGTCACGGGCTACGACTTCTTCGCCGATGGTGCCAGTGTCGCTGGAGATTACTTGGACGATCTCCTCAGCACCACCCGCCTCCTGGATGACAACTGGGACATGAACTCTCTGCGCACGTCCTTCCTGGGCCAGGGCGGCACAGCCCCCGATGTGGTCTACTTGAATGCTCACTTCGCCCACTACGCTGCTCTGACCGCCAAGGGTTTCACGCAGGGGATAAGCGACTTTCTGAGCAGCCGGGAAGTGGCTGAGGCCACAGGCAGCCCTACGGCCCTGTTCCAGCGCCTGGTGTTCACTATCGGCTGCCACGCCGGGCTGAATGTGCCGGACCGCAGCTCCGAGGCTGTTGACCCTGGCCTGGGCATCAACCCTGCCCTGGACTTCGTCCAGGCCATGGCCCAGCAGCGGGCCATATATGTGGCTAGCACCGGCTTCGGCGTCGGCGATGATGAAGGCCTCGGGGGCACTGAGAAGCTACTGAGCATCTACGCCCGAGAGCTGATGCAGGGCGGAGCCAACGCCGGGCAGGCTCTGGTGAACGCCAAACAGCTCTATCTGAGCAGCCTCAGCGCCATGACCGTTTATGATGAGAAGTCCTCTATACAAACGACTCTCTACGGCCTGCCCATGTATCAAATTAAGCCTACCAGCGCAAGCTTTACTGCCGCCGCCGCTACCAGCTCCACCGGGGGCAACCTCACCTTGACCATCAATGATGGCACCTCCCAGACGACTCTCCACGGCCTGTCCATGTACCAGATCCAGGCTGCCGGCGTAGGTGCTGCTGCCGTCGCCAGCAGCTCCACCGGGGGCAACCTCACCCTGACCATCAATGATGGCACATCTTCCTCCACCACCAACCACTCCTTGCAACTGGTGACCACTCCTTCCGGCAGCTACTACACCGCCGACGGGGATGCCCAGGCCACCGCCGATCGAGCCATCCAGCCGCGCGTTGTTACTTCTCTAGCCTCCAATGACTCCGGCCCAGTGCATGGAGTGATGCTCACCAACGATATCGCACCCAATGTCGCCGCTACCTTCAGCGATACCTCCGAATTCGACCCACTCATTGCGCGCCCCACCATAGAGTGGGAAAGAGATGCTGAAGAGCGTCAGATCTGTCTCCCCTCCTTCTGGCCCTCTGAGCTGGCCTCCGTCAACAGCCTGGAGACGGGCGATGGCTTGATGCAGACCCTGGTGGTAGTGCCCGGCCAGTTCCGCTGCGATAGCGACTCGGCCCCGACCGTAACCGGCATCCAGAGGCTATACAGTAGCTTGTCCTTTGACTTACTGCGCTTCAACTCCAGCGACTGGCAGCCACCTCAGGTGAGCGGCATAGAGCTGCGAGAGGTTGACTATACCACTGTAGACGTCACCGTACATGCCAGCGACCCCAGCAATGTAGTCAGCATAGTTGTGCTGCAGATCGGCAATGGCACCGCAATCTCCACATCCAGCGGGCCGCTATCCGGGCCCGGGCCATACACCGTTCGCATTTCTAACTTCGCTAGCGGCAATGCCCTGATGGTGCAAGTGGCCGACGGGGCGGGCAATGTATCTACGGCTACCGGCAAGGGCGCTAACCTCAGCGTCATCAGGGTGAGTGTCGAGCCTACGGCAACTGTGGACGAGAACCGTCCAGTGAGCCTACGGGCCACGCTGCCGGACTTCATTAATCTGGCTGCTCCGGTCTTCTATATTTGGAACTTCGGCGATGGCACGTCCGTTAGTGGACAGACCACAAACGGGACCATCGACGTATCCCACGTTTACCCCGATGACAATCCCACCGGCACACCTACAGACCAGTACGTCACCCAGGTGAAGGTGATGGACTCCGCAGGAGGGATCGGCACTGCTACCATAATAGTGACGGTGGAGGATATTGCCCCGGTGGTCACTGCTCTGTCGACGACATCGCCTATCAATGAGAATGACATGTCGACGCTGAACGGGTCGTTCAGCGATGTCGGGGTGCTGGATACGCACACGGTTAGGGTTAACTGGGGTGACGGTTCTCCTGCGGAGCTAGCTACCATAACACAGGGCGCAGGCTCTGGCACGTTTACGGCATCGCACCGCTACCTCGATGACAATCCGAGCGGCACACCGCAGGACAACTATACAGTTACAGTATTCGTTACAGACGATGACACCCGGATTGGCACAGCTTCCTTCGCGGTAACAGTGAAGAACGTGCCACCATCCAATATTGTGGTGAGCGTGAGTCCGAGCACCATCGACGAGAACGGCTCTACTACGTTGAGCGGTACCTTCAGCGATCCGGGCACCAAAGACACTCATACCGTGGACATCGGCTGGGGGGATGGCTCGCCCAACACTACAATAAGCCTCGGGTCCAATGTGCTGACGTTCAGCGCCTCTCACCAGTATCTGGACGACAATCCCACGGCCACGGCCTCAGATGTCTACAACATTAGCGTTACCGTCACCGATGATGACACCGGTGTGGGCAGCGCCGCTACCACCGTGGTGGTGAACAACGTAGCCCCAACAGTGACCGCGACGGGGAGCACCATAAATGAGAACGGGACAGCTGCTGTGAGTGGCACCATCTCTGACCCTGGCACCAAAGACTCTTTCACTATTGCGATCGCTTGGGGATTGAGTGAAGGTTCTACCGTTCTCTCTCTACCGGCGGGGTCGACCTTCTATAGTGCTGCTCACCAGTATCTGGACGATAATCCTACGGGCACGGCCTCAGATGTCTACAACATTAGCGTTACCGTCACCGATGATGACACCGGTGTGGGCAGCGCCACTACCACAGTGGTGGTGAACAACGTTGCTCCAGTGGTGGAGGCTGGGCCAGACCAGACAGTGCCCTGGGGCGGGGTCGTATCTCTTGCTCCGGCATCCTTCACCGATGTGGGCACACGGGATACGTACACAGCGACTATTAACTGGGGCGATGGCACGACCACAAATGTGGTAACTGTAACTAGCACTATCTCCGGCAGCCACACATACGCTGTCATCGGCCAGCACACCGTCACAGTCACGGTCACTGATGACGACGGCGCTTCAGCTTCGGATACGTTTGTCGTCACCGTGCTATGCACTGACTCCCCCGGAGACATTGCCTCAGGCGTTAACACCAGCGCCGACCTGCTCGGCTGCGATGTCAGCAACGATGCCACAACCATGACAATGGTTGTCCGAGTTGCCGGGCCCATCTCCAGCGACTTCCAGTATCGGATTAAGTTGGATATCAATGGAGATGGTGTATTCGATTATAATCTGCGCTACTACGGTGGCAAGGTGACCGGCCTGCCCAGCCTTCAAGCCTTTGTAAATGGGAGTGAGCTGCGGTTTACGTTTAACCTAGCAGATATCGGGCGGGGTAGTGGCAACTACATTCGGTTCTATGCCGAGACTCAGGCTGGCGTAGCAGCTACACCCGATGTAGGAATAGCCGATAAGATGCCCGATAGTGGCTTGTTTGGCTACGTATTGCGCTGAGTTCTAACTACCCTGCCGGATCGGACTTGACTAGCCTGATTAAGCGCGGTGACCCTTCGCTATGCTAGGTGTTTTAAGATGATAGGTATGATATTATAATTAACCAGTACATGGATGGGTTGACTGGCACTTGACATAGTCGATAACAATCGCACCTGCGTTTGCGGAGAGAACCGATGTGAGCATGCAACTAGACAATGGCTCCCGAGCGGGGGTGATAGGCGGTGGCCCCAGTGGTTCCCTGCTCGCCTATTTCTTACTCCTTTTCGCCCGGCGCATAGGCCTTGACCTGGCCGTGGATATATTCGAGCCGCGAGACTTCACTAAGGCGGGGCCGGTGGGTTGCAACATGTGCGGAGGGGTCGTCTCGGAGTCCCTGGTTCAGGCCCTGGCTGCCGAGGGCATCAACCTGCCCCCGGAGGTGGTCAAACGGGGCATCGACTCATATGTGCTGCATATGGATGTAGGCACTGTGCGCATTGACACGCCGCGCCACGAGATGAGGATCGCCGCTGTATACCGGGGCGCAGGCCCCAAGGGGATGAGCGATACCGGGTGGCGCAGCTTCGATGGATATCTCCTGGAGCTGGCTAAGGGTTTGGGTGCTCAGGTGATCAATAGCCGGGTGGACTCCGTCACCTGGGACAATGGGCGGCCGCGCATAAATGTTAGGGGAGGGTTCTCGCAGGACTATGACCTCCTAGGGGTGGCAGTGGGGGTGAACACCGCCGCCCTGAAGCTTTTCGAAGAGATGGGGATTGGCTACAAGTCGCCTAAGACCACCAACACTTATATCAGCGAGCTCCGCTGGGGTCAGGACCTCGTGGAGAAGCATCTGGGCAGCTCTATGCATGTCTTCCTGCTAAACATCCCGCGTCTGGAGTTCGCTGCCCTTATCCCCAAAGGGGAGTATGTTACCCTATGCCTGCTGGGGCACGATATAGACGGGCCGCTGATCCGTTCCTTTCTGGAGGCGCCCCCCGTGAGGGAGTGCTTCCCACTCGATTGGACACAGCCCGAGGAGTTCTGTCACTGCTCCCCTCGGATAAGCATCAGTGGCGCCGCGCACCCCTTTGCTGACAGGGTGGTCTTTGTTGGAGATAGCGGCATCACTCGCCTCTACAAGGACGGCATCGGCGCCGCCTACCGCACCGCCAAGCCCGCTGCCCGCACCGCCATTTTTCGGGGCGTAGCCGCCGATGATTTTCGCCGCTATTTTTGGCCCGCCTGCCGCGCCATCGCCAGCGACAACTCTTTCGGGAAGGTTGTCTTTGCCGTTACCCGACAAATTCAGCAGAGGCGGTATGCTCGCCGCGGCGTGCTGCGCATGGTCTCTCGTGAGCAGCGCGCGAGGAATAGAAATCCGCGTATGAGCATGGTGCTGTGGGATACCTTTACTGGCAGCGCTCCCTATCAGGACATCTTTATGCGCGCTATCCGTCCCTTCTTCCTGGGACGCCTCATGCTAGATGTTGCCTCAGCAGTTGTGGCCCCTGGCAAAGGCACTGGATAAGGCTCTGGAGGCAAGGTGCATATACGGGCTTTGGGGAAGGTCTATGAGGATGGTGCGACTGTAGTCCGCCAGGGCGAGATGGGGGACTGCATGTTCGTCATCCAGTCGGGGAAGATGGAGGTGGTCAGGGAGGATGAAGGCAAGGAGACCCGTCTGAGCGTGCTAGGCAGTGGGGATGTCTTTGGGGAGATGGCGCTTTTCGACAGGCAGCCCCGTTCAGCCACAGTGCGTGCCCTGGGCCAGGCCAGGGCGCTAACCGTGGACAAGAAGACCTTCCTCCGCCGGGTCCATGAGGACCCTTCCTTGGCCTTTCGAATCCTTGAGAACATGTCCAAACGCATCCGCAGTCTGGATGGGGAGCTGGCCCAGCTGAGGAGCTCCCTGGGGCAGCCAGACAATAACAGGACCTGAGAAGCAAGAACGGATTCCGGCTCACCTTTAGCTTATTACATATGAGCGCTGGAGAAGCCTCTGGAGTTAGAAGCATCGGTTTGACAAGGATGCTATGAATATGAGAAACTTATCCAACATTCCACTCTGTGAAGCATTGAATTCAAAGAGTTAGCCAAGGCCAAGGCAGTAGCCCAGAAAAGGAGGAAACATGGTTCGCAGAAGTCTGAAGACATCACTTGTTATCGCTGCCCTGGTGATTCTGCTGGCCCTCGTGGCCAGCGCCTGTGGAAAAGCAGCTCCCACTCCCACCCCCACCCGTGTCCCTAGCCCCACAGCAACGTCCACGCCCAGGCCCACAGCCACACCCGTCCCTACGCCAACCCCCCAGCCCAAGGTCTGGCGCATCGGGATGCCGGCGGACATCACCAGCACCAACATCTGGTTCATGTTGGGTCCTGGGGCCACTGCCTATAACTACTACGCAAATCTCAACCGTTATCCCTTCCTATACGGGCTCTCCGACGCCCGCTTCGATTGGGTGCCCGCATGGGCCGAAGGCTTCCCCACCTCCTTTATCCAGGAGGGAGACTTTCTCACCGCCACCGTAAAACTTAAGCCCGCCAAGTGGAGCGATGGGCAGCCAATAATTGCTGATGACGTGGCCTTCACTATAAACACCGCCCTTGAGTTCCAGCTGCCCGGAAACTGGGCCGATAAGGTGGACCCGGAATTCATAGCTAAAGTTGAGACGGTCGGCGACCAGACTGTGAAGTTCTTCTTCAAGAAGCAACCAGGGTTGGCCAAGTGGCAGTATGGCGTCTCCGGCCAGCAGTTTGTGGCCAAGCACTTCTGGGAGCCTCTGGTAAACGAGGCCAGGAAAGCAGCCACCGTGGAAGACCAGCAGAAAGCCCTCTTCGCCATTGTGCCCCAGAATGAGCCGGCCGCCGCCGAGATGGTCTTCGTCAAATGGGAACAAGGTGCCTTTGTGGAGGTCGAGAAGAACCCGGAGTACTTCTTCGCCGGCTCCACAGTGACCCAGTATAAGAGCGGCGCTTACTCGGAAGAAAAGCCCGGGGTCTTCAAAGAGGTCGCCTACGGTCAGGAGGGAGGGGAAGTATCCCTGAACTTCACCCGCGGGCCCTACGCTAGCTCGGTAATCTTCAGCGTCTATCCTACCTATGACGGGGCTTTTCTGGCGCTGCAAAAGGGGGAGATCGACTACATAACCACACCCCTGGGCATGGCCAGAGGATTCCAGCAACAACTGGCTGGCAAATCTGATATACGAGTACTGGTCAACGCCCCCAACGGCATCCGCTATCTGGGCTTCAACACGAGAAGGCCGCCCATGGACATCGCTGCCTTCCGCCAAGCGGTGGCCATCCTCATCGACAAAGAGTTCGTGACCCAGACTATTCTTCAAGGTGTGGCCAACTCGGCCTACACCATGGTTCCCCCTGGCAACGGCGCGTGGTATAACCCCGACGTGCCCCAACTGGGCAAGGGGCTCACCAGAGAGCAGCGAGTCAATGAGGTGGTCAAGCTGCTCAAGGGGGCCGGCTTTACCTGGGCGACAGATCCCGCGTGGAACGCCACCGCCCGCGCTGTTACCCCAGGCCAGGGGCTCAAGATGCCCAATGGCAAGCCCGTGCCCGAGCTGGAGATCCTCGCGCCTAGCGCCGGCTACGACCCCCTCCGCGCTACCTACGCTGTCTGGATTGAGCAATGGCTGAGAGAGATGGGGATACCGGTCAGGGCCAACCTGACGGGCTTCAACGTCATAGTGCCCCGGGTGTTCGAGGAGCAGAACTTCGATATGTGGATTCTGGGCTGGGGCCTCACCGTGTTCCCAACCTACCTGGAGAACTTCTTCCACTCCAAGCACAGCGTCCTGGGGGATAACAACGCCGGAGGCTACTCTAACCCTGAGTTCGATAAATTGGCCGAGGACTTGATAGCGGAGACCGACATCGATAAGGCTAAGGAGATCGCCTTCAAGATGCAGGAGTTCCTGGCAGAGGACTCGCCCTACGTGGTGCTCTTCACTACCCAGATCCTGGAGCCAGTCCGCCAGAACGTTATCTTCCCCTTTGTGACCATCCTGGATGGAATACAGAACTACTTCCAGTCAGCCAACGGGCCTCTGGCCTACACGCGGATAGAGTGATAGGATAGCTGATCTATAGAAGAGGCCCGGGAAACCGGGCCTCTTCTATATCTCTTCCACAATAATGAAAGAATATATACATTAACATGACTGGATATCTGCTGCGCCGCCTGGTTCAAATGGCCATTGTGTTGCTGGCTTTCCTGGCCCTCGTCTTCATTCTCATCCAGGCGCAGCCGGGGGACTACACCTCCATATACACCCTCGACCCCAAGGTGCCGCCCGAGAGCCGCCGAGCCATCGCTGCCTCTTTTGGGCTGGACAAGTCCGTCTGGCAGCAGTTCGTCATTTACGTGAGCAATTTCTTCCAGGGGGATTTAGGCGTCTCCTTTCGTTACTTCCCCAGGACGGTGACCTCTATCATCCTGGAACGGCTTCCTCGGACGCTGCTCCTGTTCGTATCAGCCACGGTGGTCTCCTTCTATATCGGCTTTGTGCTGGGTAAGATAATCGCCTGGCGGAGGGGCAGGCCCGTGGAATATGTGGCCACCGTCGGTGGCGTCTACCTTTATACTGTCTTCACGCCGTGGTTCGCCCTGGTCATTATATGGATCTTTGCCTTGCAGCTAGGCTGGTTCCCTGTGGGCAAGTTCGTAACGCCAGAGCTTTGGGTAAGAACCACGGTAAACAGCAACTTCATTTTCGTTCGTTTGCTTCTGACTGGCGCAGGATTCTTGGCTTCTATCTTCGCCGGTGCTCTGGCACTTCGAGCGATTAGAGTGCCTCACCCCAGGCAAATACTTATGGCTGTGTCGGTGGCCGTGGTGAGCCTCATGGTCCTGGCCTGGTGGGGCTCAGGATATGGGGGGCTCGCCTTTGACATTATCAAGCATACAGTCTTGCCCATTTTGACGCTGGGTCTAATCTCCTTCGCTGGCACCATGCTGCTGACGCGCAACAGCATGCTGGAGACTCTCAGAGAGGACTATGTCTTTGCCGCGCGGGCCAGGGGCCTCCCCGAAAACGTGGTTCGGGACCGATACGTGGCCAGGAACGCCCTTCTGCCTGTGGTCACCAGCTTCGTTTTCAGCCTTGCCTTCGCCATTGACGGCGGGGTGATCACTGAGAGCATCTTCTCCTGGCCTGGCATGGGCTTGACCCTGCTGGACGCCGCCGTGACCGAGGATCTGCCCCTGGCTGTGGGCGCCTTCCTTTTCACCGGGATGTTCGCTCTGGTAGCCCACCTGGTGGCTGACGTTCTCTACGTAGTGCTCGACCCCAGGATCCGGTACCGATGACGAAAGAGACTTCTGAGTTGGCACTCCAGGGACACCTCTGGCGAGTGAGAGCGCAATTGTTCTGGCGCTCAGCTAGTTCTTTATGGGCCCTTTTCTCTCAGAACAAGATTGGCCTGGTGGGGTTGGGAATCATTCTAGTCTTCGCACTGATGGTGGTCGGCCATCCCATCCTGATGGCGACGGTCTGGGACCCCAAAGTGTATGACCCGGTGATAGGATATGCCTTCGACGAGGTTGTGCAGCCGGCGGCCCCTTCCATCGCGCACCTTTTAGGAACGGACCCAGTTGGGCGCGATATTCTGAGCCAGCTTATGTATAGCGCCAAGGCGGAGTTTGCCCTGGGACTTCTGGCCGCCCTGGTCACTGTGGTGGTGGGCACCGGCGTAGGGGCTGCTTCGGGATATCTTGGAGGGGTAGTGGATGTCGTTCTCATGCGTCTGGCCGATATCATCGTCATGATGCCCACCGTTGCTCTTCTCATAGTGCTGGGCGTTTTATTCAACCTGAATATGTACTCCCTGGCCATCGTCATAGGCATAGTTTCGGGGTTTGGGGGCACTGCTATCATCATCAAGTCCCAGGCACTGGGGCTCAAGGTTAAACCGTATATTGAGGCGGCGCGCGTGTCCGGAGGCAGCCATCTTCATGTTATCCTTGTTCACATTGTCCCCAACCTACTGCCCCTGGCTTTCCTCTACATGATGTTCACCGTAACGGCCGCCATATTCTCCGAGGCAGTCCTATCCTTCTTCGGAATACTGAACATCAGGATGAGTTGGGGCATCATGATCCACACCGCCCAGTCTGCTGGCTACTTGCTGAGCAGCGCCAAATATTGGTGGCTCCTCATGCCCGCTGGCCTATCCATAACACTGCTTTGCGGCTCTTTCTATCTAGTGGGCCGTGCTTTGGACGAAGTAGTCAACCCCAGGCTGAGGCGCCGCTAGTGCCAGCGCCCGTTCTCCAAGTGGAGGAGCTCACCATGCACTATCTGACGCGCCAGGGCGAAGTCAGAGCGGTGGACAATGTCTCCTTCACCCTGGCCCAGGGGGAGGCCCTGGGGGTGGTGGGCGAATCGGGCTGCGGCAAAACATCCATCGCCCTTTGTCTCCTACGGGTCCTGCCGGACAACGCTCGGATCCTCAGTGGTCGCATTCTCCTCAACGGAACGGACCTGTTGCAGCTAGGGGATGAGGAGATGCGGCGCTGGCGGTGGCAGCACATCTCCATGGTGTTCCAGGCAGCCATGAGCTCGCTTAACCCCGTAGCGCGGGTGGGGAGCCAGATCGAAGAGGCTATCCTTGTCCACCAGAGGGGATCTCTCCAGGAGGCCAGGGAACGGGCGGCTCACCTCTTTGGCCTGGTTGGGTTGGAAGAGGCGCTCCTGCGCCGATATCCCCACGAGCTAAGCGGTGGCATGAGGCAACGGGCAGTCATCGCTCTGGCGCTATCTTGCCAGCCATCGGTGGTAGTGGCCGATGAGCCCACCACCGCGCTGGATGTGATAGTCCAGCATCTGGTGCTGGAAGAGCTGAAGCGCGTGCAGCGAGACCTCCACACCAGCATCATGTACATTTCCCATGACATCGGCGTCATCGCCCAAGTGAGCGCCCGGATAGCTGTGATGTATGCTGGCAAGATAGTGGAGATAGCTCCCACCGGGGTGCTCTTTGAACATTTCCGCCACCGCTACACCCAGGCTTTGTTATCCTGTTTCCCGCGGCTCCACGGTCCCAAGCTGGCCCTGGAGCCCTTGGAAGGAGACCCCCCGGACTTGGTTTCCCCCCCTTCAGCTTGCCGCTTTCATCCCCGCTGCCATTATGCCACTGAGATTTGCAAAACCGAGGAGCCAGCCTTTGAGAAGCATGGGCCTGATCAGTTTGCCGCCTGCTGGCATCCCGTGCAGGAATCTGAGAGAGGGCGGTCGTGACCCCCTCTTTCGACACCTTGGTGAAGGTGGAAAGCCTGAGGAAGTGGTTCCCCGTGAGCCGGAACGTGTTCCTAAAGCCCACCTCATATGTGCATGCCGTGGACGATATCTCCTTAGATATTGGCCCTGGCGAGACTTTAGGCCTAGTGGGCGAGTCAGGATGTGGCAAGACCACCACAGGGAAGCTTCTGGTAAAGCTCCTTGAACCGGATGCTGGCCACATTTACTTCCCTCTGGGTGGCGAAATGCAGGATGTGGCACACCTCTCTTCCAGCCTGAGGCGGCAGTTCAGGCGCCAGGTCCAGATGATATTTCAGGACCCTTACGAGTCTATGAATCCCAGGCGCACCATCTACGACACGATAGTGGAGCCTATGGTGGTCCAGGGTATAGGCAACCTGAAGGAAAGGGAGGAGCGAGTGAGGGAAATGCTAGCCCTGGTGGGCATCATCCCTCCAAAGCAATATCTGTTCCGTTATCCCCATGAGCTGAGCGGCGGCCAGCGGCAGCGAGTGGCCATTGCCCGAGCGCTCATTCTCAACCCGACCTTCGTCGTGGCTGATGAGCCGACTTCCATGCTGGACGTCTCGGTGCGCATCGGGATTATGAAGTTGATGTTAGATTTGCAGCAGCGGTTCAACATCAGCTATCTATACATTACCCACGACCTAGCGGTGGCACGCTACATGTGTCGGCGCATAGCGGTGATGTATATGGGCAAAATTGTGGAGATGGCAGAAACGGAGGAGCTTCTGAGCCATCCCCATCATTCCTACACAAAGGCCCTTATTTCCGCAGTGCCCGAGCCTGAAGCTACTAGTAACAGTTTATAGGTGTAGGTCAAAGCCAGCGCCAGCAAACGGGCAATACCGCCATCCCTTTGACAGAGGGGATAGGCCCCTGCTAACCTTATGGCAAATCCTGGAGAGAGGAAGCGCGGCCTTGCACTACCGTGGAGAGGTGCTCATTCATAAGATGACTCTGGGTCCCTTCGCCACCAATTGCTATTTGGTGGCATGCCCCAGGACCAGCCACGCGGCTCTCATCGATGCCCCCGCCGAGCCGGAGAAAATCCTGGCCGAAGCCCGGGGGCTGGAACTGAAATACATCCTCATGACCCATAACCACAGGGATCATATCCAAGCCTTGCCCCAGCTCATTGCCGCTTTGAAGGTGCCGGTGGCGGCCCACCCTCTGGATGCCCCGGGCCTGGGGGTAGCCTCCGACCTGGCCCTGGAGGACGGCCACAGGGTCTCCCTGGGCGATGTCACCCTGGAGGTCATGTATACCCCAGGACATACGCCGGGGAGCCTCTGCTTCCGTTTTCGCAAGCACCTGTTCTCGGGCGATACCCTTTTCCCCGGAGGGCCGGGCAAGACCAGGACCCCGCAGGACCTGGCCACCATCCTGTCCAGCATCCAGAGCCATCTACTTCCCCTTCCTGATAACATCTTTGTCTATCCCGGCCATGGCGATGATACTACCCTGGGCCAGGAGAGGCCGGCCATCGCCGCCTTCCTGGGTCGCCCTCGCCCGCCTGACCTATGCGGTGACGTCCTCTGGGCTTCCTCATGAGGGGCTAGATTGACCGGCCCCTGGCCAGGGCCTAGAATGGGGACTGGGGGGCGGGGAAACCGCTCCCCAAGTCTTGGGGATGGGAGTATGTATAAGGTAGAGGTCCTGGATAACGGGCTACGCATCGTCACTGCGGCCATGCCCCACGCCCGCTCCGTCAGCCTGAGCATCTTCGTGGGCGCCGGGTCCCGCTATGAGGCTCCGGAGATAGCTGGGATATCCCATTTTGTGGAGCATCTTTGCTTCAAAGGGACCCAGAGGCGGGCCACCTCCAAGGAAATCTCCGAGGCCATCGAAGGGGTGGGAGGTATTCTCAATGGCGGCACGGACCGAGAGCTGACGGTCTACTGGGCCAAGGTGGCTCAGCCCCATTTCCCCGTGGCCCTGGATGTCCTGGTGGATATGCTGCGTCATTCCAAGGGAGACCCTGAGGATGTGGAGAAGGAGCGCCAGGTCATCCTGGACGAGTTGAACATGATCCAGGACTCCCCTCAGCAGCGGGTGGATCTCCTTTTGGACGAGGTGCTCTGGCCCGGCCAGCCCCTGGGCCGGGACGTGGCCGGTACCCGGGAGACAGTGGGGGGCATGACTCGGGAGGACATGCTGGGCTACATGGCTCGACAATATGCCCCCAACAATATCGTGGTCAGCGTGGCCGGAGATATAGACCACGGTCGGGTGGTAGAGAGCCTGGCCCATACCTTCGCCGATTGGCCTCGGGGCTCCCCTGTCCCCTGGATCCCGGCCCAGGACAGCCAGGATGCCCTTCGGGCCAAGGTGGAACACCGGAAAACGGAGCAAGTTTATATCAACCTGGCGGCTCGGGGGTTATCCCTGGGCCATCCCGACCGCTTTGCCTTGGACTTGCTGAGTGTGGTGCTGGGCGAGGGTATGAGCAGTCGCCTCTTCCTGGAGATGAGGGAGAGACAGGGCCTGGCCTACGAGGTGCACAGCTACGTCAGCCATTTCCTGGACTCAGGGGCTTTCACCGTCTATGCCGCTGTGGACCCTAAACGGGTCCAGGATGCATTAGCCGCCATCGCCCAGGAGCTGCGGCGTCTTAAAGAGAAGGAGGTCCCTCAGGAGGAACTGACCAAGGCGCAGGAGATGAGCAAAGGCCGCCTGCTGCTGAGCATGGAGGACAGCAGGAGCGTCTCAGGGTGGGCCGGCGCCCAGATGCTCCTCCGGGGACGCATCATGGCTGTGGACGAGATATTGGCCCTTGTGGACAAAATCACCGCCGCCGACCTGCGCCGAGTGGCTCAGGGCCTCCTGGTTCCCCCAAAGCTGAATTTAGCTGTGGTGGGGCCGCTGCGCAGGGACAGCCGCCTCGCCTCGCTGCTCAGCCTGTGACGGTGGCGGGTCAAGGCGGGGCTTGCAGATTATCTCCTTGATCTTCATATTGAAGAAGTCCTGGGTGTTGGCGGCGCGCATCACTACTGCGGTGTCGGCTCCCCTGCCTGTGCCGGAGACGACCAGGATATCCTTGTCGGTGCGCACCAGACCGGCGTCGGCGGCCATGGCTGATACCTCAACTACTACCTTGATGCCCTCGCCCAGCATGCGCAGTGTTTGAGCGATAATCTCCTCAGTCTGATAGGTGTTGAACTTGCGGCGGATGGCCCGGCCTACGCTGCCGAAGATATGGGTGGAGGTGAGCACTGTCCCCCCCAGCTCCTCGATCTTGGCTCGATTCTGTGTAGTCATCTCTTGGGTGTTGGGTTCCTTGAAGCCGTGGGAGTGGCTGACCACGATGACCTTCATCCCCCGGAAGACCTCCACAGCCCTGGCGCCGGTGTCCCCCACTGTGGTGGCCACCACCACGGTATCCAGCCCCAACTCCATGGCCCGCTGCCGGGCCAGGGCCAGGGCGATCTCGGTGTTGGCCCTCCCTATCTGCTCGAAATAAGTGCACTTGACCTCTGACATCTTGTCTCCTCTCTTGTTTTGCCCGCGCTATTGGATATAGTTTAACTTTTCGCCCCATATGGCGTCAAGGGAGGGATGGGAGTGGGAGTCAAAATGCCTTGACTGCTTACACTATTCCGTGTATAATCTGCGGCATGAAAAGGCGGCCTAGCTGGGATGCCTCCAGTGTGCGAGGCCTGAGGCGGCACCTGGGACTCACCCAGGCGAAACTGGCCCGGGAGCTGGGCACCCGGCAGCAGACTATCAGCGAGTGGGAGACGGGGCTGTATCGCCCCCGAGGAGCCTCGGCTACCCTCTTGAGCCTGGTGGCGGAGCATGCCGGCTTCAAGTATGAGGCAACGATAACTGAGAGTGTCCCCGATGATAGAGAGGCGATCATTCGGCTCTATCTAGGGGACATCGTTGACCTGGAAGTGGAGGCTATAGTTAACGCTGCCAACAATCACCTGTGGATGGGGGGTGGGGTGGCTGGGGCTATCAAAAGAAAGGGAGGTGAGGAGATCGAGGCCGAGGCGATGAGGGAAGGCCCTATACCCATAGGGGAGGCCATCATCACCGGCGCAGGTCGCCTCCAGGCGAGATACGTCATCCATGCCGCCGTCATGGGCCAGGACCTGGCCACCGATGCCGACAAAATAAGGAAGGCCACGGCCAGCGCCCTGGGGCGGGCGGCGGAGTTGGGTGTGAGGAGTCTGGCCCTCCCCGCCCTGGGCACCGGGGTGGGCGGCTTCCCCGTGAAGGAATGCGCCCGGATCATGCTGGAGGAGGTCAAGGGCTTCCTGGCGGGGCCGGCCTCCGTCGAAGAGGTGGTCTTCGCTCTGCGGGGGGAGGGAGCCTACCTGGCCTTTCAAGAGGCCCTGGGGAATACGGGCGATGCCTCTATGGGGGATAGATGAAGCCTTGTGAGATGACGGAGGCGGAGCTGGCGGAGCTATGGCGCCGAGCCTCCGGACGCCGCCCCTTGGAATTGGAGGGCGAGAGCTGGGAGGTGGCTTACCCCGGGAGGCGCCCCGGACAGGGGGGCCCCGACTTCCAGGGTGCCCTTCTGGCGGGTAAGAGCGGCCAGCTCCTTCGAGGGGATGTGGAGGCGCACCGCCTGTCCAGCCTGTGGCGGGCTCACGGCCACCACCGAGATCCGGCCTATAACGATGTTATCCTGCACCTAGTGGCCCAGGACGATACTCATAGGCCTATTCGTCTGGAGAATGGACAGGAGGTTCCCACCCTGGCGCTGGATGCCTGGATAGGGGAGGCCGACCTCCCATCTCCGGAGGTGGCCGCTGCCTCTCCCCGCCCTGACCTCGGCCTCCTCCTGGACCGGGCTGGGGGAAAAAGGCTGGAGGAGAAGGCTGCCTGCTTTTATGAGGAGATGGGAGATGGAGAGGGCCCTCAGGTGCTCTACCGGGGTCTTCTGGGCGCTCTGGGCTACGCCGGTAACAAAGATGCCTTTCGGAACTTGGCGGACAGGGTGCCTCTTCGCCAGCTGGAGGGGTATATTGGCAATATGGAAGATGAGGAGGCCGTAGCCCAGGCCGAGGCCTTTCTCCTGGGGGCCGCCGGCCTGCTTCCCTCCCAGAGGGAGTTGCCCCCGGACCATCCCTGGGAGCGCTGTCTGGAGCTGGCCCGGGCTCGTTGTGGCGGCGAGGTAGCCATACCTGTCCCCTGGCTTCGGTGGGGGCGGCCGGGGAACCATCCGGCGCGGCGGCTGGCCGGGGCGGCCCGGATGGCGGTGGGGTTTCGAAGGCAGGGGCTCCTCGAAGGCCTGAAGTCCCTCCTGGAAAAAGGCTCCGAAGCCAGGGTGGCCGGGGAGCTGTCCCGGGGCCTCAAGGTGGAGGCCGACGACTACTGGCGCTGCCATCTGTGTCCGGGGACGAAGGCGCCCGGAGACCTTGGTGCCCTGGTGGGGCTGGGTCGGGCCCGGGAGATGGCGGTGAATATTGTGCTTCCCTTCTTCCTGGCCTGGGCTCGGAGGGAAGGGAGGCATCAGTTAGCAGAGAGGTGCCTTAAGGTTTACAAAAGGCATCCCAAGCTTCCCGATAACGGCCTCCTGGGCCAGGTGAGGGCCTGCCTGGGCCCGGCTCTGGCCGGGGCGCTCACCTCGGCATGTCGCCAGCAGGGGTTGCTCCACCTGGAGAGGAACGTCTGCTACCAGGGAGGCTGCCGGGCCTGTCCTCTGAAAGAGGGCAATCCTTAGATCCTTGCTCGGCAACGTTGTTTCTTCGCCTTAAACTCCGCCGCCGATCTCCAGGGACCGCCTCTGTCGGAAGGCCAGGACGCGAGCCACGATGGCCACCACCATGCTGATGGCGGTGAGCAGCACCCCCAGTATAGCCGCCTGCTGTGGCTGATTGGTCAGCATGCGCTCGAAGATATCGATGGCGAGCACCTTGGAGGAGGGCCTGTATATGAACAGGAGGACTACTAGGGCACTGGTGGCACCCCGGAAGATAAGCAACCAGGCATGGAGCAAGGTAGGCATGAGCAGGGGCACCACTACCCTTCTCATGGTGTGGCTCCAGGAGCCCCCTGAGACTCGGGAGGCCTCCTCCAGCTCCGCGGAAAGCTGGACCATGCCACCGTTCATCATCCTCATCCCCTGAGGGGTAGCCTCCAGCAGGATGACTGCGGCCATGAGAAACAGGGAGCCGTAGAGGAAGTCGAGGCCGGGGATGCCGCCCAGGGCAGCCCACGCTATGCCTAGGCTCAGCACCACCCCCGGCGCTGCCCGGGGCACCCAACTCAGTATCTCTATAAGCTGCCTCCCCCTGAGCCTTGTTCTGATGTATATGTAGCTCATGAGGCCATATAGGATAACGCCCGCGCTAGCGGCCATGAATCCCAGCATCAGGGTATTCCTGAAGCTCCTGATGATGCTGGGGCGGCCCAGGGCCTCCCTCCAGTAGTCCAGGGTATAGCCGCTGCCCAGCACGCCGTAGGCGTTTTGGACGGTGCCCAATATCAGCATGACCATGGGGAGAACAAGGCCGACCAGAGTCCAGCTTGCCATGAAGGCGAAGGCAGCCCACCTCCATTTCCCCAGGTCGAGGAGCCTGACGCCAAAGCCTCTCCCCGTGACGGTGACGAACTGGCGCCCGCCCAATATTTTGGACTGGAGGTAGATGACTATGGCCACGAATATCAGGAAGACGCTGGACATGGCCATGGCCGAGGGATAGTCCGGCGGTATCTTGCTGGCTTCCCACCATATCCATGTGCTGAAGACATAGGCCCCCTTGGGGGCCAGGAAGAATAGCTCTATCTCATAGGAGGACAGCACAAAGAGGAATACCAGCAAGGTTACTCCCAGGATGGCGGGCATCATCATGGGGACGGTGATGCGGAACAGGGTTCTTATGTTGCTGGCCCCGGAGACCCGGGACGACTCCTCCAGGCTGGCATCCATATTGCGGAAGGCCGGCGCCATATACAAGAAGAAGAAACTTCCCGAGAGCATGAAAGAATAGAAGATCACCCCCCAGTAGGACTGGATGTCCAGCGGCGGCTTGGACAGGTTTAAGACATCCATGAGAAATTTGTTGAGCACCCCCGACCGGCCGCCGGCGATGAGCAGCCACGCCATCACCATGGGTAAAATGGGCAAAAAGAGCTTCAGCCATATCATCTCCTCGAAGAACCATCGAAGCGGGGTGTTGGTTCGGGTGATGATCCAGGTGGCGAAGATGGCGAAAATAACTCCGGTAAGCACCCTGGGCACCGCCAGAGCAAAGGTCGTTATCAGGGCTTTATAGGTGGCCCACTCCGACCACGCCCGGGTATAGCCCTCGAAGGAAAACGGCGTGTCGACCCCAGGAGGCCCTCCCTTGAAGCTGGCATATACTACCATGAATATGGGGTAGGCCAGAAAGAGGGCCAGAAGGCCCAGAAAAGGCACTAGGACGTAGGGACGAAGATGTCTTAAGATACTGCAGGGGATGGCAACATAACGCATCTTTCGAACAGCCTCTCTTAAGGTAATACCTGTAGCATTTCCCCTTTTGACCTATTGTCTCGTCAGAGTACCCCTGTGGGCTCCTGTGCGGCAGACCATTCGAAATACCTCGAGTTGACAGTTTATCAGAGTCATGGTATATTGGCAATACCCTGGCTTCCACCAGTGGAGGTCGATCGGTATTCAAAACAACGTATAAGGAGTCCCCTATTGGAGCCAGCCCTTTCCGATACGAAGGTCCTGGACCTGACCCACCACATCGCCGGCCCTTACGCTACCAAGCTCCTGGCCGACTTCGGGGCCGACGTCATCAAAATAGAGAAGCCGGGGGAGGGCGACTCCGCTCGCCGCCTGGGCCCCTTCCCCGACGACATCCCCCACCCTGAGAGGAGCGGTCTCTTCCTCCACCTCAATACCAACAAGCGCTCGATCGCCCTGAACCTGAAGAGCGACACAGGGCAGCGCATCTTCCAGGAGCTGGTCAAGGGTGCCGACATAGTGGTGGAGAGCTTCCGTCCCGGCGTCATGGCCTCCTTCGGCCTGGACTATCCCGCCCTGGAGAGAATAAAGCCCGAGCTGGTCATGGCCTCCATCTCTAACTTCGGCCAAACGGGCCCCTATCGGGACTTCAAGGTCTCGGACCTGGTGCTGGAGGGCGTCGGTGGGAAACAGTTCGGCGGCGGCGTGGCCGAGAGAGAGCCCCTCAAGAGCGCCCAGTTTATGCCCCAGTTGGTGGCTGGGCTTTACGCCTCTATCGGCATCCTGGCCGCCTTCTTCGCCAGGCAGTGGCAGGGCATGGGAGGACAATATCTGGATCTGTCTCTCATGGAGCTGCTGGTCAGCTTCGGCGATGGCCGGTTGACTCACCAGGTGGGGTACCAGTTCACCAAGACTGAGGAAACCCGAGAGCCCATGGAAGGCCGCATCGTCTCTTCTCCGCCCACGGGAGCCCTTCCCTGCGCCGACGGATATGTGGAGTGGTTCGGAATGGGGCGCTGGAGACAGGTATCCCAAATGCTGGGGAGGCCCGATCTCCTCACCGACCCCCGCTATGCTACCGAAGAGGCACGGCTTGAAAATCACGAGGAAATAGCCGGCATGCTGCTCTCCTGGATGATGCAACGCACCAAGAAACAATGCTGGGAGGAGGCCGTGCCCGCCGATGTCATCTGTGCCCCGTGCAATACCGTCGAGGAGCTGCTAGGAGACCCTCACATCAACTCCAGGGGATTCTGGACCGAGGTGGAGCACCCCGTCCTGGGGAAGACGACCATCCCGGGCCGTCCCTTCATTCTGCCTGAGTCGCCCTGGCAGCTGCGGAGGCCGCCCCCCTTGCTGGGCCAGCACACCGCCGAGGTTCTGGGCGAGTTAGGATACACCAGAGAGGACCTGGTGAAGATGAGTGAAACCGGGGTCATCTAGCGAGGAGAGAGACAGTGGTCTCTACCGAAGGAGGAGACATCATGAGTCAGAGGGGCAGCATGAGTTTCAAGGAGGTCGCGGCGAAGTATCCTGACGTGCCCAGGCTTGTCATTCGCAAGATCGATGCCGGGCTACGTGGCGTGGCCATGACCGACCGGGCGATGGAGAGGGCTCGTGAATCGAACTCCGTTTTTGAGGATGAGGGGGAACCGGGAGGGGAGAGAGCGCCGTGGAAGCTGGGAGGCGGGACGTTCAGGGATGGCTCTTCGTTCTTGGGGTCAGATTTCACCCTAATAGGCCCCGGGAGGCCCGCCCTGCTGAGGGGCGGGCTGGTCCCATATTCTCTGGATATCATCGGTGAGAAGCTAATGCTGGTGGATGGCGAAGAACCGGTGGAGGAGGTCTACCTGGACACGATACCTGACTATTATGGCAAGAAGACCAGTCGCGGGACCCCGATGCATCACATCGTACACTCTGATTCAGATTGCCTGAAACTTAACCCCCACAGCTACTGCCAAGCTTGGAGTGAAGGCCAGCCCTGTAAATTCTGCTTCGCCACAGGACGGAGGCGCGGGAGTCAGGGGCCCAAGACTGATGCAGACCTGGAGGATATATACGAAACGGTGAGCGAGGCCCTGAAGGAGCCGGGAAGATGGACTGAAATGCACTTGGTGGCAGGTTCAGATCCCGCGGGGGCTACTCCCTATGAAAACGAGGCAAACTCCTACATAGCGGTTCTGAAGACGCTGAAGAGGTGTTTTGGAGGCAAAGGCCTCCCGGTGCGGCTGGTTTCCAGCGCCTTTCCGGAAAAAACACTGGTCCGCCTGCGCGAGGCAGGCGCAGCGATAGTTGGGCCAAACCTCGAGGTCTGGGATGAGAAACTGTTCGAGTGGATATGCCCGTTCAAGGCCAAGTATTTTGGGAGGCAATACTGGATAGACAGCCTCGTCGCCGCCGTCAAAGTGTTCGGCAGAGGCAACGTTCGCACCCAATGGGTGGGGGGGGCAGAAATGGCACAGCCATACGGGTTCAAAACCATGGATGAGGCGGTAGCTTCTACTCTGGAAGGGACCGAGTTCCTTGCCCGGCATGGGGTGAGCGCGCGCCTGAACATTCTGCGGGTGCGGCAGGACTCCGCCTTCTACGGGCAGAAGCAAGCACAGCCTTCCCTCGAGTACTGCGTGAAGCTCTCGGTCGGAATTCGCGATATCCGGCGGAAGTATGGGCTGGGAGTGGCTCTCTCCGACTACCGAAGCGAGACCACACGTCCAGACGTAGACCTCAGCCGTCTCGACCTCCCCGATGTTGTGGCATAGGAGGTGAGTTACATGGCATCGATAGCAGCAGCGACTCTGCCAGCGGAGGTCATCTCATTGCTCAAGGACCGCGCCAGCTTGAAGATCCTGGCTACAACCGATGGTCAAGGGAACCCCCACGCTGTAGTGAAGGGAAGCTTGACCGTTCAGGACGACGGACTCCTGGTCTACCGGGAGGCGATGGAATCGTCCCGAGCCAACGCTAACATGCTTCGAAGCGTGTGGTATGACAAAGTGGTTTCGGTGTTGGTCGTGGGCAGCAACGGGCACGCCTACCAGATCAAAGGAAAGGCACACAGATATGTGATCAGTGGCCCCATCTTCAAGCAACATTATCTGGAAGCTCGACGCGAGGAGGGGCCCGATTCCGAGGTAGCCGGTGTGTGGCTTATCGAGCCTGTGGAGGTCAGGAACGAAACATTCTCAGTGCGGAAGGAGGAGGAAGACAAGAAACATCCCCATATGCGGCACTTCGATCGAGCATCGGTGTCAGGCGTCGCAGCAACTACTGAAACCCCGACTCTTGGGCTCGGGGTCATATAGCGAGATGGAGGCTGGAATGGATAAGCTCCCTCTGGAGGGGATCAGGGTATTGGACATCTGCCCCATGTTTGCCGGTAATTTCGGCACTGCCATCCTGGCCGACCTGGGGGCGGAGGTCATCAAGGTTGAGTCCACTCAGAACTGGCTATACGGTGCTCGGGGCATCAGGGCCCGTCCCACCAAAGAGGAGGTCCTGCGGGCAAGCCCGTTTTGGGGCTATCCCCGCTCAGACCCCGGCCCCGACCCCTGGAACCGCAGCAGCGGATTCCACGCCTTCAATCGCAATAAGCTCAGCATGACGGTGAATTTGCGCCAGCCCGCAGGTGTGGAGATATTCAAGCGCCTTATAAAAGTCGCCGATGTCCTCGTAGAAAGCAACAGCCCTCCCTTGATGACCAGGCTGGGCATAGACTACCCTGTGCTTCGGGAGGTGAACACCGCCCTCATCATGGTGCGCTCCTCGGGCTACGGCCTCTCCGGCCCCTACCGCGACCGCCCCGCCCTGGCCATGGCCCTGGAGGCTTTCTCCGGCCACGGACTTCTCAGGGGATACCCCGATGTGTCCCCCTCAAACATTCACGGCAGCGACATCTCGGACGGATGCGCCGGCGCCGGCATCGCCCTGGCAACCCTCATGGCCCTCCACCACAGAAAACGCACCGGCCAGGGCCAGTTGGTGGAGATGGCCCAGGTGGAGAACTTCATGCCCCTGCTCGGCTGGTTCTTCATGGACTACATCTTCAACAAGAGGTTGCACTCACCCCTGGGCGACCGCCACCCCTCGGCGGCCCCTTGCGGCTGCTATCCCTGCGCCGGGGCGGACGAGTGGGTTAACATCACCGTCCACGACGATGAGGAGTGGGAGGGCTTCTGCCGGGCCCTGGGCAATCCCGATTGGGCCCTGGACCCCGAGCTGGCCACGATCGTGGGCCGCTATCGTAAACAGGACGAAATGGATCGGCGTATCTTGGAGTGGACCCGAGTTCGAGACTGCTACGATATTGTGCATCTCATGCAAAAAGAAGGGGTTCCGTGCGGGCCAGTGCTGTCCTCCAAAAATGTATTTGAGGCCCCCCAACTCCTGGCCAGGGAACACTTCGAGGAAGTCACCGCTCCTGGCGGGTGGAGCTATCTTTTCCCCGGCAGCCCTCTGCGGATGTCCGGCTATGGGCACCTGCGCGTTCGCTACCCCGCCCCCAATTTGGGACAGCATAACGAATATGTTTACAAGGAGCTCTTGGGCTACACCGATGAGGAATACGCCCGACTGGAGAGGGAGGGGCACATCGGCCTCGAGCCAGCTCCCCATATCCCCTGACATCGCCCATGGGCTGTCGATAAGCGAGCCGGAGTAGCAGTGCTCAATAACGCTCATACTTGGTAATAATCGAAGGGGGTCGTCATGCCAGAACGGGAGAGGATGAGAGAGCCAGGCATAGATGTTGAGTTCATTGTGGACACTGTCGAGGAGCTGGAAGACCGGGCAGGGGCCAGGCGGCGCGCCCTCCAGGAGAGGGTGAAAAACAACGTTGTCATCAAGGGCAAAGAGATCCCCTGGCGCCTCTTCCCTCAGGGGCTCATCCGCTGGTATAACCCCGAGTGGGGGGCCAATCGGGCGGCGAACGATAGTGTCTCGCCTTTCCAACAGCTTATACCCCATCACTCCGGGCGCCATCGTCATCAGGGTGGCCTGTCCCTCTTCGTGTTGGATGGAAAGGGTTACACGGTGATCGATGAGGTGCGTCAGGACTGGCAGAAGGGCGATCTCATCATGCTCCCCCTCAAGCCAGGAGGATGTGAGCATCAGCATTTCAACATCGGCGATAAACCCGCTCGATGGATGGCCCTGCACCTCGCTTATACCCACGCCATAGGCGAGTCTTGGGAGCAGATGGAGGGTAGCCCGTTGTGGGAGAAGTACCGGGGCAAGTACGTGGGCCAGGAGCCGAACGACCAGTACAGAGAGGGGGAACAAGTTCAAAGAGCAGGGAAGATTGCAGCAGGCTCTGGCCAAAGTCCGTCGGTATTACAATACGACATAAAGGAGCCATCGAACCGCCTGGAAGAGCTCATTAAAATACGCGACGAGCAGAGACTGCAAGTGAAGGCTGGCCGGCCGGTCATCCGCTTCGACGATATTCCTTGGGAGGTCAACCAGCAGGGAAAGATGAAGTGGTATCTGCACCCCAATATCAAAGACGTGGTGCACAGGGCCATCGTCGTCTATGTTCAAGAGATTCCCCCTGGAAGCCGCAGCGGCAAGATACAACACCAGGGCGGCTGGTTCACCTATATATGGGAAGGGAAGGGCTACACTGTTCTCAATGGCAAGAAGCACGACTGGGAAGCTGAGGACATGCTCTTTTTCCCAACAAATGCCAATAACCCCACCATCTTCCAGCACTTCAACACGGATTCGGATAAGCCTGCCCTGCTCATCGCTGGCATCCCGAACCTATACGAGCCTCTGGGGGTGGACCTGGGAACAGGCTTCGAAGTGTGGGAGGAGTGCCCAGAGTGGAAGGCCTTGCAAGCGGGAAGGGGTGACAAAAAGAAGTAGTGACTAGGTAGGAGCGGCCATGAAAACACTACAGCGTGTCTACGCAAATCCACAAAATGCCATTCTGGTAATTGTGGATATGCAAAATGAGTTTTGCAAACCTGGGGGTAAGATATACGACGAGGTAAGTACTCGTTCAGAGGTACGTGCTCAGACTATGCCAGGGGTTATCTCGGCAATCAACAGCTTGGCACAGCAGGCTCGTAACGCTGGTATCCCCATCATCTATATCCAGTCGATGCGCACTCTTCAGGAACCCGAGTTTGCTATTTTCGGCATGAAGCCATACTGCAAGATGGACACCTGGGCTGCGGAGATTGTGGAAGAACTGAAGCCACAAGCGGGGGATACTGTTGTGCCGAAGTTTTCCCATGACCCATTCTACAAGACGGACCTGGAACGTGAGTTGACGATGTTGGTTCCCGACCCAACACAGTACTACGCTCTGATTACTGGCGGCGGCATCAATGTGTGCCTTAACCACGCAGTGCTAGGCTTCTACCTGAGAAACTATTGGACAGTAGTCCCGGTTGACTGTATTTACCACGTTGAAGATATGCAGGCAGCTTTGGAACGGTTTTCTCAGCATGCCTACCCCAGTATTTTTTTAACTCGCTCAGACCTCATTGAAATTTCCGCACTCCCTAGCGAAGCTCACCCTAGGCCTGTTCTGGGGACTTGACAGAGCAGTCTCCTCCAGCATCATCTCTAACGGCACCACCCTGCCAACGTGAAAGTAGTAATCGAATTCGCGGGGGGCTAGAGGGCACCGACGTGTGCGGCCGTTCTACATTCACGTCTAGCTAGTTTGCTCTCCACTCATTTGCGGGTTGGCATCTTCTAGTAGCCCATACAGATGCGCGCGCATCCGTCTCAGGATAGTGTTGAGGTTGGTTAACTCGTCCTCGCTGAGGCATGCGAAGGCGGAGCGAGCGATCTGAGCCCCTGTCGGAATCCAACGGGCTATTCCTGTCCTGCCTTTTTCTGTGAGGCGAACTAGCGTGGACCTCCCGTCGGCAGGGTTGGCCACCGTTTCGACGATTCCCTTCTGTTGCAAGGTGTGCACCACCGAAGTGATCGAGTGCTGAGTGCGAAATAGTAATTTGCTCAGCGCCGTCGGCGTCATCTCACCGCCGTGGTTGCTCAGGGCGGTCAGGAGGCCGACCCTGGTAGTGTTGTAGCCCATCTCGCCGAACTTGATCTGCATGTATCTGTCGAACATGTCCGATGTGCGCATGAACGATAGGAGTGAGTATATCTCATCATTGGTGTGCGTTCTATCGTCCATTTTACCTTCTCCTGGCACTGCCTCTCGCAGTAGCCTTTAGTCCTTGGCCTTATTGTATGACACCGGGATAGAGTTAGCGAGTGGTAGCGCCCGCCATCGGCCCGCCCCAACCCCCTCCGCCCTGGCTAGTTACGAGCATCATAGAGTGGCGATGCTGCAGGAGTATCTATTGAAGGAGCGTCCCTACTACGATGCCTCGAATTGACAGTTTCTTTGAGCTGTGATATATTGGCAGCATCGTGGCCTGCTCCGTAGAGGCCGATGGGGATTCAAAATAACTAGGTAGAAGGAGTACAACAAGATGATGTCCTGGAGCAAACATTGGTTTGCCATCGCGGTTCTACTTGCTCTAATAGGTATCTTGGCATTGTTGTCCGCCTGTGCCAGCCAGGCCACACCCACCTCCACTCCCAGGCCCCCCACGCCTACGCCGGTTCCGCCGACTTCAACCCCGACCCGTGTTCCGCCAACGCCCACCTCTATTCCACCCACCCCAACCCCACTGTCCCCCGGGGTGACCCCACCCCCAGCCACTCCAACCCCGACTCCGCTCCCCACCGCTACTCCCACCCCCAGGCCGCCCAACGTTGGCGCTGCCCCTGTTGACACCATCTCCGACGCCGAGTGGGCCCAAATTGTGGAGGCGGCCAAGAAAGAGGGCAAGCTGACATGCTATTGCTTTGACCTCGTTCGCGATTCATGGGAGGGCGACCTGGCGACTAGATTCTTCAAGGAGACCTACGGCATTGACCTTGAGATCATAGGCCTTCCCCCCAGCCTTATGGTGGAGCGCATAAAGTCCGAGGCCAGGGCCGGCCAGTACATAGCTGATGTCGTGGCTATTGGAGCGCCCGAGCAAACGGGCACCCTGGAGCCGGGGGGCTTTCTCCAGCGCATCGATAACCTCCCTGCTCTGATAGATGTCAAAGACCCCAATGCGTGGCTCTTCGACCCCATCCTGACACCATATACTCTCCTTCGGACTGATGCTATAGACTATCCTGCGGGCCATTACACTGTAAACACCAACATAGTATCCTCGGAGAAATATCCCCAGAAGCCCCAGGACCTCTTGGACCCCTGGTGGAAGGAGAATAAGATATGCGAGTGGGAGCCCACTGCCTACGCCGTAGTCGACTTCAAGTTCTGGAACAACTTCCGGGAGTACAATTATGCCGATTGGTACGTTGACTACTTTTACGACCTCTACAACACAGGCAATCGCTTCTTCTTTACCTTTGCGGGCCAGCCCGCCGGCTTGAATAGGGGTGATTGTGCCATCAGCGTATCGTTCGGCGCCGCTAGTGCCTCAGGCATTAAGCAAGCGGCGGTGCTCAACAAGGTCACCTGGATCAAAGTCGGAACCTTTGCCGACCTGAAGCCAGCACCGATCGTCGGCAGCGATGCCATAAGCGTGATGGGGAAAGCGCCGCATCCTAATGCCGCCCTGCTGTTCGTCAACTGGCGCTACAGCAAGGGTGGGCAAGAGGCTGTGGCCGGAGAGAAGGGCGGATTGGCCTCGATGGCGCGCCTGGACGTCCCCTCATTGGTGGAGAAAAAGTATTGGCCGGAGAACCCTGTGACCACCTTCTGGGTAGCAGATACCCAGTGGTATAAGTTCGAGCAATATTCCTATGCTAGCAAGGTTATATTCAAGCTGGCCAAGGAAGGGATGACCAGGGAGGCCTGGCACAAGTGGGTCGAGAATGCCTCTATGAACTTCTGGGGCCAGTATCCTCCCCCACCGGCTAATTTCTTCACCGTGGAGCGGTGAGTCACTGAGGCACCTTACTTATTAACGGAATAGTTGAAAGAAGGCAAACAGAGGAATTAGGGCTCAGGGGCCAAATCTGGCGCTGCTATGTTATATGCCGCCTGGCGCTCGCCTGTGGACGCCAGGCGGCATTTCCTGTATAGTTCCCTTGGCTGGCTCCTCGCTGGGGGAGGGGGAATGCTCTGCTATCACCTCAGGAGCTCTCACCGCCTGGGTCTGCCCTGTTTCTCGGCCCCCCCAAGAGTCTGCCTGAGCTCTGACGGTCTACATAGCCTTCATCGGACTGGGATTACCTTAGTGGAGGGCTTACATGCGAAAAAACCAACTGAAGGAGAAGTTGCGCACCGGAGAGGGGACAATCGGTATGTTCTGCACCATGCCATCACCCGACCTGGTTGAGGTTGCCGGGTTATTGGGCTTCGATTTCGTCATCATAGATGCCGAACATGGCCCACCCGATGTGGAGACCGTGGAGCACATGGTCCGTGCCGCTGAGTCCACCGGCATCAGCACGGTCACGCGTGTCGCCCTCAACTCTCCGCAGAACATCCTCCGCTACCTGGACGCCGGCTCACTGGGATTACAGATGCCCATGGTCAACACCGAGGAACAGGCCCGTGCCGTGGTGAACTCGGTGAAGTATCCGCCCCTGGGCAAACGGGGCCTGGCCGGGATGCGAGCGACAGGCTTTGGAATCGAGCGGCCTCTGGACGAGTATGTCAAGATGTCCAACGAGCAGACCCTGGTGGTGGTGCAGGTAGAGACGGTGGAAGCGGTTAAGAACACCGATAAGATTGCCCGCATCGACAACGTAGATGTGGTGTTCGTTGGCCCCACTGACCTGTCTTCCTCTATGGGCTACACCGGCCAGCCCACTCATCCCGAGGTAATCAAGGCCATCATGAACTTGGGCCAGATAATAACAGGGGCGGGTAAGATAGCTGGAACCATCGCCCGCAATCCAGCGGCCTACAGGCAGTGGCGCGAGGCCGGCTTTCAATATCTGTGCACTGGCGACGCTCCCCTGTTTGCCGACTCCGCCCGGACCTATCTACTGGGTTGCCGCGACCAGGAGAGAGGATTGAAATAGCAGTAGCCCGAGGCATCTCCTAAAGACGATTCTTCGTTGCACAAAGCAAATTCGCAGTGATCCGAAGGTTTGCCCGCTGCCTGGCGGCAGTTCCCCCCAGACATGGCGGGAAAGGACTTACCTTTGCTATAATGACCCATAGGTGTTTTTATTAACATGAGTCCCGAAAAAACGAGCGATTGGTTGGAGCGGCTGCGCCACTCGGCATCCCATATCATGGCCGATGCCATGCTCCGCCTTTTCCCCGGGGCCAAGCTGGGCATAGGCCCCACTATAGAGGATGGCTTCTACTACGACTTCGACCTCCCTCGCCCTTTGACTGACCACGACCTGGAGGCCATCGAGGCCAAGATGCGGGAGATCATCGCCGCTGACCTCCCCTTCATACGGGGGGAGGTCACCCCGGAGGCGGCCCAGCGGCTTTTTCGGGGGCAGCCCTATAAGCTGGAGCTCATCGAAGAGCTGGGGGCTCCCCTCACCATCTACCGCCACGGCGATTTCGTCGACCTGTGCCGGGGCTCCCACGTAGAATCCACGGGACAGATAAAGGCCTTCAAGCTTTTGAGCGTAGCCGGGGCCTACTGGCATGGCGATGAGCATCGCCCTATGCTCCAGCGCATCTATGGGACCGCCTTCGAGACTGAAGAGGCCCTGGAGGCCCACCTCCAGCGCCTGGCTGAGGCCGCCAAGCGGGACCATCGCAAGCTAGGCAAGGAGCTGGACCTTTTCTCCGTCAATCCCAACATCGGCGCTGGGCTCATCCTTTGGCATCCCAATGGCTCCATCATCCGGCATCAGATAGAGACCTTCTGGAAAGAGGAGCACCTGAAGCGCGGCTACCAACCGGTGTATACGCCACACATTGCCAGCGAGGAAATCTATAAGATCAGCGGCCACCTGGAAGCCTATGCGGACATGATGTACTCGCCCATGGACATCGACGGCAATCCATATCGCGCCAAGCCTATGAACTGTCCTGGCCACATCTGCATCTTCCAGAGCACCATTCGCAGCTATCGGGAATTGCCTATTCGCTATGCGGAGCTGGGGACGGTCTACCGATATGAGCGCTCCGGCGTGCTTCATGGCTTGCTTCGGGTGCGGGGCTTCACCCAGGATGATTCCCATATCTTTTGCCGGCCCGACCAACTGAAGCAGGAGGTGCACGGCGTCCTGGACCTCACCGAGTTCATGCTGAAGATCTTCGGTTACAAGTATCACGCCTATTTGGCCACGCGTCCGGAGAAATCCATCGGGTCGGATGAGGAGTGGGAGTTCGCCACTAATGCCCTGCGCCAGGTGCTGGAAGAGCGCAGGATGCCTTACGACGTGGACGAAGGCGGCGGCGTCTTCTATGCCCCTAAAATAGATGTCAAGCTGTGGGATGCTCTGGGCCGGGAATGGCAAGGGCCTACCTGCCAGGTGGACCTGAACCTGCCAGTGCGTTTTAACATCACATACATCGGTGAGGATGGCAAAGAGCATCGCGTCATCATGATTCATCGCACAGTGCTGGGCAGCCTGGAGCGTTTCATCGGGGGCCTTATTGAGCACTACGCTGGGGCCTTTCCTCCCTGGCTGGCCCCAGTCCAGGCCGTCATCATCCCCATCGCCGACCGCCATGTGGGGTATGCAGGGCAGGTCCTGGTCAAACTGAAGGAAAAGGACATCCGCGTCCAGGTGGACGACCGTCCGGAGCGGATGCAATCTAAGATCAGAGATGCCCAGGGGCAGAAAGTCCCATATATGCTCATCGTCGGAGACGAGGAGGCAGCCGTAGGCACCGTGGCGGTGCGACGGCGTCAAGGTGGAGTGGATAGAGGTCAGCCTCTGGAGGCCTTCCTGGAAGAGATAACCTTGGCTGTTAGAGAGCGGGCCAATCCTTGAGATCGCTTGCCAACATTTTTCTGCCCACATGGCCGGGGAACACCCATGTCCCTTACCCTTTGACTCTCGGCAGAGTTTGTGCTATAAAAAATTACAACACGGATAAAAAACGAGCGGAGGCGTATAGGGATAGCTAAAGAGTTGCGCGTCAACGAAGAAATCACCGCTCGAGAGGTGCTGGTCATTGGGGATGGGGATGAGCGCATCGGGGTATTGCCTATAGGTGAGGCTCTGCGGATGGCTCAGGAGAGGGGCGCTGACCTGGTAGAGGTAGCTCCGGCGGCTGTGCCTCCCGTATGTCGCTTCCTGAACTATGGCAAGTTCAAATACGAACATGACCGGAAGCAGCGCCAGTCCCGACGGAGCCAGCACGAAGTTAGCATGCGTGAGGTCAGGATTCGGCCCCAGGTGGCGGGGCATGACTTCCAGTTCAAGATGCGCTTGGTTCAACGGCTTCTGCACGAAGGGGATAGGGTCAAGCTCTCCGTCATCTTCCGAGGCAGGCAAATGGACCACATGGAATTGGGCCGAGACCTGATGAACCGGGCTATCAAAGAGCTGGAAGATGTGGCCATGGTGGAGCGCCCCCTGGCTTTGGAGGGAAGAAATATGAGCGTTATCCTCTCTCTCTCGAAAAAGGTCAAAGCAGTAGGAAAGGGGAACGGTGCCTAAACTGAAGACCCATAAAGGGGCCCAGCGCCGCTTTAGCATTACGGGAAGCGGCAAACTTATGCGAGTTAAGGGCGGGAAAAGCCACTTCCGCCGGAAAAAGCCCGGCAGGACGACCGGCATGTTCGATGAAATGGTGCCTGTGCACCCTCGGGACCGGTCTCGAATAAGAAGGTTATTGCCTTATGGAGTGTAGACTATGACTCGGGTTAAAGCCGGATTTGTTACCCATCGGAGACACCACAAGGTCCTGGCCCAGACCAAGGGTCATCGGGCCAGCCGACATCTTCTTTACGAGAAGGCCCAGGAATCCTGGATAAAGGCCCTGAGCTATGCCTATGCTCATCGCCGGGAGCGTAAGGGTGACTTTCGTCGGCTCTGGATCCAGCGCATCAATATCGCTGCCCGCGCTCAGGGTATCTCCTATAGCGTTCTCATGAGCCTATTTCGCCGGGCGGGGGTGGCGGTGAACCGAAAGATGCTGGCTGACCTGGCTGTGCGAGACAAAGCCGCCTTCGATCGGCTGCTGGCTCAGGCTCGAGACAAGGCTGAAGCTCTGGCTACCTGACTTCCTCCACTCGTAGATTGTTTTGGGGTCTCTCTCCTTCCCCATCTTGGGCCTATTGACACTTGTGATAGTATGAGTCTTTAGGTGAAGGCCTTTTTCGGCAAATGCCTATGTCCCTAAAAAGGTCTATCCCCAGTGGCCTGAAAAAAGAAAGGGGGAGGGCTATGGATTTCAAGCATATCCTCTATGAAAAGAGGAACGGGGTAGCCACCATCACCCTGAACAACCCTGGGATGTTCAATGCTCTGACTGATGCCATGGGCGATGAACTGGGGCAAGCCCTGAAGGATGCCGAGGGCGACCTGGCTATCCTGTCCCTTATCCTGACGGGGGCTGACCCCGGGTTCTGTTCCGGGTTGGATATGCGTCGTGTGGCCAGCCGCCTGGACGCGGAGGCGACAGGTGCCGAAACTAGGAGCCGCGTCCTCCTTGGAAGGGGTGTATTCGGAGGCTTCAGCCCTACCTCTTTGTACCACAGCCGGCTTGTCACCATCGCCGCTGTGAATGGACCTGCCGTCGACCCTGGCTTTGCCTTCGCCCTCTTCTGTGACATCCGTATCGCATCGGAGAAGGCCCGGTTCTCCACCAGGTATATCCGTCGGGGCGTCCCTCCCCACGTAGGTGAGACTTATCTTCTGACTCGCCTGGTAGGAACGGCGCGGGCCTTTGAGCTTATGCTCCTGGGTGATTTTATCGATGCCCACCAGGCAGAGAAGTATGGCATCGTGAGTAAAGTGGTGCCCCATGACCAGCTCATGCCTGAGGCCCGGGCGCTGGCGGAGCGCTTTGCCAAAGGGCCAGCCATCGCTATAAGCCTGGGCAAAAAGCTCATAACTCGGGCCGCGGACATTGCCCCTTCTGCGGAGGATCAGATGGTCCTTGAAAGCTTCTATACAAATATGTGCCACAACACCGAGGACTATAAAGAAGGGGTGAGGGCCTCCATCGAGAAGCGGGAGCCAGTTTTCAAAGGGCGATAAGAAATCTTACCGCGGCTTATTCAAATAAGCGGCCTTGGTCCTGGCGGGACAGACTGTTCCCCTGGCTACAAAGACCTTATCTCCTGCCTCATGAAGACAACATAAGATATGGCGAAGCTGACCAAGGTCATGGCTATCAGCGATGTGATGTGAGGCCAGACCAGGACCAAGCTCTGGCGCAGGGATAGGGGCGAGGGAATCAACTCCGCCACCTGGCTGTAGGAAACAGGTCCCAGTGTCCTCACTCCCGGATGTAGCACGGTGGTGGAAGCTTCATTGTAAAGCTGCAAAGGCGAGATGCGCCCTATCATATCCTGGGTTCGCACGTTCCTGAGCACCTCTTCCTCGGTGTTCGTACGTACGTCATCCTTCAGCGGGGCCACCCGGTCGGCAATGGCTCCGGAGATGATGGTCATGAAGAAAGCGAAGAATATCCATATGGCGATGACCGCCAGGGCCGAAGTGGCGACGCGTCGGGAGAGTATGGAGAACAGCATGGCCAGGGACATCCAGAAACCGATGTAAATCAGGGTGACGCCGAAATAGGCGATGATTCGGAGCACCTCTTCAAAGCTGGGGGGAACGCCCAGGATACGCAGCCCCAGACCGATGACCAGTATGAGAATGCTCAAGAGCATGACGGCTATAGTGACCAGGGCTGCCAGGAACTTGCCGTTGATGACGGCGTCTCGCGTGATGGGCTGGGACAGGAGCCGGCTCAGAGTTCCGCTCGTCTTTTCACGATTGATGGCATCGAAGGTTAGTATCAGGCCTAGCATGGGGGCGAAGAAGGATACGAAGGATGTGAAGGGGGGCAAGACACCCTCGCTAAGAAGGAACATTTGCAAGAAGACGAAACTCTGGCTGGGAGATTGCAACATGCCCGACCGTATGGCCTGGGTGGCCATATAGCTGGCCAAGAGACCGCCGAAGCCCACCATAAGCAGGAAGATAAAGAATCGCCGGCTGCCCAGCTGGTCCGCCAACTCCTTTTGAAATACGGCGAAGAGACTACGCACTACTTATTCCTCGTGAAAATACTGGTGATAGAGCTCTTCCAGCCCCAGGGCACGGGAGCGGATCTCCAGGACTGAGCAGCCGCTCTCCAGAGTTGCGCGAGCCACCTCCGCCCTCACATCCGCTTCACAATCCAGCACCAAGAGAGGACCTTCCTTCTCCAGGCTCCTCACACCCTTCACCTGCTTCAAACTATCCCTCAGCCTTTCGTCTTCTCCGCGGACTTCAATCTCGATGATCATATTGTCCTGGCCGAAGGCCTGCCGGCTCAGCTCCCCTACGGCCCCCAGGGCCACCATACGCCCTCTGGAGAGGATGCCCACCCTGTGGCATATCTTCTGCACCTGATGGAGCATATGGGATGAGACGAAGACAGTGATACCCTCTTCGCGGTTCAGGGAGGTGATATTATTCAGGAGCTGGTTCACACCCTCGGGGTCCAGCCCGGCGGTAGGCTCATCCAGGAAGACTATCCTGGGCTGTTTGATGAGGACGTCGGCGATGCCCAGGCGTTGCCTCATTCCCCGAGAGAACTTCCCCACTACCTTCTGGGCCACCTCTGCCAACCCCACCCGCGCCAGGGCCCAGGCGATGCGTTCTCGGGCCTTCTCCCGGCCCAGGCCGTTGAGGCGGGCCGTGTAGAGCAAGTTCTCCTCGGCCGTCAGGTCGTCGTAGAGCCCCACGTTCTCCGGAAGATATCCGGTGATGCTTCTCAGCTTCATGAAGTCATGGAGAGCATTGTAGTCATGGACCCGAGCCGAGCCCGAAGTAGCTTGGGTGAGGCCTAGGAGCATCAGTATAGTGGTGGTCTTTCCCGCCCCGTTAGGGCCCAGGAAGCCGAAGACCTCCCCCTCCTCCACTGAGAGGCTCAGCTTATCCACGGCTACGAAGGAGCCGTAGGTCTTGGTCAGGTCCTGGGTCTCGATGGCTAATGCCATGGCTATCTTCTACCTACCTTGACGAAGAGGCCCGCTAGCCCGGCGATGACGGCTAGGACGATGCCCAGCCCCACCCAGCCCCATATAGTGGGGGCCCCCAGGGATACCCGTATATCGATATTGTGGGAGGACTGGGTCGAGGAGCCGAATAAGGTTATAGCATAGTCACCGGCTATGGCTCCGCGGGCTGGGATCAGGGTCACACTCACTTCCCGGGACTCGTAAGGTTGCAGGATGTTCATCCGTGCAGGGTCGAATGTTACCTTCCAGTTCTGGGGGTAGTTGGCGCTGAGGCCCACGTTCTGAATGGGCATGGTTCCCGTATTGGTTACCAGGATGGGGAAGCTGGATTCTCTGCCCACCGTAGCGTCAGCGTTGAGGCGGCCCGAGGGGGTGGACAATTTCATCTCGAACATGCCCGTAACCGTGGCCACCAGGTCCTGAGAGGCGGTCACTTCCCCAGCCCGGATGGTGACACGCACATTGTAGCTTCCCACCTCCACACTCGTAGGAGGCGTGAGGCTCACGGTGATGAACTCGGTGCCCTTGGCTTTCACCCCGATACTGGAGAATTGCTTCTGCCTCTCGTAGGAGTCCCGAAAGACGACGTCCCATAGAGGGGGGGTCTGGGCCTGAAGGTCAAAGGTGAGATTATCAGAGCTATCGTTTATCAGGAGGAGGGAATATTCGAAGATCTGCCCGGACGGGGCGCTGAGCTGAGGGTAAGTGGTTTCTATCCTGGCCGAGCGGCCAGCATTGGCGGATGTGGCCTCCTTCAGAGTAGCCTTCAGTGTGAGGGTGTATTCTTTACCGGTGCCCAGGTCCTGGGCCGTCACCACGAACTCGTAGTCTCCTGTTGGCGCATCTCCAGAGGACCAGACATGCAAAAAGATGGTGAAGCCCACATCTTCAGGGTTAACTTTAGGATTAACATAGACCCGCTGCACTCCCCTGGGTGTGCCAGAGTCCTTGTCCACCAGGCTGACCCCCCACTCCGATGGAGCTGGGCTTACGCTCATATTCAGGAACAGGCCTGTAGGGCCGTTGTTGGTGACGTGGACAGGGAAGTAATATTCTTCCCCACTGGCGATAATGACCCCAGGGACCTCGGTCCAGAGGGTGACCTGGGCCGTTGGCTCCTGACCTAGGGCAGGAGCCAGAGGGATCAGCGCCAGTATCCCGGAGATAAGGGCCAAACTAAGGGCGCGCAGCAGACGCATTTCGGCATCCCTCCTAACGTTGTGAGATAGGCTTATTTAGTATAACATTCGCTAAGGGAAAAAGTTAGCTCTCTTCTGCGACGTATTTGTCGGAATCGCCTCGAAGTAGGTCTAATTTTAACCTGATTCGTTATCCTGGTCAAATAGATACTCCAAAACAATACCGAGCGCTTCCAGCCTTCCGTCTTTTCGCTTTTTGGGCTACTTCTCTACTATGTCGATATGCCGGATCGTCACCTCGCGGGTTGGGCTGGACACCTCTCCACTGGGGCCGGCGGTAACGGGGGTGTTGGCTATCTTATCCAGGGCATCCAGGCCATCGGTGACCAGTCCGAAGATGGTGTAGGCCTTGGGCAGGCCGGCATCCTGGTGGACGATGAAGAACTGGCTGCCGTTGGTGTTGGGCCCGGCGTTGGCCATGGCCAGGGTCCCTCTCACGTAGTTCCGCGTTACTGGCTCATCGTTGAACCGATAGCCGGGGCCTCCCCGGCCGGTGCCCATGGGATCGCCCGACTGCACCATGAAGCCTTTGATGATGCGGTGGAATTTGACGCCGTCGTAGAAGCCCTCCCGGGCCAGGAAGACAAAGTTGTTTACCGTGATGGGCGCTTCCCTGGCCAGGAGATCGAAGGTGATGACGCCCTCGCTGGTCTCCATGCGGGCTGTATAGCTCTTGCTGGGGTCGATGGTCATAGGGGGTGGGCTGGAGTATTGTTTCAATAGGGTGCCTCCTTGTGGGGTTGGTGTGGTGCTAGGGCTGCCGGCGCAGGAGGCCAGCAGCGCCAGGGCTGCCAGCATCAGCGCCACCATGGGGCCTTGACGGTATCCCTTCATGTCTGGTCTTTCAACCCTCTCCTTCTGAGCAGTTTCTACTGGTAAACGACCCTTCTTACCTTTGTAAAAAGCGCATCGGGGGGAGGGCCATCCTCCCCCCGATGGACTGTAGTTCTTTAGCTTCCCCGCCTCTAGCGGGCGTGCACCTTGGTTACGGCGAAGTTCTTCACCTTCATCCTCACGGTATTCATCACTTCACCGTATCAGGATGTTGCCGCTTACCAGAGGTCGCAGGAAATCGTCGGCAAGATTGCCGGTCTTGGGGGCGTTAAGAGCTTCACCGGCGTTGAGCCTCTGCATCCTTGTTCTCTGGTCGGTCCCTGGGAAATTGTCCTGGAACCTTATCACTCGGTCATCACCAGCCTTCCCCTCTGTGCCGCCCTCGGCCTTGGTGATAGTGCCGCCCAGCCATAATTCATTTCCTACCACCTTCATGTACAGAACCTTTACCACAATGAGAGTACTCTTGGTGGTGTTGCGGTGCTGGTATTCGCCTGAGGCATTGCCATTCCCATCAAGTTGCATAGCTGTGAATGCGAAGCCGAAGGTGTCACCGTTATCGGCGACGTAGGAGCCATTGCCGGTCGCCCTCGCTACTGCGGTAGGCACTTCCTCACCAAGCGACTTCGAGACATCGTGCACCTTGGCCACGTCGAAGTCTCTCCCTGTGCCGTGGCACACTGCGCAAGCCTCCCCAGAAGACGACGTCATTGTCTGGGCGTGAGCGCTAGCCTTTGTGCTATCGTGGCAGCCCAGGCAGGCCGCCGCCGCCGGGCCCAAGGGCGAGTAAAGCTCGCGCGGCGCCACGGTATTGGCTTCGGTTGCAGGCAACGGGAGCAGGTTGGAGCCAGGTATATGGCACTTCTCGCAGTTCCTCCGGTCGCCCGGGAATCGCACCTCATTGAAGATGAATAACCCCCCGCCGATACTCCGGTAGTTGGTGAAGTCACGAGTCAGGTCCTCGCCAGTGTGAATACGGTGGATCATCAGCTTGAAGTTGCTGGATTCCGGCGCCGCATCGATAGGTCCGCCGTTGGCCGCAGTCACCCCCGCCGGGTTGTCCACGTTCGACGGGTTGTGGCAGAGTATGCAAAGCTCCGACGGGG
>JACQUD010000040.1 GCA_016210485.1 Chloroflexota bacterium | reverse complement strand
CTTGGACGCCATATCGTGTTCCCCGATACGGGTCTTGAAGCGCACCTCCCTCACCGTGCTGAGCTTTTGATTCTTGCGCGCCTCCTTCAGCTTCTTATTTTGCAGATAACGGAACTTGCCGTAATCTAGTATCCGGCACACGGGAGGAACCGTCGTCGGAGAAACCTCCACCAGGTCTAAGCCCAGATCCTGAGCCGCCTGGAGAGCTTGTATCAGGGTCATGACTCCCAGATGCTGACCCTGGTCTCCAATCACCCCCACCCGCGAGGCCGTTATCTCCCTGTTTATCTTATACTCTTTTGATATGGCTCTCACCTACTCCTAGTTTCACTGATTCTCATGCAGCCTGCCCACAAAGTTCATGTCCGCCATTATATAGGAGAGTAGGAAAAGAATCAAAGGCACCAAGGCAGGCACAATGGATATATAAGCCCCCTATCTCTACCTCTCTTCCTCTAATGCCCTCTTCCAGCGTGCCTCCAAATCCTCCATCGCCTCTCCTTTCGCATTCTCCCCACTGAGAAGCCGTACAGTAACCGTCCCATGAGAGGACTCCTCATCTCCCACAATGAGCATATAAGGCACCTTCTGGATTTGGGCCTCCCGAATCTTCAGGTTCATCCGCTCTGAGCGTAGATCAACCTCTACTCGATAACCCTTACCAGCCAGACGCTGTTGCAAGGCCTTGGCGTATTCTCCGTGGCGATCCGCTATGGGTACGACCACCCCCTGCACCGGGGCCAGCCAAAAGGGGAATACGCCTCCATAATGCTCAATGAGGACCCCCAGGAACCGCTCGATGGTCCCTAGCATCGCCCTGTGGATCATCACAGGCCGTCGCTTTGCCCCGTCCTCCGCCACGTACTCCAGATCAAACCGCTCGGGCATGGAGAAGTCCAGCTGCACCGTACCCAACTGCCACTCCCTGCCCAGGGCGTCGGGAACAAAGAAGTCGATCTTGGGCCCGTAGAAGGCCCCTTCTCCGGGTTTCCGCTCAAAGGGCATCTCCATGGCATGGAGCACCTCCTCCAGGGCCTCCTCAGCCCTACTCCACATATCGTCGGAGCCTACCCTTCGCTCCGGACGCAGGGACAGGGCAACCCGCACCTCTAGGAAACGGAAGAGGCGATAGCTCTCCAGCACCATTTGGATGAACCGCTCCACCTCCTGGTAGATCTGCTCCGGGGCGCAGAAGATGTGGGCGTCGTCCTGGGAAAAGGTTCGGACTCGTGTCAGCCCGTGGGTCACCCCCGAGCGTTCGAAGCGGTGGAGCCGACCAAAGTCGGCGTAGCGGACGGGAAGATCCCTATAGGAACGTAGCTTCGAGGCGTACATGAGGGCATGGCCGGGGCAGTTCATGGGCTTTACGCCGTATTCCCGATCCTCCACGGCGGTAAAGAACATGTTGTCTCTATAGTTGTCGTAGTGGCCGGAGCGTTTCCACAGCTCCGTGGAAAATATCTGGGGCGTTATCACCTCCTGGTAGCCGTACCGCTGATAGAGACTCCTCACATACGCCACCAGAAGGTTGTACACCACCGCACCCTTGGGAAGAAAGAAGGGGCTAGCCGGCGCGATGGGGTCAAACATGAACAGCTCCAACTCCCGCCCCAGCTTGCGATGGTCCCTCCGGGCCGCCTCCTCCAGCCTCTTTAGGTGCTCTGCTAGGGCCTCCTGGCTTTCGTAGGCCGTGCCGTATATCCGTTGCAGCATAGGGCGACGCTCATCTCCACGCCAATATGAACCCGCCACACTCAGCAGCTTTACCGCCTTTATCTTGCCCGTAGATTCCACATGGGGTCCCTCGCACAGGTCAGTGAAAGAGCCGTGGGTGTAGGTGCTCAGCCCCTCCCCGACAGGAATCCCATCGATGAGCTCCAGCTTAAAAGGTTGTCTGGAGAATAGCTCCCTCACCGTCTCCCTGTCTATCTCCCGCCGCACAAAGGGCAGGTCCTGGGCAACAGTCCCCTGCATCCTCTTCTCGATGTTCTCCAGATCTTCAGGAGTGAGAGGTCTGGGAAGGTCGAAATCGTAGTAGAAGCCATCCTCAGTGGGAGGGCCAATGCCCAGCTTGGCTTCGGGGAAAAGGGAGAGCACCGCCTCCGCCATCACGTGGGAGGCGGAGTGGCGCATGCGCTCCCTCAGCGAGCTTAAATCCTTGTCGTCTCTAGTTTTATTTGCCACGTCCATGATCTACACGTATATTACCAGAGAATCCAAGCTAAACAACAGCCTCCATCTGGCCAGGGGGAGGGCAGAGGGGCACGGAGGGGGATTCGAAGCAGCTTCTATAAGATGCCCGAATAGTTATTGCCAAGTCATTTCAAAACGAATCCGCGGGGGAGAAAGAGGATGGGGGTTTTGGAATGAGTTCTGAATGGGGTTGACTGTATAATGGTCTGGCAGGCAGGTTTTCGCAAAGTGAGGTAGCTGAAATGGTCAAGGAGCAGACATTCGCACAGCTAGAGAAGCAGTTTAACAAGGCGGTTTCCGAGTTCGAGGCTCTGGGCGCTTCCAGCATTAGAATTGAAGACTGGAGCCCAAAGGAGACCCTGGCCCACTTCATTCACTGGATGGACTACGCCGCCAGACAGATAGAGTCGATCTCCGCTGGTGGCCAGCCTGAACGGGTATCCTGGACCCAGGAGCATATGGCCACAGTAAACGCTGAAGCGGTAGCACAGTACGCCCAGGTGCCCATCTCTGAAGTAGGCAGCCAGGTGAGGAAAGCCTATGAGAAGCTACTCAAGGCCGCCCAGGCTCTCCCCAGCTTAGATACTCCGGTGGCCATCAGGGCAAACGGTGAGACCCTCACCGCTCGAAATCGGCTAGACCTGGCGGCAAACCACCTGCTGAACCACTTGAAGGAGTACCAAGCCAAGGCAGAAGGACGCTGAAAGGCGGAGGACCTTTGGGGGTTGGGCTGTCTCAAGCTGGTGGTAAAGCATTTACAAACAAAAGCCTTCAGCCGACCCTAACGAACACATCGTCTAACACCACGGGCCTTCCCATACGGCAAAGGCTTGGGCACTGAGAAACGCTGGATTACTGGTACCGCCAGAGTGGCCGGAACCAACGCGCCAGCCCTGCCAGGACCACCACCAGTACACCCGCTGCCATCAAAGTTGCTGCCGGAGCGCCCAAGCGGTCCGCCAGGCCTCCCGCCAGGAGACTTCCCAAGGGAGTGAATCCCCAGGTGGCCATGTATACACCCGATACCCTGCCCCGGAAATCGTCTTTGACAACGCTCTGGACGGCGGCGTTGCTGGTAGAGGCAAACATTATCATAGCGCCGCTAAGAACCAAAAGGTTCGGGAAAGCAAGCCGATAGGAGGGATTAAGGGAGAAGGCCACCGTCGCCAGTCCCATCGCCACAAGGCTAGCTAGCATCAGCAGACCCTTTCTGTGATAATCCCCCAGGGAAGCCAGCACGAAGGTTCCTATGGTTGATCCTACCCCAAGGGAGGACAGGAGGAGCCCCAGGCCGGTTGGCCCCACACCGAACACCTCCTCGGCGTAAACGGGCATCAGACCCTGAACAAACGGCATTATCAACACAGAAGGAAGTATGCCCAAAAGCAAAAGCCTCAGGATAACGGGGTCCTCTTTGATATGACGGGCTCCCTCTAGCAACTCTCGGAAGGCTAAAT
>JACQUD010000038.1 GCA_016210485.1 Chloroflexota bacterium | reverse complement strand
GGGTCCAAAAGAAACACCCATTCACCCTGGAGGGAGCTGCGGGAAGGTTTTCGAGTCATCCTTGGCAACCGAGATATGCTGGCTATCCTATACGTTACTCTGCTGGTCAACGCCCTGGTATACCCGATCTTCCAGACGTTCATGCCGGTTTTTGCCAAAGACGTGTTTCACGTAGGTCCCAGCGGGTTGGGGTTGTTGTTGACCTGCTCCGGCGTAGGAGCCTTGATAGGAGCTATCTTGGCCGCCTCCCTCGGGGATTTCCGATGGAAGGGCCAACTCTTTCTGTGGGGCGCTTTTGCCTATGGCCTTTTCTTTGTTCTCTTCGCCTTCTCCCCCTGGTTCCCCCTGTCTCTGGTCCTGATAGGCATGGTTGGGCTTGCCCTCAGTACTTTTCAAGTTATGCAATGGGCCTTGATGCTGATTCTGGCACCTCCCGAAGTCCGAGGTCTCTCTATGGGGGTGCTGCTGATGGCTATAGGCATTCAGCCCCTGGCGGCCCTGGGTCTCGGAGCCATTACCACCGCCCTAGGGATCTCCCTTACTACCGCCGTAGCTGGCTCCCTTTTGGCTATCAACATGATAGCTCTCTACTTCTGGCTGCCCAGCTTACGCCATCTCCGATAGCCTTCCACGGCACTTCCTTTATTAGTGCTACGGAGCGGAAAGCGCTGCTATGCCGTTACGCTGACTAAGGATGACCGGCAGCCTCCGGGGGTTCTACTGGGTCCACACCTCGTTCACCCGCATCCACTGATCGGCCCGGGGCACGAAGTTCTGCACCCTGCTGGACACCCCGAAGTTGAACTTGGGCACCAGGTAGAGGATGGCTGGGTTGGCCTTACGCCACAGCGCCTCCATATCGCTGAAGGTCTTCTCCCTCTTGGCCGGGTCGGCGGTGGCTATGGCCTCGCTGTACATCTTGTCGAACTGTGTGCCCTCCTCGGTGTTCTCCGTCCAGAAGGTGCCGTTGAAGACGTAGTCCTTGGTGTGGAACAGCAAGCCGCCTACCTTGGTGAAGGTGGTGCTCCATCCCACGTTGACCAGCTCGTTGTTTTGCCTGGCAAACCACCGGTTGCTCTGCGTAACGCCCTCAAAAACCGTTAGGTCCACTGGGATACCTATCTCTTTGAGCCACTGGGCTGTGGCTATTAACACCTGATCGCTCCCCAGATACCTGCCTGGCGTGTAGTCGAGCTTCAAGGGCGCTGACGGCTTGTAGCCTGCCTGCTGCACTAATGTTTTGGCTCGCGCCGGGTCGTAGGGGATGGCCTTCAGGTCCTTGTTGGCGGCCACCGGGTGGACGATGCTGGTAAGCACATCCGCCTGGCCCAGGAATAGGTCCTTCACCAGAGAGTCCCTGTCTATGGCCAACTGCATGGCCTCCCGGACCCGGGCGTCCTTGACCAGGTCGGTGCGGATGTTGGTGAAGTAGCGACGGAAGCCCGGGGCAGTGGCCACGCTGGTACTCTTGGTTTCCCTGAGCCGCTTCGCCTGGTCCGGGGTCACGTCCATGATGATGTCCGCCGCCCCGGTGATGAGGGCGGACATCCGAGTGGATAGCTCGGGCACGGGCCTTACGAACACCCTCTTCACCTTGGGCTGCCCCTTGGCCCAGTAGCTGTCGAAGGCCTCCACCTCCATCTGCTCCCCCTTGATCCACTTGACGAACTTGAAGGGGCCGGTACCAACCGCCTTGTTGATCTGCTCTTCTATTGGCGCGGTTCCGTAGAAGCTCTTGGGCACGATGTATCTGGAGGTCTGGGGCCGCCCCACTACCTCGTAGCCCCACTTGGAGGTTGTGAACTTTACGGTGTAGTCGTCCGTCTTCTCCCACTTGATTATGTGTATAGCTGTGCTGCTGGGACGCTCAGTCCAGTCCTTGCTCTTCTCCTGGAGGTCCAGGGAGAAAATGAGGTCGTCGGCCGTCATCTTCTGGCCGTTGTGGAACACCACGTCCTTGCGGAGCTTGAATATCCAGGTATTGATGTCCGGGTTCTGCCACGACTCCGCCAGCAGGGGGCCGGGAGCCATGGTTAGAGCATCCTTGGTGTCCAGTGTCTCGAACATCAGGTTGTAGAACTGAAGGGGCTGGATTCCTGCGTTCCCGGGGATCATGTTGGCGACGTCGCCGGTGGTTACCAGGGTTAATGTCCCCGTTGGCACAGAGGGCCCCAGTTGGGCCGGAGCGCGTGTCGGTGTGGCTACAGCGGTGGGTGCTGGCAGCGCTACCGCAGGGGTTGCTGTGGGCGCTCCTGGCACAGGGGTAAAGGTGGGGATGGGGGTAAAGGTGGGTGCCGGGGTTGCCGTCGGTCTGGGCGTGGCCGTGGGCTCCGCAGCAGGGGCGCAGGCCGCCAGCAGCAGGGCTAGCGCTGATATCATAAGGGCAAACGCCTTCTTTAGACTAGTAACGCTAAACATCGACTCCTCCTCTTCACTGGGAATAGGTCGCCAAGCATAGAAGAACTTTAGATAAATTTAATTATCACATTTTGGGGGCCAAGTCAACATCTCTGGGGCCAAGTCTATCTAAACATGTGGGTGCGAACACATCGTATTAGCCTAAGCCCCATTCTTGCCAGACGTATTTCGTAACATGGTGGCAGAACAGTCTACAGGCAGCCTTGTCCGGGGTTCTGGATAGCAGCCTGCCAATAGTGGTAACATGACATATTACTTGGCCTGGGGAGGTGGCTTCTTTGGAGATCTGGCGTCGTAACCTGTACACCATCTGGTTCTCTATGTTGTTGCTTATCATGGGCTTCAGCTTCACCTTCCCCATCCTGCCCCTGTTCTTCAAGGAGCTGGGCGTAACGGACTCTGGGAAGGCCGCCTTCTGGACCGGCCTGTCTGGCGGAGCCATGGGGGCCGGTATGCTCATCTTCGGACCCATCTGGGGCATGGTGGGCGACAGGTACGGGCGAAAGAAAAACGCCATCCGCGCCGCCATGGGAGGGATGCTGGCCACCGGGCTTACAGGCCTGGCTACCGACGTCTCCCACGTGCTCATCCTCAGGTTTCTTTACGGGGCAGGGACCGGCATGATGGCCACCTCCTCCGCTCTGGTGGCTGCCACCACCCCCAAGGAAAAGGTGGGCTACGCCATGGGCGTCCTGGTGAGCGCCCCCTTTATTGGGACCACACTGGGGCCTTTGGCCGGCGGCATCCTAGTCGATACCGTTGGCTTCCGAGCCGCCTTCTTCGTCGGCGCGGGCGTACAGGCCGTGGCGGGGCTCATGTACCTTCTGCTGGTAAAGGAGAAGTTTGAACCGCCTCCTGAGGCCCAAAGGTCGGTAGGCAACTACCTGGGCAACCTATTTGGCCTGGCCGCCTCTCGCGCCATGTTCTCAGCCCTGATGCTGATCTTCATGGTGCAGCTTGCCCCAACCCTGATACTCCCTGTGCTGCCCCTCTTCATCTCGGAGCTGCAAGCAAATACAGGCGCCACCATTTCTGGAGCGGTGTTCTCCCTCATGGGCCTGGCCGGTGCCGTGTCCTCTTATCTCACTGGACGCATCAGCGCCCGCGTAGGTCCTCGAACCATCCTTTTTGCCTGCGCCACTATGGCCGGCTTGCTGTACATACCCATGGCCGCGGCCACCAGTGTATATCAGGTTATGGTCCTGATCCCTCTAGCCGGCCTCTTCAAGGGGCCCATACAGGCTACCACCAGCGCCATCATAGCTCGGTCGGCACCACCCGACAGGCTCGGCTCAGCCTTCGGCTTGATGCAGAGCGCCAACTCTTTGGCTGGGGGCATAGGTCCCGTCATGGGTGGGTCCATCGCCGATGCCATCAGCCTGCGAGCCGTCTTCCTGGTCAACGGCCTGGGCTTCCTGGTCGTGGCTGCCTTGACCACCGTGCTGGTCAAGGCCGAGGGCAAAGCCCCTGCTCCCCAGCCCGAGGCAGTGCCCCGATCCTAGCTGGCCCTCCTGCCCCGCATATTGAAAACGTCTGGAACCAGGGGAAATCGAGCCAGAGGTTCGGCCTGGGAAAGCCTTGTCAAAAGGCATCTACTTGGCTATATTGGGAGTCAGCAGATCCCTGACCTCCAAGAGAAAAGCCCTTGTTGCAAGCCACGGCTGCTAAAAGAAGGGTCTCATGGCTAAGCTCCGTGTAGTCCACTACCAGAACCAGCTCTTTCCTCACCCTGTGATTGGCGTGTCCTGGGAGGACCTCTATGAATCTTGACATGGGCACCTTTCGGGTCAACGGCGTGTCTTTTGGCTCCAAAACCCAATTGAGCAATGGCGCCCTGGTCATCAACACTCAGGAGCTGAAAGGGCGTATCCTGGAGGACCGCAACTTCGCCGACGTGGAGTTCGATATAGCCCGCCCAGGCGAACCCGTTCGCATCATCCACGTTACCGATGTGGTGGAGCCCCGATACAAAGTCCACGGCCCGGGCTGTGTCTTTCCAGGCCTCCTGGGCCCTCCCACCACCGTCGGCCAAGGCATCACCCACCGTTTGGCCGGCGTGGTAGTCACCGTAGTGGGCGAGCCTGTGCCCGGCGAACCCATCTACCGCCGCGAGGCTATTATCGAGATGAGTGGCCCCGCTGCCAGCATCGTTCCCTATGGTGGCCTTACCCACGTGACCCTGAACCTCAAGCCCAACCTGGAGCGCTTTCCCCAGGAGGAGGCGGTGGACGTCCTGGGCGGCACCCCCAGGGCCGAGCTTTACACCCGCTCCACGCTCCTGGCCGGCCTAAAAGCGGCCACCTATTTGGCCCAAGCTACCGCTGATCTGCGGCCCGATTCGATGGAGGCCTATGAGCTCACTCCCTGTGATCTCTCCCTGCCGCGGGTGGTCTTCATGTACCAGGTGACGCGCCCGATGTTCTACGGCGCAGAGGTCCCCATCATGTGGGGTACTGCCATCCATCCCAATGAGATCCTGGATGGAGCCGTAGTCAAGGGCGCTAGCTCCCTAGTGGCCTCGGGACGCAACACCACCTACCTTGACCAAAACAATCAGGTGGTCCTGGAGTTCTACCGCCGCCACGGCAAGGAGGTCAACTTCCTGGGCATCGTCCTCTACGGGGGCGTCACTCCCAGCGTAGACGACAAGGAGCGGGTCAGCAGCGTCGCCTCCAACATGGCCCGACTTCTGGGGGCTCAGGCCGCCATCCTCACCGAACACGCTGGCAGCAACCTCTCCCAGGACGCCATGCTATGTCTCCAGAAATGCGAGAGGGCTGGCATCAAGACCGTCCTCATCCACCACGACGTGGGCATAGGCCCAGACGACCCCGGCTTCGTCTTCTTCGTGCCGGAGGCCGACGCCATCGCCCTGACGGGGAGCCGAGAGCAGCCTGTGACCCTTCCCCCAGTGAAGAAAGTCATCGGCGGCACCCGCCTCCTCACAAAAGACCTGGACCCGGCCGGCCAGCTTCCCCTCATTATGGGAGACATCTATGGGGCCAACAACTTCCTGGGCATGAGCCGTGCCATGACCTACCTGCACTGAAACGCATTACGAAATTCCATTTTGGGGGAGTCTAGGAGGGGCTTTGCCCCTCGGGTGGGTGTCTGGGGGTTGCCCCCAGATTCCATTTCTCCCCCCGTTCCCTGGAGAGAGGAGACGTGATGCGGTTATCGTCTTTGACGGACCTGGGGAGTGCAGAGCAACTGTCTTGCGTGTCAAGAGGGAAGAGCTTGATGGGATTGCCATCTGACGTGGTGTTTGAGCATGGTGTTGAGGATAGTGAGCAGCTTGCGCATGCAAGCGGTGAGAGCCACCTTTTTAGCCTTGCCGGCGGAGTACAGCCGCTGGTAGAAGGCCATGATGAGGGGGTTCCATCGGCTGGCCACCAGGGCCGCCATGTACAGGGTGGCGCGCACCCTGGCTCGTCCACCCCAGACAGTGCGTCTGCCTCGCAGGGTGCCGCTGTCCCGGCTCAGGGGCGCCACCCCCACCAGGGCAGCGATCTGCCTGCGGCCCAGGGTCCCCAGCTCAGGCAGCTCTGCCAGGAGGGTGAGGGAGACCACCGGCCCCACTCCAGGGACAGTGCGCAGCAGGTTCTCCTTCTCCCGCCAGAGAGGGCTTGCTCGCAGGGTGCGCCCCAGGTCGTCATCCAGCTTGGCCAAGCTCTGCTCCAGCCAGGCGATATGGGCCTGGATGTCCTGTCGCACAGAGGCAGGTGCACTGCCCAGATGGTTCTTCTCGGCGGTGAGCATCGCCACCACCTGCCGCCTGCGGGTCAACAGTCCTGCCAGGGCTTGGGCATCCAGCCTGTCCGTTTTGGCCAGTTTCCTGGTGGCCCTGGCAAAGTCCCGCACCTGCCTGGGGTTCACTACCGCCACCGCCAGGCCCCCAGCACCCAGGGCTGCCGCCACGGCCAGTTCCAGGCCCCCGGTGGCCTCCAGCACCACCAGGGAGGGGTGCATCTTCACCAGGCGGGTGACCAGGTCACGAATGCCCTCCTCAGTATGAGGGAGCTGCCATTGCTCCTGGGTGGGACGTATGGTCACCTCCAGGGTGGCCTTGGACACATCCAGGCCAACGTGGAGAGGGGTTTGACTCATAGAAGCCTCCTTTCTTCCCTTAGCCCTTCCTTGCATGATGCGGGCTTGGTTAGCCCTGACAACTGTTCGGGCTCTTCGGGAAGGGGTGCGATGACCCACGCTCTGAAGCGGTCTCGTAGACCAAGGGGCAAACGGTCTATCGCACCCCATCTCATTGTACCCAAACCTACTTTCCTACTAGCCATGTCCAAGATACAAGGGGCCAGGCCCCTTTGGCAGGGAGACTGGGGGGTGTGCCCCCAGCCTCCTCTTATCCTTCCGCTCTCCCTTGGCAAGGGAGAGGGAGACACAGGGTGTGGGTTTAAGGTAGAGTATAGAGTATTAAGAGCGGGCGAAGGGAAAACCCTTCCCTGCCGAGGAGGGAGATATGCGTCTAGACATGGGAACCTTTCAGGTTCAGGCCGCGGAGTTCGGCAAGAAGACCCAGCTTGCCAATGGCACCCTGGTCATCAACCAGGAAGAGCTTCGTAGCTTGATACGGGAAGACGATAGTTTCCTGGATGTGGGGATAGATATAGCCAGACACGGGGAGTCGGTGCGCATAATTCACGTTACCGATGTAGTGGAGCCTCGCTACAAGGTAGAGGGGCCTGGGTGCACCTTCCCTGGGTTTCTTGGCCTTCCCGTGACCGTGGGGGAAGGCAGAACCCACCGCCTGGCGGGAGTGGGCGTGGTCACCACCAGCGAGCCCGTGCCTGGAGAGCGCCTGCACGCCCGTGAGGCCATCATCGAGATGAGCGGCCCCGCGTCCCAGTACACCCCCTTCGGCAATCTCATCAACGTTACCCTAGCCCTTAAGCCAAACCTGGAGCTTTTCCCCAAGGAGGAGGCACAGCCCGATGCCCTGGGGGTGAACGCGCCTCGGGCCCAGGAGTACGCCTACGCCTCCACCAAGGCCGGATTCAAGGCGGCCAGCTACCTGGCCCAGGCCACCCGCGACCTGCGCCCCCAGGGCGTGGAGACCCTTGAGCTGGCCCCCTGTTCGCCTTCTCTTCTCAAGGTCGCCCTTCTATACCAGGCGTCGCGCCCATTCTACTACGGCGCTCTCGTAAGCTTCGTGGCTGGCACCCTCATGCACCCCAACGAGTCCTTCGATGGTGCCCTGGCCAAGGCCTTCTCGGGCATCTCCGCCTCCTACCGCCATGCCACCTACCTAGAGCAGAACAACCAGATCGCCCTGGACTTCTGCCGCCGCCACGGCAAGGATGTCAACTTTGTGGGCATCATTCTGTATGGAGGCGCCACCCCCAGCGTGGCGGAAAAGGAGCGAGTAAGCAGCTCCGCCTCCAAGCTGGCCCGCGTGATGGGTGTCCAAGCCGCCATTCTCAACGAGCACAGCGCCAGCAACGGCTCCCAGGATGCCATGCTGACGCTCCAGAAGTGCGAGCAGGCCGGCATAAAGACCGTCCTCATCCACTTCGACGTGGGATCTGGACTTGACGATCCAGGTATGGTCTTCTTCGTCCCCGAAGCCGACGCCATAGCCCTCAGCGGCAGCAGGGACCGCCCCGTGACCCTTCCTCCCGTGGAGAAGGTCATCGGTGGCACCCACCTCATCGAGGAGGGGTGGAACGCTTCAGGCGAGCTCCAGACCACCGTGAAGCACCTCTACAGCGCCACCAACAGCCTGGGCATGACCCGTGCCATGACCTATATGCGATAGAGGAAGCGCCATGAAGCTAGAGATCGGTTCCTTCCACATAAGAGAGGCGGCCTTCGGTGGCCGTACCCAGGTCACCGGCTCAACCCTTCTCATCGATAAAGGCGCGTTGCGCCGGCACATACTGGAGGACTCCCACTTTCGGGACGTGCAGCTCGACCTGGCCAAGCCTGGGG
>JACQUD010000037.1 GCA_016210485.1 Chloroflexota bacterium | reverse complement strand
TTCCCACCCGCCCACCCATGGGGCCGATATATCGGCCCCATGACTCACAGGAGCCAAGCTCCCGAATCTCGAAATGGGTTCTTCTTCCGCATTGCTTTGCCCTTCACAAATTCCTGTCATTCTGACTTCGCCCTTCAGAAGGGAGGACTCATCAGGATGACATCAGTAAACGCTCTCTGCTAAGGCGCTTGACGGCCTCTGGGCATGGGGTTATCTTTACAGTCAAAGGCAATAGGCATAGATACTAATGAGGATCGGGCACAGCCTTATTTATCAAGAGTTAATATTAGAGATTCCGTTGAAGTATAAGGTGCCACAGTGACTGAACTGTATAGGGCCTGGAGGTAGAGATGTTAAGGTTGCCCCGTTTGTTTTTCGGGTGGTGGATTCTGTCGGCGGCAGTGAGCATCAATGCCCTGATAGCAATCGTTTATACGTTCGGATTCAACGCCTTCTTCGTTCCGTGGCGCGAGGCCTTCGGGTGGTCCCGCGCCCAATTGGGAGGAGTAGTGGGGCTGTCGAGGCTGCAAGGGGGGTTGGTTGCCCCTTTGGCTGGCTGGTTGGTGGACAAGTATGGGCCAAGGACCATGATGTTGCTGGGCCTTGGCCTGCTGGGCCTGGGATTCATCGCCCTAAGTAGGGTCAACTCCTTTTTTATGCTCTTGGCGATTTTTCTAGCTCTATTATCCACGGGCTCCAGCCTTGGAGTGAACCGTCCTATCCAGGTGACTGTGGCCAACTGGTTTATAAGGCTTCGCGGCCGGGCCATGGGCCTTTTAGCTGCGGGCATGGCCGGAGGAGGAAGCCTCGTCTTTCTTTTTGCCATGGTCATCGATAAATTCGGCTGGCGTGTGGGAGCTATAGTGGCAGGGCTGCTTATATGGGGAATAGGGTTGCCTCTGGCACTGGTATTTCGCCACAGACCGGAGGACATGGGCCTCTTGCCAGATGGCAGGCGACCTGACTCCGGGAGGGCCAGCATTGGGATGAATGCAGAGGCTGAACCTCCTCCATCCAATAGCTCCCTCCAACTTCACCCTCCCGCCGAACGGCGGCCAGTTATGCCATTGGGGATCTCTAAAATCCTCCGTATCATGGCGCGAGACCGACGGCCCGAATTGGATGTGACGGCGTGGCAGGCGGTAAGAACTCCAGCTTTCTGGTTGATGGCCGCGGGTTGGGCCATGTGGGCCACAGCCTCTTCTGTTCACATGGTTCACTGGGCGCCATTCCTGGTAGAAGAATTAAAGATGGACTATGTAGCAGCTCTGTCGGCTCTCTCTTTCTTCTCCATAGTCAGCCTCTTTGCACGGCTGGGCTTCGGTTTTGCGGCGGACTACATTAGCATTCGCTTTTTGGCCACCTTGGTTATAGCTACGGAGGGTTTGGGCATCTTACTCCTGTCCCAAGCGCGCGACGTGAGGCAACTATTGGCCTTTACTGTGGTTTTCGCCATAGGGCACGGGGGAAGCCTGGTTCTCTGGCCAGTGTTGCAAGGCCACTTTTTCGGACGGAGGGCCTTCGGCACCATAGGGGGGATCGTGCAATTTATACAGTTGCCCATGGGCATAGGAGCTCCCATCTGGGTAGGGTACCTGGCCGACACCGTGCCTCACGGCTACCGGTGGGGATTTGGCCTTGTGGGAATTCTGATCCTGGGCGCTGCCCTCTGTGTCTCGATGCCCCGTCGCCCGTTCTCCCCGTTGCCGACAGATAGACCGCCTGCCTTGTTCAATGCGTTGCGCGCCCATTGGCCCTTCAATCGAAATACTCCGAGATAGCCCTGCCAAGACCCCTTCAGTTTCCTACCTCCCTCTGCTATCTAGGGTCTTTTCTTCCCACTCGCCCACCCACGGGAGTTTCACTCCCATGACCCTCAGAGAAAGGGGGCAAGCCCCAGGCCCGGTTAGGAGGGCGATTCTCACCCCCTGCGAGCAGAATGGAAGGCACTGCTAAAGCGGATTGAGGACTATGGGGGTGATGCCACGACCGGAAGCAGGACACTTTGAGGGAATCCTTTCAGCCAGTCTTGGGACAAGCATCTCACAGCCCGGCGATGGCTATGACAAGGCCACCCACCACAAGCAGGGCGCCCGTAAGCCTGCCCACCAGCACGCCCTGGGGCAGCAGCTTCTCCACAAAGATAAGTAGTGCCACGGCACCCATCCAGGCTAGATTCATTATCCCTACGGCAAGCATAGTGGCAAAGAGCAACCAGCAGCAACCCACGCAATAGCCGCCATGGCTGATCCCCATGTGTAGGGCACCCTTGTAACCGTCCCGCCAGTGATGGAGGATGAACCCCAGGGGCGTTCTACAGTGGGATAGACAGGTATACTTCAAGGGGCTAAGCTGGTACAGCCCCGCCAAGGAAATAATAGCGCCCATGGCCAGGGGGCCATAGGCGCCGAGCCAGGGAAAGGCTTGGGCAGCCGCCGCCAAGCCTCTGCTGGCGGCAAAGCCTGGTATGGCTACGGCGGCCCAGACCAGTAGATAGCCCGTTAGGAATATCCAGATGGGGACGTAGGCCAAACCCTGCTCCCTGCGGCTCCTGTATACAGCCGAGAAGGTGTATATCATGGGTGCTGCCGAAGGGAACATCATGGCCACCATCATGGTTGTCCACATCCCCAGAAACAGCGCGCCCTGGAGCAAAAGGGGAGGGGGAGGCATAGCCATGGTGTCGGAGGTCGTTACGCCCATGCTCCCGGCGCGGCGAATAATATCTCCCCACGCCAGGGCAGAGAAGAAAAGCAGCGCCCCAGTGATGAATAGCTTGTCGCGACGTCGAATCGGGACCGACAACGCAACCAAGGCAGGCACCGACGGCGATGCTTCAGTTGCCACCAGCACCGCCGTCTGGACGAAGCCTAGACCCCCGGAGTTTCACCCAGAGTAAGTGAATTTGGCGAAGAAACCGTTTTTCCCTGTATTGTCCCAGCGCCGCCCGTAGTCGCTGTATGTCCCCTTGCTGGAAATAGCCACGTACATGGTGGACTGAGGTGCCACGGTCAGGGGAGGGTTGACTAGATAGGGGTCCTGGTTGGGGTCGCCGCCCTTAGCCGGCGCCACTTCCATCTCCAGGACGCCAGGGATGCGCACACTCCGGACTTTCCCTCGTATGTTGAATTCAATGGGAACCTGCTTCATCCCCAGAACCTTGGCGATCAGGGGCGTCATGGTGGCAATAGGCCCTCCGGCCTGGCCGGAGAAGATTTTGCCCAGGGCCTCAGCCTGTCGAGCATTGGCACTCTTGTCCGTATACAGGGCAACCTCCCAGTTGCCCTTGGTCATGTTGGCAGGAGTATGGGCCACCAACGCCACATTGAGCCCATCCAGGCGAGTTCCATCGAACTGGCCCCGGTCAATGTGCCAGGCTACGCCGACATCGCACAGCCCTTTAGTCGGGTCTGATAGGAACACGCACGGACACATGACGTCACAATTACAGTTCTCGAAGTAGTCCCCATCGATCTTCCAGGCCATTCCAGACCTCCTTTCGTGCCTCTACACCGTGCCAGAAAACTACTCCGCTTTTCGGGGATTGTGACTACACACCACTCTCCCCTCGGGGCAGTCCTCAGGATGAAGCGAAGTATACTCCGCAAGCCTTCAGGTGTCAAATCCTTGTGCTCGCTCTACAGAGCCGAAAGCTTGGGGGAGCGGGGTGGACACCCGCCGACGCTTACACCTGAGCACCGCCGCCAGCTTATCTTTCCCTCACGGACAGTTCTCCTCCCGGGTCATCAGCGCGGCGTGGGCTAACTCCGGACTCCGGGCTTCGTAGTGAGCTCGGTCGAACAGAGGACGGAGTCTCCCTCCAAGCGACTACAGGAACAGCGGGCTCAGCACCAGGGTTATGGTCGCCAGCAGCTTCACCAGCACGTGGAGCGATGGCCCGGCGGTGTCTTTGAAGGGGTCGCCCACGGTGTCGCCCACTACCGCCGCGGCGTGGGTCGGCGTCCCCTTGCCCAGAACGTTGCCCTGCTCGTCCTTGAGCTGGCCGTCCTCGATCATCTTCTTGGCGTTGTCCCAGGCGCCGCCCCCGTTGTTCATAAAGCTAGCCAGCATGATGCCGCCGATGGTGCCCACCATGAGCAGGGCGGCCACGGCCATGGCCGCATCGTATCCTCCTATCTGCTTGAAGATCAAGCCCACCGCCACCGGCGCCAGCACAGGGAGCAGGCCTGGGGCGATCATCTGGCGCAGGCCGGCCCGAGCGGTGATGTCCACGGCCTGGGCGTAGTCCGGCCTGACCGTGCCCAGCATGATGCCGGGGTTCTCCCGGAACTGTCGCCTCACCTCCTCGATGATCTTGCCGGCGGTGTGGCCCACGGCCCGAATGGCCAGGGAGGAGAAGAGGAATACCAGCATCACGGCGATGAGTCCGCCCACGAAGACCTCGGGGCGAGCGATGTCCACAATCTTGAACTCCACACCCCGGTGCAGGCTCACCTTTTGCATATAGGCCTGGAAGAGGAGGAAAGCGGCCAGGCCGGCCGAGACCATGGCGTAGCCCTTGGTCAGGGCCTTGGTGGTATTGCCCACGGCATCCATGCGGTCGGCGGTGCGGCGAGCGTCGCCGCCGACCCCGGCCATCTCGATGATGCCGGCGGCATTATCGGTGATGGGGCCGAAGGTGTCCATGGCCAGCACGTAGGGGCAAGTCATGAGCATTCCCATGGTGGCCACGGCGGTGCCGAAG
>JACQUD010000035.1 GCA_016210485.1 Chloroflexota bacterium | reverse complement strand
CTGGGGTGGAGCGTATAGCTGCCCGCGTGGAGTTCATGCGAAACTGAGGGTAGAAAGCCTGCCAGGAGGTGACGGTGCCCAGGAAGCTCTCGCCCCGGTAGAGCCGCAGGTCGGCGGAGAACTCGGTGCGGTCGGCCATCTCCGCTGTTTTCCAACCCACATATTCGATGGTGTAGTCACCAACCTCCACCCTCTGCCCAGGAGCCAACACCACATCTCTTTGGATGTCATAGGAGGAGGAGGCGACCACCCCCAGCGCTAGAGCCACCACCGCCAGATGAACGACATATCCACCGTACCGAGGCCGGTTGGCGGCCACCAGCCACAAGAAGGCCAGGAGGTAGTTCTCGCCCTTGGTGTGCCTGGCAGCTGTTCCCCTAACCCACTCCTGGAGCACCGAGGCGGCTACCAGGGTGCACAGAGCAAAAGAGGCCACGGCAAAAGGCTTTTGCAGCCCCACCAGCGGCAGAGAGATGGCCACCGCCAGGGCCGAAAGGCCAGGGATAAGGAGCGCCTTCCCCAGAGTTCTCCAGCTCGCCCGGTGCCAGGGAAGCAGCGGCCCGATGCCCATCAGGAAAATGATGCCAAGGAACACGGAGCCGTTGACCTTGACGTAGAAGGGCGCTCCCACGGTAACGGTAACCCCCTGAAAGGCCTGGGAAATGAGCGGGTATATAACCCCCCACAGAGACACAAAGGCCACGAAAAGGAACAGAAAGTTGTTTACCAAAAATGCGGACTCGCGGGACAGCATGGACTCCAGTGGGCGAGCGCTCTTGAGCCTCCCATAACGCCAGAAGAAGACTGCAAAGGAGAGGGCCACGCTCAGGCCCATAAAACTGAGGAAGATCCAACCTAGCTTGGAGGCACCAAAAGAGTGCACCGAGGGCACAGGGCCTCCCCGGTTGATGAACATGCCGAAAAGGGCCAAGCCAAGGGCCACGTTGATGAGGGCTATGTTCCACATCCGGAACATGCCCCGACGTTTCTGCACCATTATTGAATGGATGAAGGCGGTGAGCACCAGCCAGGGCATGAGGCCTACGATTTCGATGGCGTCCCAGCCCCAGTAGCCACCCCAGCCGAGGATGGTGTAGGCCCACCAGGCTCCCAGAAGATTACCCGTTCCCAGGATAGCCCAGGCCACTATACCCCAGGCGCGGCCCGTGTCCACCCACTCATCGCCTGTACGCCCTGCCAGAAGGTGTCCCATAGCAAAGGAGAAGGGGATGGTCACCGAGACCAGCCCAGCCATGAGCATGGGTGGATGGATAAACATCCCTGGATGGGTCAATAGGGGGTTGATCCCCTGGCCGTCCCCAGGGATGAAGTCCAGCCTGGCAAAGGGGTTGGCCAGGGTGGCCATGACGCCCAAAAAGAAGGTCAGCATCAGCATGAGGACGGCGGTGGTGTAAGGCGTGCTGGGCCACAACCTCTTGGGCGCTAGAGCGACGGCCAGCGCCGCCAGTACAGAGAAAGCCGTGGCGATATACAGCAGGGATCCCTCGTTCCCAGCATAGAAAGCAACCCAGGTATAGATGGGTTTCATAGCCAGGTTGCTGTGCAAGAAAACGTAGCTAACCTGGAAATCGTGAGACAGGAAGAGCACCACCAGGAGGCCGGTGGCTGCCAACAGCAGAGGCACTATCAGGTAGCAGGCGAATCGAGCGCTCTGAACCAGCTCAGGGATGCCTCGCCTCGCCCCCAGGACGGAGCCCGCCGCCGAATACACGGCCAGAACCATGGCCAGAAGCAGCAGAATATACCCCAGATCTGACGCCACCTTACTTCTCCCCCTGCTTCTGGAGTTGACCCATCTCCTCATCCACCTTGGCCAGATAAGGCTGGAGCTCCTTATCCTCTTTCCCCTGGCTTGGAATCACCTTGGATCCCCGATTCATCTCTCGTAAAACAAAGAAGGTCAACCCGGCGCCAAGAAGGATAACCACCGGAGGCACCACCCATATCAGTAGGCTGAACCCCTTCTTTGGAGGCTCCGCCAGAATTTTGGGGCCGTACCGCTCCACAAAAAAGCCTAGAATCTCCTCTCGGCTCTGCCCCAGGGCCAGCTTCTCCCTCACTATTGCCCTCATCTGCTTCGCCAGCTCCACCCGGGACTGGTCTATGGTCTCGCTGGGACAAACAGGGCACATGAGGCTACGGTCTATCCCTTGGGCCCGCTCCTCCAGGGTCTCCGACTGCCTCCCCCCAGAACACGCCGCCCACAGAATCAGGCCCAACGTGGCTGACAAGGCCAGAAGCGCTCCCAGACGCCAGAGTCCGCGCATGAATACCTCCCCACCTCACACCCTAGTTTACCACCGTTACCGAACCTAACAAAGGTGGGAGATTAAGAGGCCAACCTCTACTTCCCCTGAAGGGTCCGCATATAGTGCACCACCGCCCAGCGCTCCTCCTCCGTCAGAAGCTTACGGAAGGATGGCATAACAAAGATACCCTTGGTGACCAGGAAGAATATCTCTCCATCGGTACGACCCAAGGTTGGATCTGCGGTTAAATTGGGGGGGCGATTATACTTGTCTCGAACCAAGTAGTCCGCCACCGGCCCATCCCCCTTGCCGGCCGCTCCGTGACAGACCACACAGTTGATCTGAAACACCTTTTGGCCCCGGGCTAGTGTCTGGGTGTTCCTGGGGTACGGGTTCGGCAGCGCCTTGGCCTCCTCCTGGGTGTAGGTCACTTCTCGGCCAGTGATGGGCACCGCCCCCTCGGGCACATCCAGCCTGGGTGGCTCCTGGACTCGATAGGACTGCGCGTAGTGCATCTCCCTAAAGATGTCTCGGGGATAGGTTGGGCCAGAGCTGCCTATGCACCCTGCCCCCACCAGGGCCAGCAGCAAGAGCGCAGCCCAACGGGCTCCACCTTTCGGGAAATCCCGCCTTCCCGTTCTATGCCCCTTATAGAAACTCACCGATTTCACTACCTCTTTATCTCTTTCGCCCCAGCCTGTTTCAGCGCTGCTTCCGCCCTTCCCAGCCGATCCAGGGTTCCCTGCACCTCGATCCCAATCCACCCCTCGGTGATCCGGGGGTCGTACAGGTCCAGGCGCGGCCTGGGCAAGCGCGACTCGAAGATGATGCCGATAATAGTGAACAAGATAGCACCCAGCATAGTGCCTTCGTAGGTGATTATGACCATAGGAGGTATGGATAGAATGGGCT
>JACQUD010000034.1 GCA_016210485.1 Chloroflexota bacterium | reverse complement strand
CCCCCAGGGAGGAGAGCTCAGCGCCGCCATCGTGGAGGTGGAGGTGTGACCCAGGACGTTACTAAGGTTACCGTGTTGCAGATGATCCGCTCCCTGGAGAACGCCGGCTACCACGTGGTGAAGATGAATGCTCGCCACCAGATCTACAAAAGCCCATCTGGACGGCGGGTCACCATACCCAAGGAGGAGAACGAGTTCCTCCATCCCCGGATGGTGAAGGCTATCCTCTCCAGGCCCCGATAGTCCAGCGGGTTCCTTCTGCCCTGACTCCAGCTAACTGAGAAGCCGGACCGACTGCCCCCATCGCTTTCCGTGCTCTGCCCTCAGCATCTCAAATCTGGCTCGATAGTCCGGCGAGCTAATGGGGTCCGTGGTCATTATCACGGCGTCCTCCCCGTTATCGCTATAATAGCCGCGGCGTATCCCCACCTCTCGGAACCCGTACTTCTCGTAAAGGCGGCGTGCCCCAGTGTTGGACACCCTTACCTCCAAGGTCACCACCCGGGAGCCCTTGGCCATAGCCTTCTCTATGGTGGCAATAATCAAGAGCTCTCCAATGCCTCTGCGTTGGTATGTGCTCTTGGTGGCTATGGCAGTGATGTGGGCCTCGTCCAGCGCAAACCATATCCCCACGTAACCCGCTACCAGATCCTTGGCCTCATCCTGGGTTGGCTTGGCGACTTTGCCCAATCCAAAGATTCCCCTGGCCCAGCGCTGCCAAAGGGGCGATGCGGTTGGCCCCTGCTCCTCAGCAGCGGCCAAGACCTGTTGCAGGTTCCTCTCCCCCCTTTGCAAGGCCACCAGATAACAGGCCATCCGACTGTTTAGCTCTCGGTAGAAGGGGGTAGGCGGCCACACTGTGGGGAAGGCCTCCCGCTCGATCTCCGCCACCTGGGGAACATCTTCCCGCCTAAGGGGCCGGCTCCAGTAGTCCATCAACTGCCCCTTGGCTGGCTCTCGCTCAGATATACTCATTGCGGTAGACTATTCTATCATACACCATAGCCCGCTAAACAAGGTCAGAGCAGGCCTTAGATGGATATGCTATAATAGCACCTGGCTATCACATCTCTACGTGGCTAAAGCCGAACAAGGCTCCATACGTAACCAATGAGGATACTCCTTAGGCTTGCCGCCTACACGCTGAAATATAAGAAACAGCTTGTCCTCACCTACGTCTGCCTCCTGGTTGCCACCCTGTTCTCCCTGGCCGTCCCTCGCCTTATGGGCTTCGCTATAGATGCAGCCCTCAGCCGCGGGTCCCGCACCTATCTGTTCGTCCTGGCTGGAGCCATTCTCGGCCTGAGCCTTTTTCGAGGCCTCTTCTACTACGGCCAGAGCTACCTGTCGGAGTTTGTTGCCCAAAGGGTCGCCTACGACCTGCGCAATGCCTTCTACGACCACCTCCAGCGCCTCAGCTTCGCCTTCCACGACAAACAGCAGACGGGGCAGCTCATGTCCCGGGCTACAGTGGACGTGGAGAGCGTTCGACGGTACATCCAGATGGGCCTCATCCGTGGCCTGACTATCCTGGTTCTTGTGGTGACCGTAACCATACTTCTCTTCTCCATGAACTGGCGTCTTGCCCTGGTCAGTATGCTCTTCCTTCCCCTGGTGGCTTGGAAGTCCACCGTGGCCGCCTATGCCCTCCGCCGTATCTGGCTCCGTATTCAGGAGCTGACAGGAGTGCTCACCACGGTGCTTCAAGAAAATCTTTCCGGCATAAGGGTAGTAAAAGCCTTTGGACGGGAGGAGCATCAGAAGGCTAGGTTCGCGAAGGAGGCTCAGGAAGTGGCCGACGAAACCCTGGAGGCCAACCGAATCCAGGCCTCCAACAGCTCCCTGATGAACCTCCTCTTTACCCTGATCACCGCCCTTATCCTCTGGTATGGCGGTAAGGAGGTAATCCAGGGACGCCTCACCCCTGGAGAGCTAGCCCAGTTTATTCTCTACATAGGCATGGTGGCTTGGCCTGTGCGCTCCATAGGCATGATATTAAACACCTTCTCCAGAGCGGTCTCTTCGGGAGAGCGCCTATACCAGATCCTGGACGCTCAGTCTCCAGTAACGGAGAAGCGGGAAGCCACAGAACTGCCCAGAGCGCAGGGCCATGTGCGCTTTGAGGACGTCCACTTCTCCTACGATTCTGTGGCTCCGGTGCTTGGGGGCGTTGACCTGGACGTAAAACCGGGCCAGGTGGTGGCCCTCATGGGCAACGCTGGCAGTGGCAAGAGCACCATCGCTAGCCTCATCCCCCGCTTCTACGATGCATCCCAGGGCCGCATCACCGTAGATAACGTAGACGTTCGAGACGTGACCCTGGCTTCGTTGCGTCGTAACGTGGGCATCGTATTTCAGGACGTCTTCCTTTTTAACGCCACTATCAAAGACAACATCGCATACGGGGCGGGTAACGTCTCTACGGATCGAATTGTGCAGGCGGCCCAGGTGGCTCAGCTTCACGACTTCATCCAGGGCCTTCCCCAAGGGTATGATACCTGGGTAGGGGAGCGGGGGATAACCCTTTCTGGCGGCCAGCGCCAACGCCTGGCCATCGCCCGTACCATCTTGTTGGATCCTCCCATCCTCATACTGGACGACTCCACCTCCAGCGTGGACACCGAGACGGAACAGCTTATACGCAAAGCCCTGGCCCAGGTCATCCAGGGCCGCACCACCTTCATAATCGCCCATCGCCTCAGCAGCCTGCTCCAAGCCGACCTGATCCTGGTTATTGAAGATGGGCGCATCCTTGAACGCGGCACCCATCAGGAGCTCCTGGACCAAAAGGGAAAGTACCGACAGATCTACGATCTTCAGCTGAAGCCTTCGGAGGAGGACTTGACGCAGGCATCAGCCCGAGGGAGGCGGGGGTAGGCCATGTATTCTCACCAGCATTGGGGTGGAGGCGGCCGAGGTGGAGACGACGACCTCCTTCAAGGCAGAGTCTACGACCAGCGAGTGGTATCTCGCCTCTTGGGCTACCTACGCCCCCACAAGACCCTGGTGCTCGTGGGATTAGTGGCAATGCTTCTCTACACCGGCACCCTGGTAGCCATACCCCGCATGGTGGGCTACTCTATTGACACCTTCATCGCCAGAAAGGACCTGGCGGGCCTAAATGTGGTAGCCATAATCTTAATTATTATTGCCCTGGCCAACTACGTCACCAACTACATACAGCTCATGTCCCTGGCCAGAGTCAACCGCGGTGTAATCCTTTCCCTGCGCACCCAGATGTTCAATCACCTTCAGGGCCTCTCCCTGAGCTTCTTCGACCGCAACCAGGTTGGACGACTCATGTCTCGAGCTCAGAACGACGTCCAAGAGCTTCAGGAGTTCCTAACCGTACTGGTCACCAGTGTCGGGGATGTCCTGTCCCTGGCAGGCATTATCGTAGTGATGCTGGCTATGGACCTATCCCTGGCTCTGGTCACCCTTGGTGTCATCCCGGTCCTCCTCATCATCATGGTGGTGTGGCAAGGCTACGCCCGACGCACCTACATGAGGGTGCGTCGGGCCATCGCTATAGTCAACGCCGGCCTTCAGGAGAACATCTCCGGAGTCAGGGTGGTGCAGAGCCTGAACCGCCAGGACACCAACCTGCAGCGATTCGACCGGACCAACTATGACCACCTGGACGCCAACCTTCAGGCGGCTCGCCTCTCCTCCGCCCTCTGGCCCAGCGTGGAGATCCTCACCGCTGTTGCTCTGGGCATGGTGATAATCTTCGGCGGTATCAAGGTGCTGAACGGAGATCTCCAGGTGGGTATCCTGGTCACCTTCGCCATGTACATTCAACGCTTCTTCGACCCTATACGCCAACTCACCCTGCAATACGCCGAGTTCCAGCGCGCCATGACCTCTGGCAGCCGCGTCTTCGAGCTTCTGGACACTACACCCGAGGTTAAGGACGCCCCAGGAGCTCAGGAGCTGCCTCCCATCCAGGGGCACGTCCGCTTCCAGGAAGTCACTTTCAGCTACCAGCCTGGGGTTGATGTACTGCGCAACGT
>JACQUD010000003.1 GCA_016210485.1 Chloroflexota bacterium | reverse complement strand
TTACCACCTGCTACAGCTACATCCTCTTTCCCTACCTCGTGGAACCACTTGATGAGTTTGCCTTTCATACTCTTCCTCGCCCGAAGGGCCGTATTACCGTGTTCCCCTAGCTCCCTGGAGAACCTAGGGCCTATTCCCTGCTTCGCCCGAGGAGGCAAACCCCTTCCCCGAGGATTGATCTTTGAGTCCCGTGTAGATAACCTGAGTGAAGAGGTCTGCACACCCTCCCTCTGGTGGCATTATACCTGTCTGCCCACCCTTCATCAAGGTTTGGTCCGTTACGTCTATAAGTGTTTCCAAAGCCAGCCTTAAAGAGTGAAGCCCCTACTCCACGGTAACGGACTTGGCCAGGTTTCGGGGCTGGTCCACATCGCAGCCGCGGCGCACAGCGATATAGTAGGCCAGGAGCTGCAATGGCAATACGGCGAGTACTGGAGTGAGCAGATGGGGCGCAACGGGAAGGTAGATCACGTCGTCGCTTTGCTCAGCCAGTTCCTGGTTCCCATGGGTTGTGAGGGCTATCACTATCCCTCCCCTGGCCTTCACCTCCTGGATGCTGTTTACCATTTTTTCGTAAAGCCTGTCTTTAGGGGCTATGGCGACCACAGGCATATTCTCATCGATAAGGGCTATGGGGCCGTGTTTCATCTCCCCAGCGGCGTACCCTTCGGCGTGAATATAGCTTATCTCCTTTAACTTCAGCGCCCCCTCCAAAGCAACTGGGTAGTTAGGACCCCGCCCCAAATACAGAAAGTGGTCCCTCTTGTGGTATCTCAGGGCCAAATTCTCGTAAACGCCTCTCCCCTCCAGCAGAGCACCCATGAGGGAGGGAAGCTGTGCCAGGTCTTGCAGCGCCCTCTGGCTCTGCCCCTGGGAGAGGTGCCCTCTAGCTTGGCCCAGATAGAGGGCTAAGAAGTACAGGGTCACCAGGGAGGTGGTGAAGGTCTTGGTGCTGGCAACGCCCATCTCCAGCCCAGCCCTCATATATAAAGTGGCTTCGGCTAACCGGGTGGCTTGGCTTCCCTCCACATTGCATATCGTAACCACCCTGGCTCCCCGCTTGCCAGACTCCTCCATGGCCGCCAAGGTATCGGCGGTCTCCCCCGATTGTCCCACAGCCACCGCCAGGGTAGCGGGCTCTGGGGAGAAGGAGCGATAGCGGTACTCGGAGGCGTGCTCCACCTCAGCGGGAAGACCCGAGAGCTCCTCTATCATGTACCTGCCCACATAGGCGGCGTGAAAGCTGGTGCCACATCCCACAAGAACAATCCTCTTCAGGCGGGAGGCCTCTTCTTTCTCCAGAGGGAACTCATCCAGATACACCTTCCCGCTGGCGAAGTCCCCTCTACCACGCATCGCATTGGTTACCGCCTGGGGCTGCTCCAAGATCTCCTTCAGCATAAAGTGTTTGTAGCCCCCCTTGGCTATGGTGACGGGGTCGTAGAGGATCTTTTGAGGCCTTTTGGAGATGGGAGCACCACCCAGGCTCCAATATTTGACCTCTCCAGGTCCGATGCTGGCCATCTCTCCCGAGGAGAGAAAGGATACCATGCTGGTGTACGGCAACAGCGCTGGGAGGTCGCTGGCCAGCAGCACATCGTTCCCAGCGTGGCCGATGGCTAAACCACCCGCATTACCGGTTTTGAAGACCACGATGCGCTGGGGGTCTTCCAGAGAGAGGAGCGCCACAGTGTTGGCTCCCTTCAAACGCAGGGCGGCCCCCCTGGCAGCATCCAGAATACCGCCATTACGTGGCCCCTGAGCTTCAACAAGATGCACGATGACTTCGCTATCGGTTTGGGATGTGAACTTGTGTCCATCGGCGGTAAGCTCTGCCTTCAGCTCCAGGTAGTTCTCCACGATGCCGTTATGAACCATAGCTATGCGCTGCTGACAGTCCAAGTGGGGGTGAGCGTTTATGGCGGTGGGGTTACCGTGGGTGGCCCAACGAGTGTGCCCCAGCCCCACCTGTCCCTCAGGAAGGGAGACTCCCAGACTACCTATCAGGGCGGTCAGCTTGCCCGCCACTTTCTTAACCGCCAGCTCCCCCTGCGGAGATATCACCGCAATGCCTACGCTGTCATAGCCACGGTACTCCAGCCTAGCTAATCCCTCCAGCAGAATGGGCGTTACAGGCCGAGAACCTATATACCCTATAATCC
>JACQUD010000032.1 GCA_016210485.1 Chloroflexota bacterium | reverse complement strand
TGAGGGAAGCCCGCTGGGATCTGGGTCTCGGAGGGCCACCAGTAACCACGGGGCGAGGTCTTCAAACGGCCTTGACTTCGGCTGGAAAATTTGTTAATCTATGTTGACGCAAATAGGTGTTATTTGCGTATTTTAGAGACAGCCTTGAGGGAGAAGGCTAGAGAACAAAAAAGGAGGCATGACATGCGCGGCTCAATAAAGGATATACCGGTGGCGATGGAGGCGGGAGGGGCCACCCTCCACGAGACCGAGTGGGGCGGCATGAATGTGGAACTGGGCGCCTTCAAGGAGAGGTTCGACATAACTCCTCTGCTCAAGGGCTTGCCCGGCAACCAGGATCAGTGCCCCCACTGGGGATACGTCTTCAAGGGCAGGATCCGCTTCAAGTTCGGTAGCCGGGAAGAGATCATCAGCGCCGGAGATGCCTACTACGCACCTCCGGGCCACACCACCATAGTCGAGGCCGGCACCGAGTACGTAGAGTTCAGCCCGGCAGACCTCCTGAAGAAGACCATGGAGGTGGTAGAGCGGAACATGGCCGCCTTGAAAAAGTAGCAGGGCGTCCCAGACGCGGTATCACAGAGATATTAGGAAGACGGGCCACCGATGATGGCCCCTTCCTTCAAAGGTGATGGTAAGCGGAGCTTACCGAAAGGAGGGAAATCCTATGACTGCCGATAAGAAGACGGAAGCTGAGGTCATGTCCGTGTGGAACAAGTTCAACGAAGCTTATGCCAGGCGGGATATGACAGGTCTCCTGGCTCTCTTCCTGCCGGATACGGTCGTTATCGGCACCGGAGCCGACGAAAGGCGCATTGGACAGGATGAGATTAAGATGCAGGTCGAACGCGACTGGTCCCAATCCGAGGCGGCATCATTTCGCTGGGAATGGCGCTCCATCTCTCGGGCCGGCTCGGTGGCCTGGCTGGCGGCGGAGGGCGACGCGCGGATCAAGGTGGATGGTCAGGAGATGAGCCTGCCGCTGCGAGCTACCGCAGTGCTGGAGCAGCGCGCCGCTCGGTGGCTCCTGGCCCAGGCGCATTTCTCCTTCCCTGCGGCAGAGCAAGCCGAGGGCGAGTCCTGGCCTGCCTAGTCGCCATCCCAGGCGGGCCAACATAGAGAGAGTAAGGGACTGGAAGCCCGGCTTATGAACGCGAGCGGCCCTGGCCACGGCTACAGATAGTTCAGAACCTCGGCCAGGGTCTTGATGCGGGGGCAGTCCTTGACCTCCTCCCAGGAGCCGTCCCTGTCCAGAAGGAGGGGCCGGATGCCCACCCCTCGGGCGCCCAGGATATCGGAGTGATACTGGTCGCCCACGTGGAGGGCCTGCGCCGGCTTCACATTGGCCCGCTTCAGAGCCTCGAAGAAGATGGCGGGGTGGGGTTTCTCGAAGCCCACCTCCGCCGAGGTCAGGGTGAAATCCAAATAGGGGGTAAGCCCTAGGCGCTGGCACAGCTCATCCAGCTCCCGCCTCAGATTGGAGAGCAGCCCCAGAACCAGGCCCCGGGCCTTGACCTCCTGCAAGGTGGGCAGGGCATCCTCGAAGAGGGCGAACTCCGAGGGATGGAGCCGGACTTCCTGAATTATCTGCAAGGCCAGCTCCGCCGAGACCTCTACCCCAGCCTCCCGCAGGAGCATCCGCTCGTACTCCGCCCAGAAGCGCTGCTGTTCCAATTCGGGCCGTTCCCTGAGGGCGAAAAAGGCGTTCTCCCGCGTCATGAAGTCGTCGGCGGCGGGGTAGGCCCGGCGCAGGGCCTGGGGCGAGACCTCCACCCCGAGCTGGCGGCAGGCCGCGACCTGCTGCTCCTCCCGGGGCGGGTAGAAGCGGGCGATGGTGTTATACCAGTCGAAGAAGACGGCCTTAATCATATTTACACCATCTACGCAGCTCCACCAAAGTAGTTGTCTCGGCTTTACCACCTATTCCTATTTGTTGCTTTTGTTACTGTATGCCAAAAATCGCCCGTGTCTCATCCGGTGTCGCTATTTCTCGACCCAGCTCTCGGGCTATGGCAACTATCTTTCTGGTCACCTGAGCGCATGAATCTATTAGCTTATCTTTGTGGGGGTAAAGGTGCATGGCATCTTCCATTCCAACCCGGATGTAGTCAACCCCGAGCATAATAGCCAATACAGTGATCGACAGCCAGTTGTGCCCTCCTATGCTGGCTCCAACCACTGTATCCTTGGGCAGAACAGCCATCATGTTGATAAAGTTGATCATCCCCCACGGGTCGGGATAGGTCTTGGTGCTGGGTTTATGCATGCCCGGTCCCAGGCAGATAAGGTAGGGTTTCTGCAGAACGCCCGGCTCTATGAGATATTCCCGCACGTTGTCAATAGCCTCGAAGTCGTGAGCCAGAAAATGGGGTTTGATTCCCTTGCTCTGGAGGAACTTGGCCTCAGCCCTGAGCCTTTCCGGCGTGATTGTGTTGATGGGTGCCTCGAACTGTCCGGGACGGAGCGCTCTGGTGCTGACATAGCTCACCGGAGTAAGCAGCGACGTTTCCATATAGTTCTTGCCCCGTTTCAGCAGCCCTTCGATCATGTCTTGAGTAGTCTCAACTTCGTATAAGCCTCCCCCGGCCTTTTGGGGAGGAACTGAGAGGGAAGGGCTCATGATCATGTTGGGACATTCCATTAGAACCAGTTCGATGGTTTCGATGTAGGGGTTCGGGTCGTTAAGGGAGTAGCCGAGCTCATCCCGGGCATGAAAATGAAGTTCAACCGCTCCCTCCCTATATGCCTCTATCGCTTGTTGGGCAACCTCTTTAGGAGTATACGGTTGCTTGGGGTTCTGATTTCGGGTGATGAGGGCCCCGTTGGGACAAACCGTAATAGCCAACTTCTTGTCCATTGTAGGGTTCTTGGGTTCCAGGTGGATGGGCCACCTGCTTACGGCTTCTGTCATCATATTATTTGGGACCTCCTCTTGTAAGCTCTTTTGGAAAAGGCGCTCGAAAAGGCCGGCCATCGCCAGCCCGAAGGACAAGAGTAGATTATAATCTTAACTCTCCTCCGTCAACTGCTTCCTTGAGGGTGTTTATTAACTCATCACCTCACTCCCTGGCCTCCCCGTCTCTTTTCAGGAGAGGGGGAGAATCTTAAATCGAATATCAGGGCCTGGGGCGAGGTCTCCACCCCGAGCTGCCGGCAGGCCGCGACCTGCTGCTCCTCCCGGGGCGGGTAGAAGCGAGCCAGAGTGTTATACCAGTCGAAGAAGACGGCTTTGATCATGGTTGGGGTCTTTTGTTGGAAGGCATTGTAGCGTAAGTTAACGCAAATTCTAAAAGCTTTGGGCCAGCTTGGCGGCGATTCACAAGTTTCTCGATCCCGCACTCTTTTGCCAGTAGCTTCTCGAGAAGAGTTTTAGCGGTATCTACTTGCTGAGAGGTGATAGTTCGTATGCTTCCATGGAAAAGGTTATTCCTAAGGCGGTTTAAGCCAGGGAATTCCTTACTTTCGCGAGTCTCATAGTTAAACTTACCTCTCCAATATCTCTCGAACTTCATGCTCAGAGGAAAGTCTGCTAATCGGTCCAGAACTATATCTTTCAATCTCTTGTCAACAGTCGGCTGCGCTCTTCCAAAGTATTTTTCAAGTTGCGCATACTCTTTCCTAATGGGCTTGGGATGAATACCGACAAAGTATCCAACGGAAAGAGCCTCAAGGCCAACGAAATAGGCGATAAATGCATCAATCGGCGATTCGCTATTTAGGCCTGCGACGTACCAACGCAGTGCCATTCCAACTGAGGCACCAATTGGTGACTCGTCTAGCCTAACTAACGCCTCATCAACGAAAGGAACAAAGTTCATACCAACAGACAACTCGGGAAGATGTTTAACAGGAACATGGATTTGTCCCTGCTCGCCTTTGGCGTCGCTGAAATAGTAATCAGCGAAAATAGGTTTACCTAAAATCTGTTCACCAAAACAAAGAGCGAGCAGTCCAACAGTGGACTCAACTTGAGTCTTGGCTGCCTCCTTCACCTGCTCCTCGTTGTTTCCCGAAACAGTTACCAGTACCTCCACTACATCTCCATCCGCCTCAACTTCCTCAATGTTGCCTCCAACTGAAAAGTTGCCTTCAGGAGTAGGTTCTGCATCACGAAAACCAGATATGTTGTATCCTTTGATGCCGCTCTTCCAGAACCTAATCCGTGCCCTGTGGCCAATAACCACAAAAGGTTCAGCCCAGCCAGCTCTCTTGGGTTGAAACGCTAGGCGGTAAGAAACACCATAATCTCTACCCAAGCTCAGTGGGCCCGGAGGCCCGTTGAAACCTACAGGGCCTGGCCAGATGAAGGCTTTACCGTCACGTTCCCATCGCACTTTTGTGAGGATTGGCGTCTTCGTTGGGTCGCTACCGCGTTTTAGCTCTACACGTAACTGCATATATGGTTTTGGCGGGGAAAGAACTATGGTGCCTTCCGGAGTCGAGTATGGACCGGTCCACTCGGTGTCGTCTTCAGGCCGGTCAGCGGTTCTCGTCCAAAGTTCAACCACGCAACCCTTTGCTAAGACTGCATCAAAGTCTATAAAGCCTCTAGAGTATTGTTCTGCTGTGAGAATCAAGGTCTAACCTTTGGTAACGTGACTATCTGTAGCATGATTATACCTATTGGGGGAAGGGGAATTCGAACCCCTAACCTCCTCCGTCCCGGGGATGCCCTCTACCAGGCCAACCCTCGGCCTCCGCAGGAATTATATCATCGCCATGGGCTATCCCCAAAGGCTATTTTTACCAGTTGACTCTGGGCCTGTCCATCGGCTATATTTCAAGGACAATAACCTCGTTGGAAGGAAGGAGTCCTCCATGAACTTGCGCATCCCTGGCCCCACCCCCTGCCCGCCCGAGGTGCTCCAGGCCATGTCCCGGGAGATGATAAACCATCGTGGCCCCGCCTTCGCCCGTATCATAGAGAAGGTCACCGCCCGGCTCAAGGAGCTTTTCCTGACCCAGAGTGAGGTCCTGGTGCTCACCGGCTCGGGGACGGGGGGGCTGGAGGCTATGGTGGTCAACACCCTATCGCCGGGGGACGAGGTGCTGGGCCTGACCAACGGCTACTTTGGAGAGCGCCTGGCTGCCATCGCCCAGGACTTCGGGGCCAAGATAACCCGCCTGGATTTCCCCTGGGGCGAGCCGGTCGACCCTGGGGAGGTGCGCCAGGCCTTGAAGAAGAATCCGAACTACAAGGCAGTCCTGCTGGTGCACAACGAGACCTCCACCGGCGTCACCAACGACCTGAAAGGCATCGCCGAAATCGTCCGAGAGCATGACAAGCTTTTCCTGGTGGACGCCGTCAGCAGCCTGGGCTCTCTGCCCTGCTGCATGGACGCCTGGGGGCTGGACGTAGTGGTGACCTGCTCCCAGAAGGGATGGATGGCCCCGCCGGGCCTGGCCATGGTGGGCATCAGCTCGCGAGGCTGGAAGGCCGTGGAGCAGGCCAAGATGCCCCGCCACTACTGGGACTTCCGCACCGCCAAGCAATACCTGGCTCGGGGCCAGACCTCCTGGACTCCCGCTGTGTCCACCTTCTTTGCCTTGGAGGTGGGGCTGGAGTTGATGGCTCGAGAGGGACTGGAGAACATCTGGGAGCGCCACCGCCGGGTGGGGCAGAGGGCCAGGGAGGGGGCCAAGGCCTTGGGGCTGTCTCCGCTGCCGCCGGAGCCGGTGGCCTCCAATACCGTTACTGCCATCCGGGCCCCCGAAGGGCTGGATGTAGCCCGCCTGGTCAAAATCTTGCTGGAAGAATATGACACCGATCTGGCCGGAGGCCAGGGCAAGCTCTCGGGCAAGATATTCCGCATCGGACACCTGGGATACGTTACCGAGGCCGACATCGACCTCACCCTGAAGGCCATAGCCAAAGCTTTGCCCCGGGCTGGCTATGCCATCCCCCAGGGCCTGCGATGAGATAGATATTCTCCTATGACATTCAGAGTTCTTGTCACCGATCCCATAGCCCAGGAGGGCATCGATATTCTGAAAGGCGGAGCCGAGGTGGATGTTCGTCTCGGGCTGCCTAAAGATAAGCTGATAGCCAGCCTCGGCGATTACGATGCCCTGGTGGTGCGCAGTGAGACCAAGGTGACGGCGGAGGTTATCGAGGCCGGACAGAGGCTCCAGGTCATAGGCAGGGCGGGGGTGGGGGTGGACAATATCGACGTGGAGGCGGCCTCGCGCCGGGGCATCATCGTGGTCAACGCCCCGGAGGGCAACACTATCTCCGCCGCCGAGCACGCCTTGGCTCTCCTCCTAGCCGTGGCCCGGCATATCCCCCAAGCCTATCAACAGCTCCAGAAAGGGATATGGCGGCGTCAGGAGCACATGGGTGTGGAGGTGAGGGGGAAGGTGCTGGGCATTGTGGGGTTGGGCCGAGTAGGCTCCGAAGTGGCCAAGAGGGCCCGGGGGATGGAGATGAAGCTCCTGGTCTACGACCCATACGTCTCAGCGGAGCAGGCATCCCGCCTGGGGGCAGAGGTGGTCTCGCTGGAGGACCTCGTGAGACGTTCCGATTTTATCACCATCCACACTACCCTCACTTCTACCACCCACGGCCTCATCGGGGCACGGGAGCTGTCCCTGGCCAAGCCTACGGCCTATATCATCAACGCCGCCCGAGGTGGCATCGTGGACGAGGCGGCCCTGCGCCAGGCAGTGGACCAGGGACGACTGGCCGGGGCGGCAGTTGACGTCTTCACCCAGGAGCCGGCCACCGAGAACCCCCTCTTCGGCAGCGACAAAATCATCGTCACCCCTCATCTGGGCGCCTCCACCGCCGAGGCCCAGACCAACGTGGCTGTAGATACCGCTGAACAGGTCCTGGCAGTGCTCCGAGGACAGCCCGTCAGATACGCGGTGAACGCGCCCCTGGTCGCCCCCGAGGCCTATGCCCAGCTATTTCCTTACATCGCTGCAGCAGCTAACCTAGGCCGCCTTCTCAACCAGCTCCTGGAGGGGCAACTGGAGGCGGTTACCATCCTTTACGAGGGGGAGATAGCCAATCACGATAGTCGCCCCCTCAAGGCTGCCCTTCTGAGCGGCCTCCTGGAGGCAGTTACCGATGAGCGAGTGAATGTGGTCAATGTTGACCACGTGGTGGCGCACCGAGGGCTAAAAATTACAGAACAACACAACCTCACCTGTGAAAACTATAGCTCCCTCCTCACCGCCGAGGTGAAGGCCAGCCGGGGGAAGTCCCTGGCTGCCGCCACCTTGATGCGGGGAGAGACTCACATCGTCCGGCTCAACGACTACTGGATGGATGTGGTCCCTACGGGAGGCTACTTCCTGTTCATCGACCATCGGGACCGGCCAGGGCTCATCGGCTCTGTGGGAAATATACTGGGCCAGGCCGATATCAATATCAGCTCTATGCAGGTGGGGCGACTCCAGCCCCGAGGCCGAGCCCTGATGGTTCTGGGTCTGGACGGGCCTATTCGCGAAGAACATCGTAAGCAGCTCCTGGCCATCCCAGACGTCTACGCCGTCAGGCTAGTCAAGCTCTAAGGAGACTTGTCGTGACTCGCCTCTTCCTGGTGCGCCATGCCGAGAGCACCTGGAACTCCACCGGGCGCTATCAAGGACGCATAGACACCGAGCTCTCCGATATGGGGGAACGCCAGGCTGGCCTGGTGGCCCAGCGGTTCTCTGCGATGCCCCTGGCGGCCATATACTCCAGTCCGCTGCGCCGGGCCTTTCACACTGCCCTGGCCATCGCCCTGGCCCAGGGCCAGGATGTCAAAGTGGAGCCAGACCTCATCGAGATCGACCACGGGGCCTGGAGTGGCCTCCTCAAAGATGAGGTGGAGAAGCGCTACGGGCCTATGCTGCAGCTATGGCTGGAGAGCCCGTCCCAGGTGAAGATGCCCGGGGGCGAGAGTCTGGAGGATGTGCGCCTCCGGAGCGACGCAGCGCTGAAGCGTCTCCTGGAGGCTCATCCTCAGGATACCCTCCTTCTCTGCACCCACGATGCTGTGCTCAAGGTGCTCCTGGCCGACGCCCTGGGGATGTCCCTGGATGGCTTCTGGAAGGTGAGGATGGACAACGCCTCGGTGAGCCTGATGGAGTTTGGCTCCACAGCCCCCCGCCTGCTGCTCCTCAACGATACCTGCCACCTGGGGAAGCTGCGCACCGAGGTCTCGGAGCAAGCGCTTTAAGCTGGCTTTACGTCCTGAGGCTGGCCAGGGCCTCATCCTGAGTCTCAAACAGCTCTCGGATGCCCTTCTCTCCCAGGGCAAGGATGTTGTCCAGGGTCTGCTTAGTGAAAGGCCTGCCCTCGGCGGTGCCCTGCACCTCCACGAACTGGCCCTCCCGAGTCATCACCACATTGAAATCCACGGCGGCCCGGAAATCCTCTTCGTAGCATAAGTCCAGGAGGCAGTGGCCGGCCACGATGCCCGTGCTCACGGCGGCCACTGCGCTTCTCAAGGGGGAGCCCCGGATCACCCCCCGAGATTCCAAGGTGCGCAGGGCTAGGGCCAGGGCTACGTAGGCCCCGGTGATGGCCGCGGTGCGGGTTCCCCCATCGGCCTGAAGGACATCGCAGTCCAGGATGACGGTGCGCTCCCCCAGAGAAGATAGGTCTACCACAGCGCGCAGGGAGCGCCCGATGAGACGCTGTATCTCCTGGCTCCGGCCCTCGCCTAGCCCGGCGCGGCCCTCTCGGGGGTGGCGGGTGAGGGTGGACCGAGGCAGCATGGAGTATTCGGCGGTCACCCACCCGGTGCCCTGGCCCTTCAGGAAGGGGGGCACCCGCTCCTCCAGGCTGGCGGCGCAGAGTACCCTGGTCTGGCCCATCTCAATCAAGGCCGAGCCCTCCGGATAGGTCTGGTAGCCGGGGACGATGCGCACCGGCCTCAGCTCATTGTGGGCCCGGCCGTCGATGCGCCTCACATCATTTCGTCTCGACATATCTTGGGCAGTATAGCATCAAAACCCTGGGACGGCAATGGGCTTTGCGGGACAAGGAGAGGCAAATGACGCCTGGCGCTCCGTTTTGACCCATAGCCTCTGGCCATCGGTTATCAGCTCCACCGTTCCCTGCTGACACGTGAGGTAGAGCTTGCCCTCGATCACTGTGGCGTTCAGCCTGTCCACCACCTCGGGGCTGGGGTGGCCGAAGGGGTTGTTGGCTCCCACTGAGATGACTGCCACCTGAGGGGACACGGCCTGAAGAAAGGCTGGTGTGGTGGAGGTCCGAGACCCGTGGCGGGCCACCTTGAGGACAGTGCTCCTCAGGTTCACGCCTTTTTCTAACAGATAGGCCTCCCCTTCCTGTTGCAGGTCTCCGGTGAAGAGAAAGCTCACCTCTCCTGCCACCAGGCGCAGGACGGTGGAGTTATCGTCCACATAGCTGTTGGTGATTTTGAGCCGGGGCTCGGGGGGATGGAGCACCTCCAGCCTCAGGCCATCCCCCAGCTCCACCGCTTGCCCAGCCTGGGCCTGTATGAGAGCGATGCCCTTCTCCTTGGCCAGGCTCAGAACCTCGGAGTAGCTGGAGCTGGTTTCTGCCTCGCTCCAGCCCACGTCCAGGACCTGGCCCACCCGATACCGACGCAACACCTCCGCCAGGCCTCCGGCGTGGTCCTCATGATAGTGAGTTATCACCACCAGGTCCAGGTCGCGCCGCCAGAAGGGGAGCCGCTTCCCCAGACCCTCCATCAGCCCGCTGTCCCGGGGGCCTCCGTCTATGAGGATGTTCTGGCCAGAGGGCGTGGTAACCAGGGCGGCATCCCCCTGGCCCACGTCCAGGAAGTAGACGTGGGTCTTGCCATCGGGCAGGGAGAAGACGGCTATCCAGGTCAGAGCAGCTAGGGGCAGGAGGGCTATGGCTATCCTGCCCAGGGGCAGCCGGGTGAGCCATTCCCAAGAGAGCGTGCCGAGGTGGGGAAGACGCCTCTTGCCCGCCAGCCAGGTGAGGCCGCTCAGGGCAGCGTAGTAGAGGGCTACGCCGGGGAGGGATACCCAGAGGCCCAGGGATGCTCCAGGCACCGCTGAGAATGTCTCAGCCACTTTGATCAGCCAGGTGAGATAGAACCAGGCTACCCAGCTAGCCAGGTGGCCGGCCCAGGGGGAGGCCAGCCCCAGCCCGGCGGTGAGGGCCGTCGTTATTATGATTCCCGGTAGGGCGGGCAAGGCCAGGAAGGTGGCGGGCAACCCCACCAGGGAGACCCGATGGAAGCTATAGGCTATGATGGGGGCCGTGGCCAGGGTGGCGGCCAGGGTTACGGCAAATGTGTTGAGGACCAAGGGCTTCCAACGAGAGCCTTCCCCTTTCCAGAGCCGTTCCCCAACAGTCTGAATTGGGGGACAGAGGTAAACAATCCCGGCCATGGCGGCGAAGCTGAGCTGAAAGGAGGCATCTCTAAGGATGGAGGGGTTGAGGCCAGCCATGACGGCGGCGGAGAAGGCCAGGGCTGTCCCCGCAGCGCCGGGCCTGCCCAAAAAACCGGCCAGGAGCCAGAGGCTGCCCATGATGGCGGCGCGCACCACCGAGGGCGGCATCCCCACCAGGAGGCTGTAGCCCCAGACCACTGCCAGGGCCAGGAAGAAATAATAAGGTCGATGCCTCCCCAATGCCCAGACCATGGCTCCTGCCAGGAGCGCCAGGACGATGGTCAGGTTCTGCCCCGAGATGGCCACGATATGGATGGTGCCGGTCCGGATGAAATCTTTGTAGGTGGCGTCCGGAATGGAGCTCCTCTGCCCCAGGAGGATGCCCTGGGCCAAGGCGGCCTGGGGCTCGGGGAGGGCCTGGGCCAGGGAGCGGGACAGGGCCTGCCTCATGGAATAAACCCATTCCAGGGGTTTGAGACCCTGCCCCGTTTGCAAAAGCACTACGCTCTGAGGCTGGCGGATGAGAAAGCCGATGCCCTGGCGGGCCAGGTAGTCTCGATAGTCGAAATCGGGGAAGGTGGGAGGGGTCTCCAGTTCCCCTTCCATCTCCAGGAGGTCGCCGTAGCGGTAGTAAGGGTAATCCCGTTTTATCTCGAAGGCCGGATAGGGCGGGGCGTAGACCAGGGCCTGGCCCTCTACTTTTCGCCACTCATTGCCCGTTTTTATCTCCCTCGCTTCCAGGCGGAGGTAGGTGGCCCAACCCCGGGGGTCCGGGTCGTCAGCCACCATGCCCCGCACCGTCACCGGTAGGGAGTCGTTGTAGAGCTGGAGGGAGCTCTCACCCACTGCGGAGACATGGGCCGAGAAGCGGAGCAGGCCGAAGAGCAGGACGGCTAGATAAATTCCGGCCAGGCCGGGCTTCCACCTCCGGCTCAGGGGCAGACCGACCAGGAGCAGGGGGATGGCCATACCTATGAGAATGGGCCAGGGCAGGCGGAGCCACTGTCCCAGGATGAGGCCCAGGAGCCAGGCGACGCTGAGATAGATGAGACGCACTTAGGGGCCTACCGTGATGGAGTCCTTGAGCTTATTAAAGGTGGCTGGGCCTATGCCCTGCACATCTAATATGTCCTCGATGCGCTGGAAGGGGCCGTGCTCATCTCGGTACTGGACGATGCGACCTGCCAGCACCGGGCCGATGTCGGGCAGGGTCTCCAGCTCTCGGGCCGAGGCGGTGTTGATGTTGACCCCAGCTTTGGAAGGGGTAAGGGTGGATTCCTGGGGCGAGGTGGGGTTTACTATCGCCATCAGGTGGCTATCCGGGAATCGGGTGAGAAAGGCAATCCCCCCGGCGACGATGGCCAGGGCCACAAGGGCCAGGGCCACGGCCCCGCCGTAGCGCCTCAGCCATCCCTTCAAAGCCCCCAGGGCTGACATGGCAATTGAAAGTTAAACCCTGCACGCCAGGGTGTCAAGGATAGGGGACATAAAGGGGCGTGCCCCTCCTCAGCACATTTGGGATAAGCTAAGGCTCGTAGGCTGCCGGGCCACGGAAGAAGGGCACTACCTCGCCATTTTGGATCACCACAGCCCCGATATCCCCGAAGGTTACGCGCTGGATGCTGTAGCGGCTCATGCCACCCAGCCGCTGAAGCCCGCTGATGGTCTCTATGTTCGGATTCGCCTCCCACCAATCTATGGCGGCCTGCAGGTCGTCCACGGAGCCCACCGCCTGCCATATCTTAGATATGATCTCCATCGCCGCATAGCCGGTGAAGGCATATATTGAGGGCTCCTCGCCATACTTTTCTTTCAGTGTTTGGCAGAGCGCCAGCTCGCTGGGCAGGGATGCCCCGGGGTTGCAGTAAGGGACGCCCCCCAGCACATAGACACCCTCCCAGGGCTGGGGGCCATCGGAAGCTTTCAACCCCTCGGGCAAGTTCACCAGGGAGCCCATCTTGGCGCCCTGGTAGTCCAGCTCCCAGGCCTGTTTCCAGAGCAGGCCCTGGTCGGCGTCCGGCATGACGATGGCGTAGATGAGGTCCGGCTTTAATCTCAGCATCCTGGTCAGGATGGGGTAGAAGTCCACGGCGTCAGGGCGATAGAACTGGGCGTCCACGGTCTGGAGCCCGGCGGCCTCGAAGGCTGTGCGCATTTGAGCGGTGGAGTCCCGCCCCGTGGCGTTGTCCGGGGCTACATAGGCCACTGTCTGCACCTGGGGCAAGTTCTGCTGCACCCAGGCGGCATGGACTGGCCCTTGCTCCCGGAAGGATAGGCCCAGGCGGAAGGTGCCCGGGTGCTCCGGAGAGATGATACCATTGCCCCAGCAGCCTACGGGGATGATGGAGATGGCCTTGAGGGGCTCAGCCACCTGCTGCCAACCCAGACACTCCGGAGAGGTAATCGGCCCCACCACCCACTGGACGCCTTTCTCCAGGATGAGGCGGTTCCCGGCAGCCACGCCGCCCTGGGACGTGAACTCACCGTTGAAGCATTCGATGTCAATTGTATAGAGGGCATCGCTAACCTCAATCCCCCCACGGGCGTTGACCTCATCGGCGAACTGGGTTAAGCCTCGCTTGAGGCCCTCCCCCCAGGCGGCGGCGGAGCCGGAGAAGGGGCCAACGCAACCGACGGTGACGGTCTTTACCACTGGGGTAGGGGTGGTCTTCGCGCCACAGGCGGCTAAAATCAGCAGGATGGCTGCCAGGATAGGGAGCGCTATGATGAGCCAGACCTTCTTCTTGTCCACATTGTCCACAGGTTAACCTCCTTAACGCTGAAGGGACACTGTGCCAATTATATGACGAAGCTAGATTATCCCGCAATCTTTTGGCCGCAGGTTGCGTAGAGGTGCATTTCAAGCTCCTAAATCCATCGGCCCAGGGGCTTTTTGGGGAGATGACCTGTCATAGTTTTGTTCTGGGGCTCAGCCCGAAAGGGGGTAACCTGAGCGGGGGGGATAATGAGTTTTTAGTAAACGATCTCATAGCGCTCGGTTGACAAAGGGGCTGCCCGATTGGTAAAATGGAGCATCGGTATACGAGGTATCCATATGGGCACCAAGCTAGACATCTTGAACACCATCGACGAGCCGGGGCAGCTCCAGACCCTTAGCCTTCCCCAATTGGAAGAACTGGCCGGGGAGATTCGGGAGAGGCTCATCGCCACCGTAAGCCTGAATGGGGGACATTTGGCCTCCAATTTGGGGGTGGTGGAGCTCACCCTGGCCTTGCACCGGGTCTTTCACAGCCCCAACGATAAAATAGTCTGGGATGTGGGGCACCAGAGCTATCCTCACAAGCTCATAACGGGCCGGAGGGACAAGTTTACCAGCTTGCGGCAGTATGGCGGGCTATCCGGCTACACCAGCCCGGAGGAGAGTTGCCACGACGCCTTCGGCGCCGGCCACGCTTCCACATCCATTTCCGCGGCCACGGGTATGGCCTTGGCCCGAGATCTCTCAGGGGAGTCTTACCATGTAGTGGCCATTATAGGCGATGGAGCTCTGGGCGGGGGTATGGCCTTCGAAGCTCTGAACCACGCTGGACACCTGGGAACTCGCCTCACCGTGGTCCTCAACGATAATGGGATGGCCATATCGCCCAGCGTGGGCGCTTTGGCTAAACGTCTTAGCCGTGTCCGGGCCAGCCCCGGCTATCGGAGGGCCAAAAGAGACGCTTGGATCGTGGTCCGCCGTCTGCCCCTGGGCGCTCGAATATGGGCTTTGGGGGAACGCCTTAAGAACTTCATCCTCGGTCTGATGGCCCCGACTACTTTCTGGAGGGAGATGGGCTTCGAGTATCTGGGTCCCATCCCTGGCCACGATTTGGCGCAACTGGAGAGGGCTCTCCTCTGGGCGCGAGAGCGGGGTCGAGGGCCAGTCCTGGTCCATGTGCTGACCCAAAAGGGCGAGGGATACCCGCCGGCAGAGGAGGATGCCGTGGCCTATCACGGCGTACCCCCGAAGGAATCCAAGGACTCCACCCCATCCTACAGCAGCGTCTTCGGCCAGACGGTCTGCCAGCTCCTTCAGGACAACCCCAAGGCAGTGGCCATCTCCGCCGCCATGCTGGATGGCACCGGCCTGGCCCTGGCCAAGGAGCACTATCCCGACCGTGTCTTCGATGTGGGAATCTGTGAGCAGCACGCCGTTACCATGGCCGCGGGTCTGGCCTCCCAGGGCTTCACACCCATCGTCGCTGTGTATTCCACCTTTCTGCAAAGGGCCTATGACCAGATCATCCATGACGTCTGCATCCAGAACCTCCCCGTCACCTTCGCTATAGATCGAGCTGGCATAGTAGGCGATGACGGCAAGACCCACCAGGGCACCTTCGACATCTCTTATCTTTGCGCTGTGCCCAATATGATAGTGGCTGCTCCTAAGGATGAGGACGAGCTGCGCCACCTGCTTTACACAGCTTTGCGCTGTGGACAGCCCATGGCGGTGCGCTATCCTCGGGGGGGTGGCCTGGGAGTGCCCCTATCTCCATCTTTGAATGAGCTGCCCATAGGCAAAGGCGAAGTGCTCCGCGAGGGCCGGAACCTGACCCTGATAGCCCTGGGCAACTCCGTCCACCCGGCCCTCGAGGCGGCACAGATGCTGGAGAAGCAAGGCGTCTCGGCCCGGGTCATCAACGCCCGCTTCGCCAAGCCCCTGGACAGAGACCTCATCCTCCAGGCCGCCGAAGAGACGAGTCGGTTGGTGACGGTGGAGGAGAACACCCTGAGCGGGGGTTTCGGCAGCCAGGTGGCCCATCTTCTGGCTACGGCCCAGAGCCAGGCTCGCTTGTTAACCCTGGCCCTTCCTGATGACTTCATCGAGCATGGCCCCCAAACCCTCCTGCGCTCCCTCTACGGCATCGACGCCTCCGGCATCGCCCACCAGGCTCTGGCCAGCTTCCCGGAGATCGCTCAGGCCTCTTCTCTACGAGCCTGAAGAGGAGATGTCTATGGAGCTACCTATGGCTTTCTTACGCTATCGCTCCTGCATCGAGAGGGAGCTGAGGGAAATCCTGGCCCCGGAGGATATCCCCTGCCGACAGCTCCTCCATTACCACCTGGGCTGGATGGATGAGCATGGGAACCCCGGCCCTGGATTCGGGGGAAAGGCCCTGCGCCCCACCCTCTGCCTTCTGGCCTGCCAGGCCGTGGGGGGAGATATGGAACAGGCCCTGCCCGCTGCCGCCGCCCTGGAGCTGGCGCATAACTTCTCCCTGGTTCACGACGACATCCAGGACGGGGACAGCCAGCGCCGCCATCGCCCCACCCTGTGGTATCTTTGGGGCAAAGCTCAAGCCCTCAACGCCGGCAACGCCCTGCGCATCCTGGCGGGCCGAGCCCTGGAGCGTTTGGAAGGCCAGGGAGTGCCTATCCCGAAAAGGCTCCAGGCCTCTCGTCTCCTGGACCGGAGCATTCTTGAGATGATAGAGGGGCAATACTTGGACCTCAGCTATGAGAGCCGCCTGGATATAGCCACTCAGGCCTATTTGGAGATGGTGGAGAGGAAGACGGCGGCCCTCATCGGCTGCTCCCTGCACCTTGGGGCACTCCTTGGTGGCGGGGATGGGACCACCGCGGAGGCCTTCTGCAACGCCGGGCGAAAGCTGGGTCTGGCCTTCCAGATCAGAGACGACATCCTGGGCATATGGGGTCGGGAGGAGTCTACAGGCAAGCCTCTGGGCGGCGATCTCCGTCGCCGCAAGAAGTCCTACCCTGTAGTCCTGGCCCTGGAGAAGGCCACAGGCACGGCCCGGGACGAGCTCCTCTCTCTCTATGCCAGTGGCAGCCCCCTGGAGGAGACGGAGATAGGCTGTGTCCTTCAATTGCTGGAGGAATTGAGAGTCAGGGAGCAGGCCCAGGACAAAGCCAGGGCGCTGAAAGAAGAGGCGCTGATTGCCCTGGGAGGCCAGCTCTGCCCACCCTGGGATGCCGAGCTCCAGGATATGGCCACCTTCCTGGTGGAGCGGGATTATTAGTTTGAGGAAATCATGGCTTATCCCCTAAGGCTGAGCTTGAGCCTGGCCCGCTACTTGCTGGGGCGGCGTCTGACTCTCAGCCGTCGTTTCCCCCTGGTTCTCATGCTGGAGCCCACTTTCCAGTGCAACCTGAGCTGCGCCGGCTGTGGCCGCATCCGGGAATATGCCGATACCCTGGGACAGCGCCTCTCTCGGGAGGAGTGTCTGGAGGCGGTGGAGGAGTCTGGAGCACCGGTGGTGGCCATCACCGGTGGGGAACCTCTTGTCCTGCCGGATATGGACCGAATAGTGGCTGAGATAATCCAGCGGCGGCGCTTCGTAATACTGTGCAGCAACGGGCTACTGGTGAAGCAGTCGCTGCACAAGTTCCAGCCCAGCCCATATCTGAGCTTCGGCATCCACCTGGATGGCCTGGAGGCCACCCACGATGCCATCGCCTGCCGCCCCGGGGTCTTTGGCAAGGCTCTGGAGAGCATCGAGGCGGCCAAGTCAGCCGGTTTCAGGGTTTACACCAACACTACCATCTACAAGGGGACCGACCTCCGAGAGATAGAAGAGCTGTTTCGAATGCTGGGCAGGGTGGGGGTGGACGGGGTCATGGTCTCCCCCGCCTTCAGCTATCAGGAGGTGCGGGATGATCTCTTCCTCACCCGGAAGGATGTCCATGGCCTGTTTCAGACCATCTATGGGATGAAGGGATGGGTGTCTTTCTATAACTCGCCCCTATACCTTCAGTTCCTGGCCGGACAGCGGCAGCTTTCTTGCACCCCGTGGGGTAACCCAACCCGGAATGTCAAGGGATGGAAGCGGCCCTGCTATCTCATCACCGATGGACACGCTACATCTTTTGCCCAGCTCATGAAGGAGACGCCCTGGGAGAACTACGGCACTGGGCGGGACCCTCGCTGCCAGAACTGCATGGTGCACTCCGGCTTCGAGGCCTCGGCGGTGCTTCTGGCCACCCGCAGCCCCAGGGCGATGTGGCAGATGCTGAAGTGGAACCTCACTGCCCCCAGGGCCGGCTCCATCAACGGGCGGAGGCCGGGATGATAGTCTTTCTCAGCGCCATGCCCCAGGAGATAGCGAGGATTCGAGGCCTGGGAACAGACGCCCTGGCCCTGGCCACAGGGATGGGGCGGTGGGCTACGGAGGTGGGGGTCGCTAAAGCGCTGGCGGCCCATCCCCACTGCGCCCTGGTCTCCCTGGGCTTCTCCGGGGGGACTCAGCCTGGTCTGAGGCCGGGGGAGTTGGTGCTATGCCGTCGGGTGCACTGGCATGGAGAGAAAGAAGAGCCGAGGAGCGTGGTGTGTCATCCTGCCCTCCTGGAGGTCGCCCGGCGGGCCATCGAGGCTACATCTTTCCCTTGGAGGGAAGGCGAGGGCCTTACCCAAAACTGCGTGGCTACCTCCCCTAAGGAAAAGGAGGCTCTGGGCCGGGGCCTAGGGGTGCAGGTGGTGGATATGGAGAGCTTCTGGGTGGGGTGGGCCGCCCAAGAAAAGGGCCTCCCCTTCCTCTCAGTTCGGGCCGTCCTTGACCCCCAGGAGGAGTTCGTGCCCGACCTCAACCCTTTCATCAATGCCGACGGGCGTTTGCTGGCTGGAAAAGCCATAAGATATTTTGTCCTGAGACCCCAGCATTGGCATGGATTCCTTTGCCTGGGCCTCCGCTCCCGTCGGGCCTCGCGTGCCCTGGGGGCCTGGGCCATCGCTTTCACCCGGGAGCTTATCCGCTCGTCCGCTTACCAGGAGGAAAGCCATTTTACTGGAGTGGACTGGGCAGGGGGTGCAGCCCCGCCTCTGGGTGGGCGGGTGGGAAGAGAGAACGTCTTCAAAGCGGGGCAGGGAGACATATGAGAGTCCTGGTCACCGGCGCCACCGGCTTCATCGGGGCTAACCTGGTGCGAGAGCTCCTGGCCTCTGGCTACCAGGTGAGAGCCTTGGTTCGCCCTACCAGCAACACCGCTAGCCTGAAGGGGCTGGATGTGGAGCTGGCCCAGGGGGACATAACGGAGACAGCCTCCCTGGGTCTGGCCCTGGAGGGTTGCCAGGCCCTCTTCCACGCCGCCGCCGCCTACACCCTCTGGCATCGCCATCCCCAGGCCATATATCGGGCTAACGTCCAGGGCACCGAGAATATCCTGGCCGCAGCCCAGAAAATAGGGATAGAGAAGGTTGTTTACACCAGCAGCGTCGCCGCTGTGGGTCGGCTCCCCCACGGCTCCGGCACCGAGGATACGCTACTGGACTCCCGGGGCCTGGTGGGCCACTACAAGAGGTCCAAATATCTGGCGGAGAAGGTGGCCCTGAGATTCGCCGCCGAGGGCCTGCCCGTGGTCATTGTCAACCCCTCCACCCCTATCGGCCCTTGGGATGCCAAGCCCACCCCTACCGGGCGCATAGTGCTGGACTTCCTCAACGGCCGCATGCCGGCCTATATCGACACCGGCCTCAACGTCGTCCATGTCCGGGATGTGGCCCGGGGACACATTCTGGCCCTGGAGAGGGGAAAAACTGGCTGTCGCTACATCCTGGGCCACTTGAATTTGACTATGAAGGACCTCCTTCAGAAGCTGGCTGAGGTGACGGGGCTGCCAGCCCCCCGGCATCGCCTCCCCTGGGGGCTGGCCCTGGCCTTGGGCTACATCGACTATGCTATCGAGGGCAAGCTTCTCCGGAGGGAGCCGCGCATCCCTCTGGAGGGGGTGAGGATGGCCCGCAAGCCCATGTATTACGATGCCTCCAAGGCCGTCCGGGAGCTGGGCCTCCCCCAGACTCCCATTGGGCATGCTCTGGTGGACGCCGCCCGCTGGTTTCTGGACCACGGATACGTGAAGAAGACTCCCCAGGCCCGCTCGACGCCCCTGAAAGCGGGGGGACAGGCAGGCCCTGGGTGAAGGGCGAATTAGGTGATGGAGATTGAAACGCTGACTAAAGATAGGGGACTCCAGGAGCGCCTGTCCTTGGCCCTCCAGCGCTCCCAGGGCTACTTCATGCGCACTCAGGCCCCCCAGGGCTACTGGGCCGGGGAGCTGGAGTCCAACGTGACCATAACCGCGGAATACCTCCTACTGCGTCGCTTCCTGGGCGTCCCCCTGCCCGAGCGGGAGAGGCAGATAGCCAACTACATCCGGAGCCACCAGCGCCCCGATGGCACCTGGGCCATATGGTATGGTGGCCCCGGCGACCTGAGCACCACCATCGAGGCCTACCTCGCTCTCAAGGTGGCGGGCATCTCTCCCGAGGCCGATTTCATGAGGAAGGCCCGAGAGTTCATCCTGGCCAGGGGGGGCATCCCCAGGGCCAGGGTCTTCACCAAGATATGGCTGGCCCTATTCGGTCAGTTCCCCTGGAAGGGAGTGCCGGCCATGCCTCCGGAGGTCGTGCTATTGCCCAACTGGTTTTATCTAAATATCTACGAGTTCGCCTGCTGGGCACGGGGAACCGTAGTCCCCATGCTCGTCATCCTCCACAAGAAGCCTCGCTGCACCCTGCCCATGGACATCCAGGAGCTTTACCCCCAGCCTCTACCTCATGATGCCTTTGCCATGCCTCGGAGACAGCGCTGGGCGAGCTGGAAGTCCTTCTTCCTGGCCCTGGACCGGGCCTTCCGGGCCTACGATAAGCTTCCCTGGAAGCCGGGCCGGAGCGCCGCCCTGCGCCGGGCCGAGGGCTGGATCGTGGAGCACCAGGAGGCCGATGGCTCCTGGGGTGGCATCCAGCCCCCCTGGGTCTACTCCCTCCTGGCCCTCAAGCTCCGGGGCTATCCTATGGACCATCCAGTAATGGTCAAAGGGCTTCAAGGGTTCGAGGCCTTCGCCATAGATGAGGGGGACTCCTGGCACCACCAGTCCTGCGTCTCCCCGGTGTGGGACACTGCTCTGGCTGTCATTGCCCTGGCTGACTCCGGCCTCTCTCCCGACCACCCCGCCCTCCAGAGGTCGGCCCGCTGGCTTCTCCAGGAGCAGATAATGGCCGGGGGCGACTGGCAGGTGAAGAACCCCAGGACGCCCCCCGGGGGTTGGGCCTTCGAGTTCGAGAACGACCTCTATCCCGACGTGGACGACGTGGCCGAGGTAGTGATAGCCCTGAAGAAGGTCTCCTTGCCTGAAAGAGAAGCCCTGGAAGAGGCCATAGAGAGGGGCGTCGTCTGGTCGGTGAGCATGCAGAGCCGCAACGGGGGTTGGGGCGCTTTCGACATGGACAACAACAAGGGGCCTCTGGCCCAGATCCCCTTCGCCGACTTCGGCGAGTTCCTGGACCCTCCCTCCGCCGATGTCACTGCCCACATGTTGGAGATGCTGGGGCGGCTGGGCTACCCCCTCACCTATCGTCCATCGGCCCGGGGCCTGTCCTATCTGAAGAAGGAACAGGAGGCCGATGGCGCTTGGTTCGGGCGCTGGGGGGTAAACTATATCTACGGCACCTGGTCGGCTATGCTGGCCCTCAAGGCTGCTGGGGAGGATATGGGGCAGGAATACATTCGGCGGGCTGCCGCCTGGCTCAAGGCTCGCCATAACCCGGATGGGGGCTGGGGGGAGTCCTGCGACTCCTATAAGAATCCCTCCCTTCGTGGCCAAGGCCCCTCCACCGCCTCCCAGACGGCCTGGGCCATCATGGGTCTCCTGGCTGCCGAAGGGCCCAGCCCTGAGGTGCTCCGCGGCATCCGATATCTTATGGATACCCAAAGGGAGGACGGCACCTGGGAGGAACCCTACTTCACCGGCACTGGCTTCCCTGGCGACTTCATGATCAACTATCATCTGTATCGAAACTATTTCCCCCTGATGGCCCTGGGCCAGTTCCAGAGGGCCTTACCTTAGATTAGAGGATAGGAGGTAACAGATGGAAGCTGTAGGTCAGGACTTGACCCAGGTGGCTCCTAATCGGAGGGTTCTCCTCCTTCCCCATTGTCTCCGCCCCAGCGAGACTTGCCTCGGCAAATACACCAAAGAAGGTCTTCAGTGCCCCGAGGACTGCTTGGAGAAGTGCGTCATCCACCGTTTCCGCCAGGAGGCCTTGCGCCTGGGCTACGCCGGGGTCTGCGTCGCCGCTGGCGGGGCCATGGCTCTCCGCTTTGTGAAGCAGCATCAGCCCCGGGGCATCGTGGCCGTGGCCTGTGCTCAGGAACTGGCTCTGGGGGTGGAGGGGGTGAAGCAGATGAGCCAGGAAGGGCTGGACCCTGCCATTATCATTATCCCTCTCCACAAGGACGGCTGTATCGACACCGAAGTGGATGCTCAAGAGGTGCTGCGCACCATCAATCTGATGCCGAAGTAATATAATATCTGATATACTGAATAACACTAGATATAGGGAGATGTCATGAACTGGCTAGATATGTTTGTCCTGGTCGCTGCCATAGCCCTGGGAGTAACGGGGTTGCTCATGGGGGCGGTGAAGCTGGTCCTGCCCCTCGTAGGGACGGCCGTGGGGGTGGTGGCGGCCATGCGCTACTACCAGCCCCTGGCTAGCAACGTCCTCTCCTCGGAGAGTAGCCTGGCCCGGTTCGCTGCCTTCGCCATAATCCTGGTGGCGGCGCTGGTGGCCTCGGCCATTATCGCTTCTCTCATCAGTAAGGCCCTCTCTCTTATAATGCTGGGATGGCTGAACCGTCTGGCCGGAGGTGCTATCGGGCTGGTCCTGGGGACGTTGGTCAGCCTGGTGCTCATCCTCCTGGCCTCCCACTACATCGATCTGGAGCCAACGCTGAAAGACTCGGCCCTGGCCTCCCGGCTCCTGGACTACTTCCCCTTTGTCCTCCGTCTGGTGCCGGAGAACTTTCGGAAGGTGGCGGACTTCCTCATCCGATAGCCGAACCGATCTGGGCCGCTCACCCCGAGCCTGTCGAACCCAGCGCCGGGAGCGCCGAGCATGGCTGGCCGCTCTCAATCTTAATTTTAGAGCAGGCCAGCTTTGTGGTATCATATGCCAAGGTTCGACTATGAAAGCCCTTATCCTGGCCCCCTTCTCCTCCCCGGCTCTGGAAAAGCTCCGGGCCGAGTTGGAAGTCGCCTACGAAAGCTGGCTGGATAGCCGGAGATTATACTCTCCTGAGGAACTGGCGGAGAGATTGAGCGGCGAGGACATAGCTATCCTGGTAGTGGAGGCCGATTTCGTCTTCGAGGAGACTTTCGAGCAAGCGCCCCGTCTCAAATTTTTAGGAGTCTGCCGAGGCAACCCCAATAATGTGGACGTGGATGCCGCCACCCGGCACGGCGTCCTTGTGGCGCACACCCCGGGGCGCAATGCTCCCGCCGTGGCCGAGATGGCCCTGGCCCTCATGCTGTGTCTGGCCCGCCGTATCCCTCCCGCCCACCAGATGGTGGCCTCGGGGGCCTGGGAAGACCCTACCGAACCTTACATCTCCTTGCGGGGGCTGGAGCTAGGGGGCAAGACCCTGGGGTTGGTGGGACTGGGGGCCATCGGCGCTGAGCTGGCCCGCCGTGCCTCGGCCCTGGGCATGAAGGTTCTGGCCCACGATCCTTATGTCCAGCCAGCTCAGGCCCAAGGCACAGGGGTTGCCTTGGTGGACATGGAGACCCTGCTCCGCCAGTCCGACTTCCTCAGCCTCCATTGCCCGGCCACTGATGTCACCCGGGGGCTCATCGATAAGGAGCGCCTGGCCTTGATGAAGCCTTCGGCTTACCTCATAAACACCGCCGATGCCGCCCTTATCGATGAAGAGGCTCTGGCCGATTTCTTGAAAAAAGGACGGCTGGCCGGGGCCGGCCTGGACGTATTCCCCAGCCACCCCGTGGCCCCGGACAATCCCCTGCTGGGCTTGGACAACGTGGTGCTCACCCCACACATCGGCGGCGCTACCCAAGAGACCATCGCCCGGCACTCGGAGATGATAGCTGAGGACATCCTGCACTTCTTGCGCGGAGAGCGACCTGCGCATCTCCTCAATCCCCAGGCCTGGGGGCAGCATGGCCACTAAATACCTCATGGGCCTGGACGCCGGCTCCGAAGGTTGCCGCTGTCTCATCGTCGACCTTCAAGGCCAGGCCGTGGCCTTCGCCTCTCGTTCCTGGAGCTACGAGACCCCCGGAGACCTGGCTCCCCTGGGCCGCGAGTTCGATCCCAGGACCTTCTGGCGGGCTATAGCCCAGACCATTCAGGATGCTCTGGCCGCCAGCGGGGCCTCTCCTAAAGACATCCTGGCGGTGAGCGCCACCAGCCAGAGGGAGGGTCTGGTCTTCCTGGACGCCCAGGGGCAGGAGATATATGCCGGCCCCAACGTAGACCTGCGCGCCTTCATGGAGGGCATGGCTCTGGACGAGGAGTTCGGACAGGAGATATACGCCATCACCGGGCACCGCCCCTCCTTCCTCTTCGCCCCGGCCAAGCTGCGCTGGTTCTGTAGCCAGAGGCCGAAGGACTTCGAGAGAATCGCCTGCGCGCTGCCCTTAGATGGCTGGGTAACTTATAGGCTGTGCGGGGAGGCCGCAGTCGCCGTCTCCAGCGTCGGGGAGGTGGGCCTCCTAGACATAAGCCAGGGGGACTGGTCGGAGCGCCTCAGGAAGCTCCTGGACCTGCCCTCGGGGATCTACCCGCCCCTGGGTTCGGCGGGAGCGCGGGTGGGCGTGGTGACGCCTCGCGCCGCTCAGGAGACGGGCCTGGCCCCCGGCACCCCGGTGGCCCTGGGTGGGGCTGACACCCAGTGTGGTCTCCTGGGTATGGGCGTCTACGCTGAGGGCCAGGGGGGGATAGTGGCAGGCTGGAGCGCCAGCCTCCAGCTTCCCCTGGAGAGACCTCTGATAGATAAGGAGTCTCGCATCTGGACGGGCTGCCATGCCTTCCCCGGACGCTGGGTGGTGGAGGGCAACGCCGGGGAGGTTGGCAGCGTCTATCGCTGGCTCAAGGACATCCTGTTCCCCGGCGACGGGTCTGAGGGCTACGTTTCTCTGGAGGCGGCGGCCCAGGCGTCGCCCTTGGGGGCCGAGGGCACCCTGGCTCTCCTGGGGCCCCAACTCATGGATATGGGCCGCCTGGGGTTGCGACTGGGTGGCTTCCTCTTTCCCGTCCCTCGCTCCCTGGGCGCGGTGAGCCGAGGCCATCTGGCCCGGGCCTTTCTGGAGAACCTGGCCTTCGCCCTCAGGGCCAACTGTGCACAGCTGGAGGCTATCTCTGGGATAGAGGTATCGGGTATGCACGTGGGTGGGGGGCTTTCACGCAGCCACCTCCTGGGCCACATCTTGGCCCACGTCCTCTACCGGCCGGTGAAGGTGTCGGCCCAGCCCCACGTCTCCACCCTGGGAGCAGCCATGGCCGCTGGCGCAGCCACCGTCTACTCCAGCCTGGAGGAGGCCTGCCAGGCCATGCTCCCCCCATTCCAAACATACGAGCCGGAGGCGCTCATAGCTGCCGAGTACCAGGAGTGCTACGGCCGTTGGCAAAAGCTGGCCCAGGGCCTGGAGCAATTGGGCCCGGAGGTGCTATGATGACTCGCTGGTTGGAGGAGCGGCAGCAGGTGCTGGAGGCTAGCCTCCTCATGGAAAAGAAGGGGCTGGTGGTGGGCACCTCGGGCAACGTCAGCCGTCGCCTGTCCGCCGCCGAAGGCCGCGACCTCATGGCCATCACCCCCTCTCGCCGCTACTACGACACCCTGTCTGCCGAGGACATTGTGGTGGTGGACTTTGAGGCGGAGCCGGTGGAGGGGGACCTGGTTCCTTCTGCGGAGACCCTGCTCCATGCTGCCATCTACCGCGCCCGAACTGACGTAGGAGCTGTGTTCCATACTCACTCCGTCTATGCCAGCGCCCTGGCTGTGGCCGGGAGGGAGCTTCCCGCTATTCTGGATGACCAGGTGGTGTTCCTGGGGGGCGGCATCTCGGTAGCTCCCTACGGTCTCCCTGCCTCCGAGGAGCTCTCGACTAACGTGGTCTCGGCTCTGGGAGGGCACAACGCCGTCATCCTGGCCAATCATGGGGCCGTGGCTGTGGGCCGGGATCTGCGGCGGGCCCTCACCGCCGCCGAGCTCCTGGAGAAGGCGTCCCAGGTCTATGTCATGGCCGCCTCCCTGGGCCAGGTGAACCTCCTGCCTCCGGATATCGTGGAGGTGGGGCAGGCCTTCTTCCGGATGCTCCAGGAGCAGGAATGAGACAGAACGCTGAGCTGTGGGCAAAGCCCTCCAAGCATACTGGGCGGGCGGGTGGGTACGAAAAACATCCTAAACTGTGGGAGGTGTAAGGTGCTAGTCCCCTCCTTCATCCTCAGGAGGCTTTACGTCAAGGGGAGCCTCAGGAATAACCAGGGGGGCTTCCAGCTCCAGCTCAAGAACACCCTGGGCTCAGGCTACGCTCGGGAGATGCTCCCTCTCTCCGTGGATGGCCAGGAGCTACCCCTGGAGGGCTCCTTCTTCCTCCAGGACGACAAGGAGGTCCCTTTCACTGCCGTGAGCAAAGAGGCGCCCTTCACCCTGGCCATGAACAAGACCTCCACACTTCTTGCGAAGGGCATGAAGCTGGCCTCCGGCCCCCATAAAGTTGGCATCGGCTTCGTGGTGCAGGGCCTGGGCAAGATGAGCTTCGATATAACGGACATAGTGGCTGAAGAGAAAGGCAACCCCTGAAAGCGTCCGCCAGGTTGCCAGCGTCGAGGAGGCAGCCTACTTCGGAGCGAGGACTTCTTGGGGTGCTGTTTCCTTGGCCTTAGACCCCGTCTCCGGCAGGAGATAGCCAGCCAGGGTTAAAGATAGGGCCATAACGGAGATGATGACGAAGCCCGGAGCGTAAGACCCTGTAGCATCGGTGATGGCTCCTACCATCAGGGGAGAGAAAAAGTTGGCCAAATTGCCTATGGCCAGGGCTGTAGCCATGGTCACTCCCAGCTTTTCCGGGGTCATCCCCGGCAGCTCCATAGGGATGGTGAAGGCTGAGGGCAGGTATACCCAGGAGAAGAACCCCATGAGGGTCACCGTAAGATAGAGCCAAGGCATCCCGGCCAGGTAGTTGACCACGCCTGTAACCAGCATGGCCACCCCGGCCACCATGAGGAAAGGTCGGTGCTTCCCTACCCGCAAAGCCAGGGCTCCGCCGACGAAGGTGCCCACGATGCCGATAAAGGGTAGGAGAGCTGTGATACGGCTCGCCTGTTCCTGGCTCATCCCTCGAACCTCGCTGAAGTAAGTGGGGAGCCAGGATGTCATGGCGGTATTGAAGCTGAAGGCACCGGCCAGGCCCAGGCCCAGGAGCAGAGCGTTCCGGTCCCGGGCCACTGTTACCATCTCCCTGAGGGACATTGCCGTGGTCGCCCTCGGGGATGGCCTCACCTTGCCCAGAAAGAGCCACGCCACAGCTCCCAACAGAGCCACAGCGCCGAAAACTCCCAGGGCGTTCTGCCAGCCCAGGGCCTGGGCCAAGGGCACAGATAGAAAGAAGGCCAGTGTAAAAGCCAGGCTCTGCCACGCCGAGGTGAAGGTATTGATCAAAGGGAACCGCTCGGCACGGAACCAGGCCATGATGATAGCCCCGCTGAGAGAAAGTATCGTGATCATCCCCATCCCCAGCGATACCCTCAGTGCTAGGAGCACAGGGAAGGCAGGGACAAGAGGCGTTAGTGTCCCAGCGGAGGCCAGGAAAGCTCCCAGGGCGTAGGTGCGCTTCAGGCCGATATGGGAGGCCAGGAGACCTACGGGGATGCTGAACAGACTCATCATGAGGACCGGCATGCTCACCATCAGGCTGGCCGAGGCACGGGCCAGGCCATAGTCCTCCATGATAATGGGAAAAAGTGGCGGGGCGGACATAAAGTTGATGGCGAAAGCGCCTTGGGCCAAGAGAATCAAGCCCAGGATGACGAAGCGATAAGGGCTGCTAGTAAGTTCTTTCATGCGTGGCTTTTCTCAAGGGCACCGACATCAAGAAGGGCGGCCCTTAGGCCACCCAGCCTAGTATAGCAGAACCGAGGCTATACCTCAAGGTTTTTCTGACAAGCCTTTACTACCGTTTTATTCCCCCTCTCCCCTGCTCTGGAGGCTATTCCTTGAACTATTAGCCTCGATCCGCCTAAGGTCTTCTCTGAGGACTTACCTGCCGGGCTGACATCGAAGATGTAAGCGTGAGCTACTACCGGGCCTTTAACTTGGAGGCCTTAACTCTCCTTTTCGGCACCCTCGCTGTTTTTCTTGTTGGGGAGGAGAGCCCTGGGGCCAAGCCCGCCCGCCGGGAGGGGTTCAGTCCCTTATATCCTGGAGAAACCACTCGGTGGGGATCTCCCTGCCCAGACCTTGTGCTTTGGCTAGCTCATAGACCTTCCCTGCCACTGAGAAGAACTGGGCTCCTTGGATATTCCCCCGAGCGGAGTATGTGATGTCCCGAGGGGATCTCCTTCCCTGGGCCCGGCCGGCCAGCAGATCCTCCAAATAGACCACTCTATCCTCGGCGATGACCCCGTGGTTTCGCTCTCTACTTTGCTGGAGGGAGCGCTGGTGCCTCCTGGGTTCGCTCTGGGGGAGGGCGACATAAGCCAGGGATAGGTCCGGCAGCCGGAGCTCCGGGTGTCCCGCTGGGGCCTGGGCGGTGCCTAGCTTGAGAGATACGTCTACCCTCCTCAGGCCCGCTTCGTCCAGGCCTCCACCCACATAGACGATGTGCATGCCTGGTCGGAGCCATTTCCCCTGGATGAGCGGGAGGTTGGAATCGGTGCATCCAGCGATGAGGTCAGCCCCGGCATAGACCTCTTCCGGATGGTCTACAGGGACGACCTCCAAGCCTAGCTTATGGGACATCTCTCGGGAATACTCCTCTCGGTGGGCTTGGGTGGGGCTGAAGACCTGGATCCTTTCGATCTTCCTTACCAGGCAGATGGCCTCGGCATAGGTTCGAGCCATGCCTCCGGAGCCGAACATCCCGATTACCCTGGAGTCCTCCCGGGCCATGTATTTAACGCCAATGCCGGCGTCGCCCCCCACGCGCATGTGTTGAAGGTAGCCATCGTTGAGGAGGGCCAGGGGCTCTCCGTTCTCCACCGCCAGGAGCAGAATTAGGCCACAGAAAAGCCCCGGCTTTACACAGTACTTCTCACGGGTCCTGACCCCCGCATATTCCTGCTCATACACGATGTCGGACTTCATTCTGATGGCGCAGTAGCCGGAGACACTCGACCCGCCATCCATAGTCCCCCATACATAAACTTTGTTGGGGTCCTTGGTGGGGATTTGTATGTCCATCCGAGGGCGGCAAACGGCCTCGCCTCGGGCCAGTTGCTGGTAGGCTTCCTCCAGGGCCTCCAGGGTTACCTCCATGGTCAGAAGCCTCTTCACATCTTCGTTGTTAAGCAGGAGCACGGCGTGCCTCCTTCTCGAGATTTATCATGCCTCCTCCTCGTCGTCCCCCCCAGCGACCAAATCTAGGCTCCCCCTTTCTGGTGTCAAAGGAATGTTCTCATCCAGCCCCCGGCATCCCGCGGGGGATTCGCGCCCGAACCCCTGGAATACGAAGTTTAGACCTTGCTCAGCTAGGGGTTGAGCCCAAATGGTGGATATTTATCAGTAGCTAAAAGAAAGGCGTAGGCTGTGACCCTGTTGGTCCAACGGAGTGTGCCCACCACAAAGTTGAAGAGGGACCGAGGATAACGACCGCTGAAGAGAATGCTAAACCAGGCAATAATGGCGGCTGCTATCGTGAGGACAATTAGCACCGCCAGGACGATGTAGTGCGGTATGGCCAACAGCCACTTCAGCAAGGGAAGCCAGCGGCTCAGGTCTCTCTTCACCTCAGGATACGGCACCTCCAGATGGACGGCTTGCTCTTCGTCCGTCGAGGGGTACTCATCTCTCAGAAGGAAAAGGTAGGCGGCTACGCGCGCGCCGAACTTCATGAGCCCCAGGTTCCAGTCGAACCACCACTTGGGGTACTTGTGACGAAAGAGGAGCATAAGCACAGGGGCGAGAAATACCGCACCCCCTACAAGTCCCCCTGTTACCTCTGTGTCCCCAGCTCTTGTGTTCAAGGAACCTGAACTCACTAGTATAAGTATGATAGCGATAGGAATGATAGCAATAAGCCGAAAGAAGGTAGAGAGTCGGTCGAGGGGCCGGTCAGGGTAGTCAACGGAGAACTGGACGGGATAAGCCTCTTGTTGTTGGGCCATCAGTGCACCTCCGAAGCTAGTGCCAACACTTGTATAGCATTGCCCAATTCCTTTGTCAACTCGATTACGAGCGCCCCAGAGATAGTCCAGGGCCCGCTTCATATGTAGCAAACAAGCGCTACGCCTTGACGTATTGTGAAGCAAGTTGTTAGAATGAAGCTATCAACAGGTGGCAGAGGATTGTGATAGTTATTGGTCTTACTGGGGGTATTCTTTCCGGCAAGACGACTGTCAGCCAGATGCTTCAGGAGAAAGGGGCAGTCATCATCGATGCCGACAAAGTGGGGCACCAGGTTTACGTGCCTGGCATGCCCGCTTGGGAAGAGGTGGTGGCTACCTGGGGCAGCGACATTTTGCAAGAGAGCGGCGAGGTCGATCGCAAAAAACTGGGGGCTATTGTCTTCAGCAACCCTGAGGCCCTGAAGAAGCTCAATGAGATCATGTATCCTCGCATATTCCAGGCCATAATGGACAGGTTGGTGGACCTGCGCCAAAAGGGGACTCGGGTGGCCGTGGTTGAGGCAGCAGTTCTTTTGGATATCCCGTGGTGGGAGATGGTGAATCAAATATGGGTTGTGGTGGCCTCTGAAGAGGCGGTGCTTCAGCGAGTTCGTTTCCGGGGAGGCTTCACTGAGGAACAGGCCAGGGCGCGCCTCCGCTCCCAGGTCTCCAACGAAGAGCGAATCCGATATGCCGATGTGGTGATCAATACTGATTGCTCCCTGGAGGAGGTCAGGGCAAGGGTTGACGAGCCGTGGCAGAGGCTTGACGCAGACCATCCAGGGACCCCTAAAGCTCTGAGCCTGGCCCCCTCTCCTCGAAAAAATAGGCGGTGATAGCAATGTGTGCGGAAGGGATTAGAACCTTATACAAGGAACACATGATCGAGGAATATGCCTCGGTGGAGGAGCCTTTCTATATCCCAGTGCACGACGAGGAAGAGATCTTCACCGCGGCCTACACTCAGAAGATCCCGGTCCTCCTCAAAGGGCCCACCGGGTGCGGCAAGACCCGCTTTGTTCAATACATGGCATGGAAGCTCGGGAGGCCCCTCACTGTCATCAAGGGCAAGGATAAGGGGTCAGAGCATCAGGGCCTGCCCCTGGTCACCGTGGCCTGCCACGAGGATCTCACTGCCTCGGACCTGGTAGGGCGCTACCTCCTGGAGGGGGAGTCCACCCGGTGGATAGATGGCCCCTTGACCCGGGCGGTCAAGGCAGGGGCCATCTGCTACTTAGACGAAATCGTAGAGGCCCGTAAAGATACTACTGTCCTCATCCATCCCCTTACCGACCACCGTCGCATCCTGCCAGTAGAGAAGAAAGGACAGGTTCTGGAGGCCAGCGACGGTTTCCTTCTGGTTATCTCTTATAACCCCGGCTACCAGAGCGCTCTGAAGGACCTCAAGCACTCTACCCGGCAGCGCTTCATCGCTATGGAGTTCGGCTACCCTCCCCGGGATGTGGAGAAGGCTATCATCCAGCATGAGAGCGGAGTGGATGAGGCCACTGCCATGGAGCTAGCCAAGCTGGGGGAGAAGGTGCGCCATCTCAAGGAACATGGCCTCCAGGAAGGGGTGAGCACCCGCCTCCTCATCTACGCCGGCGAGCTCATCCGGCAAGGCATAGCTCCCAGGAGGGCCTGCGAGGTGGCTGTGGTCTGGGCTCTCACCGACGACTCAGAGGTTCAGAAAAGCGTGGAGGAAGTTGTCTCCGCTATCTTTCCCTAAAAGAAGGCCGAGTCCTCCGATTGGTCGAGGCGTCCCATGCTTTATGACAGCATTGAAAATATAGAAGCGGGCCTTCAGAAGTTCCCCCCGGCTGTCCTCCAGGAGTTCCGCAGCACAGCCCCGGCGGTGCAGCGCCGGCTGAGCAGCGCAGACTTTTACCTTTGGGGAAAGGAAGGCATCGCGCTGGCCGAGCACTCCTTCCGCTCCTGGGAGGCTACGGTGGAATACTTCCGAGCTACCCTGGTGGTACTGCGCCAGCTGGATTTCTCTCACTTGTCTCCCTGGACTCAGGGAGGCAAGGCCCTGGCCCAGGAGTCCTCGGCTTTGGCCTGCGCCTTCTTTCGTGCTAGCGCCGAGACCCTACACCATCTCTCGCCTGACCGCCTTGTCGATTGGGCTCTCCTGGGGCGGTCCCTCTACAAAGGTACCTGGCGCTCCAGTTCCCTGGCCTGTCGCCTCTTTGATTTAAGCCCCCAGCTTTTGATTCAGGTCAGTTTAGACGAGATGAAGAAGCTATCCCTCTTTTTGGACCGCCTGGCCAACCGATCCTATGACTTGGCCCTGGAGGCTCTGAATCTGGCCCCCGGCGTCCTGGCCGAGCTGGAGAAGGGGGATAGAGATGCCCTCTACGAACTGGCTTGCCTCCTGGCGGAGATCACCCCTCGAGATGCCAAACTCTGCTTCGAGGTTGCCCCCAAGGCCTTAAATCGCATCTGTCGCGACGAGCGGCGCCACTTCCTGTCCCTAGTGGCCCTGGTCGCCCAGTCTGGGGCTCAGGAATCTATCCCCTTCTTATTCTTCCATGAGGGAGCACGCTCCCTGGGCACCCTGGACTGGGCACTTCACCCCAAGCTTCTGTCCTTGGCGGAAGAGCTGGTGGTGGACTCCCCTCTGGCTGGCCTGGAGTTTCTCAAGAACTGCCCGGCGGTGCTGGCGCGCGTTCGCTCTAGTGATCTGGAGCCCTGGCTTCGAGAGGGGCAGATCCTGCTGAGGGATAGCCCGGAGGCAGGCGTGGACTACTTCCGCCTGGAGGCCAGACGCTCCCTGGAGGTCATAGAGCGCCTGGCCTCCAGCATGGAGCTGAGTCGAGTCTCCGATGTGCTCCAGATGTATTGCTGTGCCCTCACTGGGCGCTCCATCCTCATTCTGCCCACTATGAAGCTCACCGAGAAGAACCTGGGCTGGGCCTCTCCCGACAGTCCTACCACAGAAGGTAACGCCATTTTCCTGCCGCCCGTAATCAACAGATATCCTCATAAGGATGAGAACTTCCGCTGGGCCAAGGTGGCGGCCACCCATCAGACTGGCCATATCGAGCTGGGCACCTTCGACTTCAGCTTCGATCGACCTGCCCACCATTTCCCCGACCTTCGCCCAAGCCTGGAGCCCAAGGAGGCCGCGGGGGAGAAGTCTATCACCGATTTCCAGCGCTTCTTTAACTTTTTCCCAGAACGCAAGTTGGCCTCCGAAACCTTTACCGTGGTGGAGGATAGCCGCATCGATCATCAGGTCAAGGAGGAATACAAAGGGATAAAGCCTCTATACGAAGGTATCCAGAGGGACTCCTTGGAGGCCCGCCCCGATATCATCACCCTTCCTCTCAGAGAGGCGATCCTGGAGAATCTGGTCAGGATAAGCCTGGGTCAGACCCGAGGCCTGGCGGTGTCCAACGGACTCCAGTCCATTATGAAACGAGCCGTCCATCTCCAGGCCCAATCCAGGTCTCCAGGCGCTACTGTGGAGGACTCTGCCGAGGCCACCATCCGCCTCTATCGACTGCTGGTCTCCATACCCAACATAGTCGCGCCCTCGGAGGCATGGCAAGACATGGACCTGGATGCCTTGCTGGATGCCGAAACCCTGGAGGATATGGGGGACCAGAATCCTGCTGAACCGCCTTTGGACAGGGAAGCGCATGCCCTGGAATTCACGCCGCCCCAAACGGTGGAATTCCGGGGAGAGCTCAAGCCGGAGTTGGTGCAGATCCTGAGCCGCCTGGAACGGGAGCGAACACAAATATCAGCGCCGGCTCTTCAGGAGGCTATGGATAATAGCACCGAGCCCCAGTTAAAGGATAAAGACCTGGAACGTCCTCGGGATCAGCTAATCTCCAATTTGGTGAAAGAGGCCGCTCGCCGCGAGAGAGCCTCCAGCTCCCAAAAGCGGAATGGGCTGGATCCCAGCCAGGAATCCCTGGAACGCGACGATGTCCTGAGCTTCCTATATGACGAGTGGGACTTCCGGGCCGGCGATTTCAAGCCTCGATGGTGCCGGGTGGAGCAGAAGGTCATGGAGGAGGGCTCGGCGGATTTCTTCGAGAGGACGTTGAGGGAATATCACCATCTGGCCATCCAGGTGAAGAAACAATTTGAACTCATAAACCCTGAGTTTCAGCGGAAGATGAAGAAGCTGCCTGATGGGGAGGAATATGAGTTGGACGCAGTCATCGAGGCCATGGTGGACCGGCGCGCTGGCCAGACCCCTTCCGAAAAGATATATTGGCGGCGCAACAAGATAGAGCGGGATGTGGCTGTGGCCTTCCTACTGGATATGAGCGCCTCTACCGCTGAGGCTGTGAGTGAGATGGATATCTACTCCAGCCAATGGCTATCCCGGGCCGAGCCCCCGCTCTACCACGCCCTCCCGGGGAGCCGGCCCATCGACAAGCGCATCATCGATGTGGAGAAGGAAAGCGCCGTCCTGTTCATCCAGGCCCTGGAGACTATTGGAGATACCTACAGCATATATGGCTTCTCCGGCTACAGCCGGGAGAATGTAGAATTCTATATAATCAAGGACCTGGGGGAGCCTTTCTCTGAGCAGGTGAAACGCCGCTTGGATAAAATCGCTCCCCTCCAGGCCACTCGCATGGGCCCCGCTATCCGCCATGCCACCGCCAAGCTGGATGTCCAGGAAGCTAAGACCAAGATTCTCTTCCTTCTCAGCGATGGTCGCCCTCAGGACCACGGCTACAGCCGGGATGGAGTGGAGAAAGACTATGCCGTCCATGACACCCGCATGGCCCTGGTGGAGGCCCGAAGGAAAGGTATTGTCCCCTTCTGTCTCACCGTGGACCGAGCGGGGCACGACTATCTGAAGACCATGTGTAGCGATATGGGCTACGAGATTGTGGACGACATCCATACTCTGCCCAAGCGCTTGCCCGCTCTCTATCGCAGGCTGACCACTTGAATGTGGTTCGTTAGGGCCCTCTTTCTAACAAGTGTGGGCAAAAGCAAAGCCTGGATTGATAAGAAGTTGGTAGTAGCCTATAATGGGGAACCGAGAGAGGTCCTTGCGCTGAGAACTTTACATGCTCAAAGAGATATTACTATTCTGAACCCATCTGTATTGTGAGAATGCCCCAATATGAAGGATCGGACACGCTCTTCAAGAGCCGTTAATTAAACGTCCAGTTCTTGGTCGGCTAAATAAGCTTGAGCCCAAAGTAGGTTAAAAAAGGAGGCTGCTTTGAAATACGAGTATATCCTGATGGAGAAAGAGGCTGGGATAGCTACCCTTACCTTGAACCGGCCCGATAAGCTCAACGCCGTCCACGAGGCCATGGGCCACGAATTTATGGAGGCTATGGAGACCCTGGGCCACGACTCGGAGGTAAGGGTGGTAGTGGTGGGGGGGGCAGGGAAGGCTTTCTGCTCCGGGGGCGACCTGGATGGCTTCATGGCCCTAGTGGAGGCCCGAGAGAGGGGTGAGGCTGGGGTGTTCCATCCTGACTTTCGCCGGCGCGTGCCTTTTATCTTGCGGGGCATGCCTCAGCCCGTTATTGCCTCTCTTCACGGCGCTGTCATGGGCCTGGGCTTCAGCATCGCCCTGAACTGCGATCTGCGCATCGCCGCCGAGGATACCAGATTCGGCACCGGGCATCTCCGCCTTGGGCTCAGCTCAGAATGTGGCTCTACTTACATCCTTCCCCGCCTAATCGGGCTGTCCCGGGCATTAGAACTGACCCTCACTGGCCGGAGCTGGGATGCCCGGGAGGCGGAACGCATCGGGCTAGTGAACTCGGTGGTGCCTAACGACAGGCTCCATGCCGCCACCTACGAGCTGGCTCGCACTATCGCTGCCGGGCCACCCCTGTCCCTTCCCATCATCAAGCGCCTCATGCATCAAGGCCTCTACGCTGATCTCCCCTCACAAGTGGAGGCGGAGGCCCTGGCTATCCAAGGCCTCTTTCAGACTCGGGATCACGCTGAAGGGGTGCGGGCCCTCTTTCAGAAACGCCCCCCCATCTTTCAAGGTCGGTGACGCTTTCCCTGATTCCCTGTCTTGAAAGGAGCCCTGATCATTAGGAAGAAAAGCTGAGCCGCTTTTGGCTCTATTTCTCTAGCTATGCCTAATTTGGCTCGGCGGACTCTTTTAGTGAGGAAGTATATAATGGAAGCAGCTATGTTGGGAGATTGCTGTGAGTCATATCCATGTAACCCGGCGCTACCCACCTGCTGGCGATAGCTCCATCAAGGCTTTTCTGCAAAGAGGGAGCCTTCAACTGTTCGATGACCTGCCAGCCTTTTCCCAAGCTGTGGAAGCGGAGACGGGGATTGTTTTTGACTTCGAGTCCGTCATAAACTTGCAAAGTAACTTTTTGGAACGCTCGGCCCAGCACCTGATCCTCAACGTCAAGGAGGAGAACGGCAACCCGGACAACCTGCTCTTCCTGACCGAGCAAAAGGCCTTCCTCTTTTCCAGGGAACCTCCCGAGGCCGATGCCTTCGAACCCTTCCGGGCTCTGCTGGCCCGACCCTATGGCCTGAGCACCGTCCTTACCTTTCTGACCCTTCACAAGGTGCTGGATAGCTATCGGGCCAAGTTCGAGACCATCATCAGCCAGGCCAGGGAGATGGAGCAGAGCTTCGACCCTCAGCAACACAGGGAACTCTCCCTGGAGCTGGAGCGCTTGGATGATCGATTGGAGGAGTTCAGTGACCTGCTGCTCAAGCTCCAGGAGAGGGGAATAAAGCAGGTGGACGCCGAGTTCATCTCCTTTGACTATAGCGTCCTCACAGCCGAGGGCGAAAGCCTTGGGGGCCGCATCCGTCGGCGGCTGGACGCGCTTCGGGAGATGGCGCGGAACCGGGAGCTACAGATGTCCACCCAACTCAACCTGAGAATTGAGAAGCTGACCGATGTGATGAAGAAGCTCACCGCCATCACTGTCATCCTTATGATACCCACGCTGATAGCTAGCCACTTCGGCATGAACTTCAGAGATATGCCAGAGTTGAAGTTCGCGTGGGCCTACCCGGCGGTTATTTTGTTCCAGGTCGTGCTTGTCGGGCTCGGCATCATCATTTTCAGAAAGATCGACTGGCTCTAAACTCCGAGGTTCCAGTGTTTAGCAGCCTATGCTGAAGCAACTCTGGAGCTGGGTCGGGGTGGCCGCCGGGCGAGGAACATAAGCGGCGTGGCCAGGGCAGTCAGAATAGCCAGGATATAGAAGGCGGGCCGGTAGCTGCCCCAATTCTCGAATATCCAAGCTACAAGGAGAGGACTTACCACACCCCCTACCGTCATGATGCTCCACAAAGTGCCCTGGATGGAACCCACAGCCTTTCTCCCGTAGTAATCGGCCACGATGGCCGGCCTCATGGAGATGACGCCCCCATAGGCCGGGGCGTAGGTCGCTAAGAAGAGAAAGAGCATCCACGGCGCTACGATGCTAGCCAGGAGGAATAGCCCCAAGGCCTCAAGGCCCAAGGCTACCGCCATGATATAGCTTTTATCCTTGAAGTCTGCTAGCCAGCCGAAGGCCATCCTTCCCAAGACGCTGATAACAGTCATCGCCGAGATTACGAACCCTGCTAGAGTCTCGTCTATTTTTACACTTTCCAGATAGGGGATTTGAACAGTGGCTAGGGCTTGGGGAGCCATGGCCGCCGCCATTATGGATATGGATAGAAGCCAGAAGGTGCGCGTCCTTAAGGCTTGGGACACGCTGAAATTGACCTCTTCAGTCCCTTGGGCCTTTGTCGATGAGATACCCTCCCCCGAATGGTCCCCATCGGGCAGCAGGCCCATCTGCTCGGGTCGTTGTCGTACCACCAAGGCCACCAGGACACCCAAGATACAGAATCCTACTCCGGTTATTATCAAGGTATTCCGCCAGTCGTAGCGGTCGATGAGCCAGATCATCACTGGTACCAAGAGGCCCCCTAACCCCGCCCCAGAGGCATAAACGCCCAGGGCCAGGCCCCGTCGGCGCACGAACCACCTGGATATAGTGGCCATTCCTACGATGCCGGAGCTGAAGCTGGTGCCTAACGAGAGTAGTATAAAAGGGGTATAGAAGGTGAGCAAAGAGTCAGCACGGCTGAGCCACATCATGCTCAAGCCCGCAATCAGTGAGCCGAATAGTATCATCTTTCGGGGTCCGGCCCTGTCCACCACGAAACCGACAGCCGGCGACATTATGCCCCCCTCCAGGCTCCTCATAGAGAAAGCCGCTGCTACTGCGGTGGCGGAAAGAGTCAGGGACGCCCTGATAGGATTGAAGAAAGCACTGAAGGCGTAGAAGAAGGTGCCCGCGTTATAGAACATGAGGAGAGAGCACGCCAAGACTACCCACCAACCGTAGAAGATTTTGACCCTGGGGAGGGTCTCAGTGCTTGTTTTCACTTGCGTAGAGGTAAGTCTTTAAACAAAAGAGCCTGCTTTACGCGGACCCATTCCTGCTTTATGTGGATAGCTAGATAGTAAGTTAAGGCAATCAGGAAGTCAACTGGGGGAAACAACCTATCTCCCTTGACACTTAAAGCTATCTCGCCTTATCATGGGAGCAAATCTTCCAACTCAAGTTTTAGGAGCGGATTGCGTTATCAGGCTATTCTCGTAGAGAAACGAGATGCAGTTTGCTATCTTATCCTGAACCGCCCTCAGCGAGGCAATCTCCTGGATATGGCAATGGCTGAGGAGATAGCCGAGGCCTGTCAGCAGATAACCGATGACGATGAGGCGCGCCTCGTTTTGCTGGCTGGAGCGGGGGGAATCTTCTGCTGTGGAGAGGACCTGGAGGAGTATCGGCGTGGTTGGGGGGGGGCTATGGAGCAGCGGCGATGGCCGCCGGCCCGGCAGGCTACTGTTGCGCTGGCCGGCCTGCGGCTGCCCATCATCGCTGCCATAGAGGGGGATGCTATAGGCGCTGGCTTGGAGCTGGCTCTGTGTTGCGATCTGAGGGTGGCCTCTCAGGAGGCTCGCTTCTCTCTCCCCCAGGTAGCCATGGGCCTCATCCCTGCGGGAGGCGGCACCCAACGCCTGCCTCGACTGGTGGGACGGGGCAAAGCCCTGGAGATGTTGCTCATCGCTGAGACCCTGGATGCCGCCCAAGCCTTGAGCTTGGGATTGGTCAACCGTTTGACTCCCCGTGGTGACGCCCTGGCAGGGGCCGAGGAGATGGCCAGGCGCATACTGGAGCGGGCCCCCATCGCTGTAACTTACGCCAAAGAATCAGTGGCTAAGGGGATGGATGCCCCTCTGGATCAAGGGCTGCGCCTGGAGGCAGACCTCTCTATTATACTTCAGACCACTGCCGACCGGGATGAGGGCATCCGCGCCTTTCTAGAGAAAAGGTCTCCGCGTTTCAAGGGGGGATGAGTCTCAGCAGTGAAAGATTTCTTTGCTCCGGAGAACTTGGATAAGAAGCTGAAGTTGGATTTGCACTGCCACGTCTATGAGTGTCTGGGATACTATCAGCCCAGCCCAGATGTGGTGCGGAAGGTACTGGACCGCATCAAAGAGGCAGGCCTGGACGGCATCGCCGACACCGAGCACTGGGACCGGGAGTATGGCTACCGTTTCATGGAGATGGCCAAGGCCCATTTCGATGATGATATCCTTATCCTCCCTGGCAGGGAGTGGGCCAGGGGTGTGAGGGAGGAGCAGGTGGAGCTCTATTTGCCCAATAACAAAGTCTTTCGGTTCTGGGTTCACCCCAGGGAACTGGTAGAGCGCTCTTTCCACGAGGTGGGGGAGGTGCAGGGCATTGAGGTGGATAACGCCCTCCACGGGTACGAGATAGCTAAAGAGAAGGCCCGCGAGTATGCCCGGGAGAAAGGGCTGCTCATGCTGACCAATAGCGATGCCCATGCGCTTAACAGGATAGGTTCCAGGCATAACGTCGTATCTTTGCGAGAGCTCATGGATCGGGCCGTAGACCCCTAAGGCCATGCCTCCTTTTCAGACTATCCTCTACTCCAAGGAAGGACCCCTTGCTTATATAACTTTGAATCGGCCCCAGGCACTGAATGCCGTCAGCATCCAAATGCGGGACGAGCTTTACGCGGTCTTGGGGTCCGTGGCTGAGGACCCTGATGTCCAGGCCGTCATACTCCAGGGGGTTGGGGAGCGCGCCTTCTGTGCTGGCGCCGATATATCTGAGTTTGGCACTGCCCCCTCTCGGGCCATCGCCCGCCGGGTGCGCTGGCAGCGGGATCTATGGGGGTTGTTCCTGGCTCAGGAGAAACCCCTCATCGCTGCCATTCATGGCTACGCCCTGGGGGCGGGGGTAGAGATGGCCCTGTGCTGCGACCTCAGGGTGGCTTCGGAGGAGGCCCAGTTCGGCCTGCCCGAGGTGGGGTTGGGGATGGTGCCCACCGCCGGAGGCACTCAGACTCTGCCCCGCCACATACCCTTGGGCAAGGCCATGGAGATGGTCCTCTTGGGGGATCGCATCGGTGCTGGAGAGGCGCTGCGCCTTGGGCTGGTGAATCGGGTGGTTCCCCGCCCCCGGCTCCTGCCGACAGCTCAGGAGATGGCTAGCAGAATCCTGTCCCTGAGCCCCGTGGCGGTGCGGCTGGCCAAGGCGGCGGTGGTGCGGGGGTTGGACTTGAGCCTGGAGGCGGGGCTGGCTCTGGAAAGCCGTCTCCTGGCCCAGGCTCTCACTTCTCAGGATGCCCGGGAGGGTGTCCAGTCCGTCCTGGAGGGGCGTCCTCCTCATTTCCAGCGGTAGCAATCCTCTTTCTTTGAGGATTGTAGGTAGGTATCCTGAGGCCTGAGGGCAACGGTGGTTGGCCAACGTGGTGAGGACGGCGCCGTTATAGCCAGGTCTATCCTCATCATGTCTGAGGGGGCTGGTTTCTTCGGTGGGGGCTCCTACGGGGGACAGCGGCAACAGGGTCAGCAATCCCCCTAAGGGATGCCTGGGAGAGATAGTTAAGAAGAGGGCCTCCCCGAAGGGGAGGCCCCTCTTCTTTTGCTACGAGGTTACGGCTTAATATTCGCCCATGCCGCCGCCCGGGGGCATCGCCGGAGCCTTATCCTTCTCCGGGATGTCGGTGACCAGGGTCTCTGTGGTGAGGATCATGGCAGCTACTGAGGCGGCGTTCTCTAGGGCGGCCCGGGTGACCTTGGCCGGGTCGATGATGCCCTTGGCTACCATGTCGCCGTACTCTTCCTTGGCGGCGTCGTAGCCCCATCCCTTTTTGTGAGCCCGCTTCACCCCGTCCACTATCACGGACCCCTCGACCCCAGCGTTGATGGCGATGCGCCTGATAGGCTCCTCCACCGCCTTTTTTACGATGTTGGCCCCGGTGGCCTCATCTCCCTCCAGCTTCAGGCTATCCAGGGCGGGCAAAGCGTTGAGCAGGGCCACCCCGCCTCCCGGCACCACTCCTTCCTCCACCGCGGCCCTGGTGGCAGAGAGGGCATCCTCCACCCGGCCCTTCTTCTCTTTGAGCTCCACCTCGGTGGCGGCGCCTACCTTGATCACTGCCACGCCGCCGGAGAGCTTGGCCAGACGCTCCTGGAGCTTCTCCTTGTCGTAGTCCGAGGTGGTCTCATCTATCTGCACTTTGATCTGCCGCATCCGGTCCTTGATGTCCTTCTCCGAGCCTTTGCCCTCGATGATGGTAGTATCGTCCTTGTTGGAGACCACCCTGCGGGCCCGTCCTAGATCGGACACCGTGGCCGACTCCAGCTTGCGGCCTTTCTCCTCGGTGATGACCTGGCCGCCGGTGAGGATGGCCATGTCTTGCAGCATTTCCTTGCGCCTGTCGCCGAAGCCTGGAGCCTTGACGGCCAGGCAGTTGAGGGTCCCACGCAGCTTGTTCACCACCAGGGTGGCCAGGGCCTCCCCATCCAGATCCTCGGCTACAATAACCAGGCTCTTGGATATTTGTAGGGCCTTCTCCAGGAGGGGGAGAAGCTCGGACACCGCGGAGATTTTCTTGTCGGTGAGGAGGATATAAGGGTCCTCGATGACCGTCTCCATGCGCTCGGCGTTGGTGACGAAGTAAGGGCTGATGTAGCCCCGGTCGAAGTTCATCCCCTCCACAAACTCCGTCTCGAAGCGCAGGCCCTTGCCCTCCTCCACGGTGATGACCCCGTCCTTGCCCACCTTGTCCATGACCTCAGCCAGAAGGCTGCCGATCTCGGCGTCGTTGGCCGAGATGGAGGCAATCTGGGTCATCTGCTCCTTGTTGGTAACAGGGATGGCCTCTTTCTTGATCTTCTCCACGATGGCGGCGGTGGCTTTCTCGATGCCTCGCCTCAGGGCTATAGGGTTGGCCCCGGCGGCCACATTTCTCATGCCCTCCTGGACCATGGTCTGGGCCAGCACCGTGGCGGTGGTGGTGCCATCCCCGGCGATGTCGTTGGTCTTGGAGGCGGCCTGCTTGATGAGCTGGGCGCCCATGTTCTCGAAGGGGTCCTGAAGGTCTATTTCCTTAGCGATGGTCACGCCATCGCTGCACACCTGGGGCGGGCCCCACTTCTTGTCCAGGACCACATTGCGTCCCTTGGGCCCCAGGGTCAGCTTGACTGCGTCGGCCAGGGCGTCGATACCCCGCACCAGGGCGGCCCTGGCCTCCACGTTATAAAGCAATTGTTTGGCCATTTTTGCTACCTCCTACTACTATCTCTATTATCTCTATCAGTTCTGTCCCGGCTAGGTTATCCGAGCCAGGATGTCGCTCTCCCTGAGGACGATTAGCTCGTCTTCGTCGGCTTTGAACTCTGTTCCGGCGAACTTGGCGAAGAGGATTTTGTCGCCCGCCTTCACCTCCAGGGTGATGCGTTTGCCCTTGTCGTCCAGCCGGCCCGGGCCCACGGCGATGACCTCGCCCTCTTGGGGCCTCTCTTTGGCTGTGTCAGGGATGAGGATGCCCCCTTTGGTTACCTCTTCTTTCTTCAGGGGCCGCACCACCACCCGGTCGGCCAATGGCTCCAGATTGATAGCCATATAACACCTCCTCCCTCGGAATTCAACTTGGTTAGCACTCCGTCCCTGAGAGTGCTAACCTAATTTATACATCTTTCTCGGGCTCTCGTCAAGACCCCAGGCTGGGGCATCTAGGCCGGCTACTCAAGCCTCATGGTGTCTCGGCGGAGGAGATAATCGAAGGTCCAGTCCAGGGCCACGCTCACTCGGTTGCGGAACCCGGGCAGCTTCTGAAGGTGGACGATGCGCCACAGGAACCAGGCTGGGAAACCATCGAAGCACCTCCTGGCGACCCTGGCCACCGAGGCGTTACGACCCAGAGCCACCAGGTCGCCCTCGTATCGGTAATGGAAAGGTAGAGTGTCCAGTCCACGGAGGGAGCGCAGTATGTTTTGGGCTGCGGCCCTCCCTTCTTGGGCCGCCACCGCCGCTTTGCAAGGGAGGGGGGTCTCTGTGGCCTTGTTCAGGAAACAGGCGATGTCTCCTACAATGTAGACCCCGGGCCATTGGGGGGCCTCCAGGGTGTCCTGGACTATGATCCGTCCGTCCTTGGCCTTGAGCACGGGGAGGGGCTCCGTGAGGGGGTTGGGTCTGATGCCCGTGGCCCAGATGACTGTGTGGCAGGGGAAGAAAGCGGCGTCCGCGGTGTGTATGCCGCCCTCATCAATGCCCACGATGCGGCATCCCATGTGGATGTCCACGCCCTTGACCCGGAGCTTCTTCAAAGTTATTTGGCCCATGCCAGGGTCCATCCCCGCCAGGAGAGAGAAGGAGGCCTCGGCCAGGAAGAGGGACACCTCGTTGGGGTTGATGCGGGGGTAATCTCGGGACAGGACCTGATGAAACAGATCGTGCAATGATGCCACCAACTCTACACCGGTGGCTCCCCCGCCCACTACGCTGAAGCTGAGTAGCCTGCGACGGACCTCGGGACGGGGCTCGGCCTCGGCCTGGCCGAAGGCGTCAATGATGCGGTGCTTGATGGCCATGGCCTCTCGGAGGCTTTTTACCGGGAAGGCGTTGCTTTCTGCCTTGGGCACGCCGAAGAAATTGGTGATGCTTCCCAGTCCCATGACCAGGTAATCATAGTCCAGCTCGGCGTCATCCAGGAGCACTTTCTTGTTGGCCAAGTCTATGTGGCGTATCTCACGCTCGTAAAACTTCAGCTTCTTGCCCCGCATCAGCCAGCGCAGGGGATAGGCGATGTGCCCTGGCTCTACCTCCCCAGCCACCACCTGGAAGAGCATGGGGGTGAACAGGTGATAGGGGTGACGGTCTATGAGGGCCACCTCAATCTCGGGCTCGCGACGCAGCCGCCTCTCCAACTCCAGGGCTGCCATCAGCCCGCCGAAGCCCGCCCCTAGGACGATGATGCGCATTTACATTGAAACCTTATTCGAGCACTTATCGGTAAGGCTATCATAGGAGGCAGCATAAATCAAGGTGAGTAGGGTGAGGTCATCCCTTATGCACCGGCCTTCTCTGGGCTCTGGTTGGCGTCTCACTAGGCCCGGCAAATGTTGACTCTAGGGTAGTGTTGCCAAATCGGGGATTCTCTTTGCGCCTCTTAGTTGATCTCTAGGGAACAGGACATGAAAGGCCAAGTACAAGGTCAAAGCCGAGTCAACCAGGATTCCCATACTGAATAGCCATAAGATGGAGTTGAAAGTTGGCGTCCATACTCCCGCTATGTAGGCAGAGAATGCTGCGACATAGACCGTTCCATTAGTGATTATGGATTGGTATGCCATGTACTTGGTTCTTCCGACGCCGTAGAAGATGCTGTCAGTGATAAGGTTGAATGCAAGCAAGACATAGGGAATGAGCAGAATTAGCATCGCCCGCACAGAATAGTTGACAAATTCATCGTTGGGATTCAGAAACTCTGCGAAGTCTCGCCAGAAGGGCACAAGGACTAACCAGGCGACAACGATTATGACTCCAATGAGCATTGAGGCAGCCCACAGGGTTCGCACTTTGTGTAAATCTGCGCAGTGATTAGCTATCAAAACCTTGGCGCTTTCAGAAAGGGCAAGGATAGGCACAAGCAGGAAACTCCAAAAAATGTGCATCGCAAGGTAGTAGCCACCAATAGCGTTCTCTCCCAGCAGATTAAGAAGCCGAACGATCATGAAAAAGTAGGCAAAGTTTCTCACCAGACTATCCAGACCTGATCCAAAACCCACTTTCACATAGGTCTTCCAGTCTTTGAATGAGAAGAAGTCGCTCCACCTTACCATTGTCTCCCTGATCATGGGCCGGACTAGAAAGAATATAGTTATGAGTAAGGCTAGGGCGGCGATAGTGTCCGACCAAGCAACGCCTAAAACCCCGAGATTCAGCGAGAAGGGATAGCCACCGTAGAAGAGGCTATCCAGAATCGCACGGTACAGCACACTCAGTACAGCCGTGGCCAGAATCAGCTTCTTCCGGTTAATCGTCTCGATCATGATCACAGAGGCTGTGCTTAACAGCACGATGGGAATGCCAGCAGACTTTATCTTCAGAAATAGCGAGGTAGTTTCTTGTATCGTCTTCGGCGTTCCGATAATGTCCACGAAGCTGCCGGATAGGGCGAAGATGATCGCTGCGATAAATGTTGAAAAGAGGAAGATAATGGTGTAAGCGGTTCTAATTGGATACCCAGGGCTCATACTGTTCTGGAGAGACCTCCCGACAAAGAAAAATATTGCCAGCACAAAGGTCTCCTGGACGACCTCTAGCAGGAGTTCCATGAACTGCCACTGAGCGACGGTTGCGAGGGCATTGGTATCAGGGATGGCATTGCCTATCAAATAAACGCTGTAAGAACGATAAATTTGGGGTAGGCCCATGTACAGGAATATCAGCAAGTACAGGCCCCAATCCCATTGCCTGAGCAAGCTTGGATTGAGTTTCATTGGTCAGCCTCTCTTGGGCAGGGCAGCTCCTGTGATTTCAGAGAGGCTGGAGAGACCCTGGGCCTCCAGGAGATGCTCGATGCCCTCCAGCACTTCCAGGGGCGCTCCGGGGTTAATCAGGGTGGCCGTCCCCACCTGGATGGCCCGAGCGCCGGCCATAAAGAACTCCAGGGCGTCCTCGGCGGAGGCGATGCCACCGCAGCCGATGACGGGTATATCCAGCGCCCCGGCCACCCGGTAGACCATGTAGAGTGCCACGGGCTTTATGGCCGGGCCGGAGAGGCCCCCGGTGATGGCCCCCAGGAAAGGCCGCCGATTGGCCCTGTCTATGGCCATGCCGCGCAGGGTGTTGACGAGGGTGAGGGCGTCGGCGCCGGCCTCCTCCGCCGCCCGGGCCACCTCCAGGATGTCCGTTACGTTGGGGGTGAGCTTGACGATGATGGGAAGGGTGGTGGCCCGGCGCACGGCCTCAGTGACCTGGGCCGACGCGCTGGGGCTGGTGCCGAATTCCAGGCCTCCCGTCTCCACGTTGGGGCAGCTTACGTTGACCTCCAGGGCGGCCACCCCCGCCACGCCCTCCAGGCGGCGGGCTATGGCCGCATACTCCGCCACCGTCTCCCCGGCGATGTTCACTATTACAGGAACTTGCCACTTGGCCCAGGCCGGGGCTTTGTCCCGGACTACGGCCTCCACCCCGATGTTTTCCAGCCCGATGGAGTTGAGGAGGCCGGAGGCTGTCTCGGCCAGGCGTGGCTGAGGGTTGCCAGAGCGGGGGTGAAGCGTAGTTCCCTTGGAGACAATAGCCCCTAGCCTCTGGACATCCATGGCCTCGGCCAGCTCCAGGCCGTAGCCGCAGGTGCCCGAGGCGGTCATCACCGGGTTCCTCAGAGGCAGTCCCCGGGGATGCCTGGGGGCCAGATTCACCGAGAGGTCCAGGGCCAAGCTGCTCTCCTTAAAAGCTTTGAAGCGATGTTTTCCTTTCCCACCCACCCGCCCAAGTTACGTTCTGGGGCAGTGCCCCCGAGCCCCCAGGGCTTATAGGAGCCGATCTTCTAAAAGTGGGTGGGTAAAATAAGGTTCTACTAAGTCCTCTTCATAATATCCGATAATTCTAGGTCAGCCCCATCTCTTGGTATGTCTGCTTCAGCAGCAAGGCATCCTCCTCCAGGTTGGGGCTCTCACAGATGATGAGGCCCTGTACTCTTAGATCCCTGAGCGCCCGGAGCAGGTCTCGATAGTTGAAGTCGGCGTTGGCCAGCACCAGGTGTTTGCGCTCCCCTTTCATGCCGTAGTCTATGCCTGACACATGGAGGAGCACATGCTCCAGGGCCGCCTTGCGGCCCAGCTTATCTTCCACCTTTCGGAAGAAGGCCAGGAACTCTCCATAGGTGTTGAAGGCCCCGGTGCGGGCGTGCCAGTGGGAGACATCGTAGGTCGGCTCCACCCCATCCAGCCCTGCGGAGAGCTCCAGGAGCTCGTCTATGGTGCCGAACTGGGAGGGCTTGCCCATGACCTCGGGGCGGAGGCGCACCTTATTTCCTTCGGCGCGGAGGGCGGCCACTACCTCGGCCAGGGCCACTTTCACCTTATCTAAGACCATGGATGGAGGGTCGCCCAGGTAGAAAGCGGGGTGGAAGGTGATGTTCCCGGCTCCGCAGAGGGCGCCGATGCGGGCTGTCTGGAGGATGCGTTCCTGGGAGGCCAGGAGCTTCTCCGGCTCATGGGCGTTGAGGTTGATGTAGTAGGGGGCGTGGGCGCTCAATGCCACTCCATGTTCCTGGGCCGCCTGGCCCACCTCTTTAGCTGTCTGGGTGCCCATTCGCACCCCCTGGACGAACTCTATCTCCAGGCAGCCCAGGCCCAGCTCGGCCACCCGCTCTATCCCGTCCTGGGTGGTGCCCCCTTTGGCGCTCAGAGGGATGCCGGCCGGGCCGAAGAGGAGGCCGCCGGTCTCAGGCACGCTTTCTCTGGGATTGGATTGCGTTGGCCGAGGTTTTGGCCAGGGGTTTGCCTACTGCTTGGGCCACCTGGGCCACTTTCTCCATCAAGGCTTGGAAGTTCTCAAAGGTAAGGGACTGGGCGCCGTCGGCCAGGGCGTGGTCCGGGGAGGGGTGGACCTCGATGAGCAGGCCGTCGGCCCCCGCGGCCACCGCCGCCAGGGCTGCCGGCGTTACCAGATACCATTTCCCCGTCCCGTGGGAGGGGTCGGCGATGACCGGCAGGTGGGAGAGCTTCTGGATGACGGGGATGGCATTGACATCCAGGGTGTTCCGGGTGTAGGTCTCGAAGGTGCGGATGCCTCGTTCGCAGAGCATGACCTGCTTGTTGCCCTGGGCCAGGATGTATTCCGCGGAGAGGAGCCACTCCTGATAGGTGGTGGACATGCCCCTCTTGAGCATCACCGGCTTATGGGCCTTGCCCACCTCGTCCAGCAGAGGGAAATTCTGGATATTGCGCGCCCCGACCTGGAGGATGTCGGTGTAGCGGCTCACCAGTTCCACGTCCTCGGGAGCCATCACCTCGGTGATGATGGGCAGACCCGTCTCCTGGCGGGCCAGGGCCAGGATTCTGAGGCCCGCCTCCCCCAGGCCCCGGAACTGGTAGGGTGAGGTGCGGGGCTTGTAGGCGCCACCTCTGAGGATGTGGGCCCCGGCGGCCTTCACTGCCTTGGCTGTGGCCATCACCTGCTCCTCCGTCTCCACGGCGCAGGGCCCGGCCATGACCACTAACTCCGGTCCGCCGATGACCACATCTTTCATCTGGATTAGGGTGTCCACAGGTTGGAAGTCGCGGCTGGCTAGCTTATAGGGCTTGGTGATGGGGATGACGTCCTCCACCCCGGCCAGGACCTCCAGGTCATCCTTGAGGTCCGGAGGGGGCTGGCCCACCACGCCCACCACGGTGTGCTCAACACCGCGAGAAAGGTTGCTTCTGAAGCCGGCTTCGGTTATCCGAGCCACCACCCCGTCCAGCTCCTCCGTGGTGTGGCCTACTTTCATGACGACAATCATTCTCTTTCTCCGTTCTGCCCTCGCTATCCTGGGGGGCGCTCCCAGCTTCTGAGGTTCTTCGCCCCCCGGATATAAATGTGCACCAGTTCCTCCGGTCGCTTCTCGGTATTGACCAGAAGCAAAATGCGTAGGCATCGGGCCAGACTGCCTGGTACATTCATTTCGTGGCCACAGAGGAGGGCGACATCGGTCCAGCCCATCTCCCGGGCAGTGGCCGCCGGGAAAGAGGCGTTCAGGTCATGGGTAGTGGTGAAGTAGATGAAGGCCACGTCCTCTCTACGGACCTGATTGGCCTCCTCCAGCTTTCCCAGCAACTCCTTGGTGGCGGCGGCCAGGGCTTCTTTGGTGTTGCTTTCCACCGTAGTGGCCCCACGAATGCCTCGGCACTTCATCTTACGCCTCGATGCCAATCCGATGTTTTAGTGGAATTGAATGTATATTAGCATGGGCGCTGGGTCAAGGCAACACCGCCTCTGGAAGAAAGTGAGAGGCCTGGCCTATTGGCCAGGCCTCTCGGATTACGCCACTAAGAGGCGTTCTTACTATTGGGATAGCGTTTGAGCGTAGGCCAGCACATCCATAACGTTCTGTAGATTCCAGCCACTTACCAAACCAGATGGCATGGTAGTGCCTGGCTGGCCATAGCGCACCTTGTTCAGGAACTCCCAGGGGTTATCTGCGGCAACGGTGCCCACGTATTCTGGCTCCTCGGCGCTGCCGAAGTTTATCTGCTTGCCATCGGCGCCGTGGCAGGCAGCGCAGACACCGCTATAAAGCTGAGCACCATTAGTGGCGGTCCCCCCGATAGGCTTCTTGGTGGCGTAATCTATATACGCCGTCTCGTTTATCAGGCCCTGGCTAAGGAAGGCAGCCAACTCGTTGAGGGATTGCTCGTCGAGCACTTGGGAGAAGTCATGCCGGGCGTTGGTAGCCCCCTTCAGAATGCCCAAGAGCTGCTCTTGTGACTTGGAGGTGCCGGCATCGTAGACGCCGACAAACCCGGTGTAATGGGAGCCTTTGCTATAAGCGCCTCCCTTTCCTTTGTAGTCCCAGCCGTGGCATTCCTTGCATCGCCAGGTGTCTATGCCGGTCCTGGCATTAGTGGTCTGGAGCGCCCACAGGGGCTGATTGCTCGCCGGGGCAGTAGCCTTGGTCTCCTCCACCCAGTTATCGTAGAGCCGGCCTCCCCTGGCGATGGCGGCCACCGTTGAGGGTGTTCCTCTCAAGACCTCAGCGATGAGGGCTTTGAGCTCTGCCTGGGAAGGGGTAGTCCCTGGAGACCCCTGGAGTCCCCGCTCACCCTGAGGCCCGCGCTCTCCCTGGGGTCCCTGAGTACCTTGGGCCCCGGTGCATGCCCCCAAAATGAGCACCCCTGCCACCAGGACCAGAACTCCAAGAACAGCCAATAGGTATCCTTTCTTACTCATCTGTCACCTCATAAAATATTTTGGTGCTGGGAAAGTTTGTCTTAACTTAAGTCAAGGGCCCATCTTTCTTCACCTCGTTTCTGTTCCCTTTCCTTTTTTCTTCCAGCGAATTTGCTACGCTATGTAGTAGTTTGAGGCAAAAAATTTCAGCACAGGAAGAAGAGGATGACCAGAAGCCCGACCGCCATGGGCACGGGCAGCCAGCGCTGATAGCTCGACCCGGAGATAGAGCCAGGCTCCAGGACATGTTCCACTCGCCTCCTCAGTGCCCAGGCTCCAGCGGAGAAGGCGCTCCAGCCAAGGTGAGCGGCCTGGGGCGCGGCGGCGAGCCGGCACACCGCTACCAGAGTTTGAGCGTAGGTTGAGCGGTCCAGGCCGCGGCCCAGGGCCGCATCGTCGGCGGCCATCTCCGACTCCAGTCGAAGGCGTCGGCTGACCAGGTGGACCACCGGATTGAAGAAAAGGATGTGTCGCAGAGTAACCAGGGCGAAGCCCAGCCACCCGTCCCGTCGCCGGATATGTCCCACCTCGTGGGCCACGACCGCTTCTATCTGGGAGTCGTTCAGGCGCAGGAGCAGGCCGTAAGATATGAGTAGATAGGGCTTGACCAGCCCGAAAGAGCAGCAGAGCACTTCCGAGGAGGGGGAGAGCAAGACTTTCGGCCTTCTGTTGCCGGCACGGGCACCATCGGTCTCCAGGATGGCATCTAGCTGGCTATTCTCTCCCTTTTTTATCTGGCGGAACCGCCTGGGCAGCCACAGCAAAGAGAAAAGGCTGAGGGCCCCCTTCAGGAGGAGGAAGGCAGCTACAACCAGGAGGGCCGCGGTCAGGAGGGAGCTAACCGCTTTCCAGAGCGCCGGGTCAGGGAAGGCAGCTCTCAGGTTTAGCATTTTATCTACAGGGAGCACCGACATGCCCTGGCGCTGAGGGAAAAGCAGGTAGAACAGGATGGGGGTGAAAATGGGGAGCGCCAGGGGTAGCAGGAGGAACTTAATTCTTAGAGCCGGCTCCTTGATTTTGAAAAGGGCCAGGATCAACCAGACCAACCCCAGGGCCACAGCGGAGTGGACGATATTCTCCACTATGTAGATGTTTAGCGACTCCAGCCATGACCCCGCGTGGAACATTCTCAGGGCTCCTGTTTTGGCGGCCGCCTCATTTGGATGAGGCGCTCCAACTCCTCAAGGATGGTCTCATCCTGGCGCGACAGGCGCTCCATGAAGTAGGACATGGCCGGCTGGGTGAACCCTTCCATGAGGCTGTCCACCACCCCCTCCACCACCTGGCGCTGGAAATCCTCTTTGGAGATAGCGGGCGAGTAAAGGTAGGCGTTCCCCGAGCGGGTGCGGGCCAGAAGCCCTTTTTGCGCCATCCGGGACATGATGGTCATGATAGTGGTATAGGCCACCTTCTGACGCCGGCTGAGCGCCTGATGCATCTGGGACACCGAGGCCGGCGACTCCCGCCACAGGGCCTCCATGATCTCAGCCTCCCGGCCACCCAGCACCGTGGCCAAACCCTTAGCCTGCGGTCGGAATCGAAATCTGGGCCTCACCTGGGCGAAGATCCCTTCTGCCTGCTGATTCCTACCATGTGTAGTAGAACGCTAACATACAAACTCGGCTGTGTCAATACTTCAAACAAGGGATTGCCGAATACTCAAAAAACCCGCTCCGCCACCCTCATCCGGGCGCTGCGACTACGAGGATTTCGCATCACTTCCTCTCGAGAGGGCCGGAGCACCTTTTTGTTGACGGGCCTCAGGGAGTGCGTCCGACGCAGGAACTGCTTCACCGGACGGTCCTCCAGGGAGTGGTAAGCGATGACGGCCAACCTTCCCCCTTCTCTGAGCAAGTCGGGCGCTTGCTTCAGAGCCAACTCCAGGCTCTCCAGCTCGCTGTTGACGGCGATGCGCAGGGCCTGGAAGGTCCTGGTGGCAGGGTGGATGCGCCCGTGCCGACCGCCTGTGGCCTGAGCGACGGCCTCCGCCAGCTCCAGGGTGGTCCTCAGGGGCCGGCACCGGACAAAGCGCCGGGCGATGAGGCGAGCCTGGTGCTCCTCGCCGTAGGTTTCCAGGAGCCGGGTCAGCTCCAGCTCAGAGTAGGTGTTGACGATGTCGGCGGCAGTGAGCTCCTGGTCGGGGCCGAAGCGCATGTCCAGGGGGCCTTCCCTCTGGAAGCTGAAACCCCTCTCCTCGGCCTCCAGTTGAAGGGAGGAGAGGCCCAGGTCGAAGAGGATGCTATCCACAGGGTGGAAGCCATGCTCCTGGCAGACATCGGCCAGTTCTCTAAAATTCCGGCAAACCAGCGTGGCCGCCGGGCCGAACTTCTCCAGCCGCCCCTGAGCCAGGGCCACGGCCTGGGGGTCAGCGTCCAGCCCTAGGAGCCTGCCCCCCGGCGAGCAGATCTCCAGGATGGCCTGGGCGTGGCCCCCGGCCCCCAACGTGGCGTCTACGTAGCGGCCCCCGGGGCGCACCTGGAGACCCGCCAGGACCTCGTTCAGGAGGACAGGGATGTGGGTCAGCTGGCTTGGAGACATCTCTTCTTAACTCTCAGTCTTCTAAGATAGCATATAGCGCCCTGAACAATTTGTGTTTTGGCCTTCATCCCCTCTGCCAGCTATGCTATGATGGAGCCAGCGGAGGCTATAATGTTCACCCTGGGCATTCTGACGGCCAGCGATAAAGGCTCCCGGGGGGAGCGGGAGGATACCAGCGGCCAGGTCATCCGGGAGATGCTCCTCCCCATGGGGTTCCAGGAGGTCCGCTACGAGGTAGTCCCCGACGAGAGGGACGCCATCGCCAGCCGCCTCCGGCGCTGGGCCAAGGAGGGGCTAGACCTCATCCTGACCACCGGCGGCACCGGCCTGGGGCCTCGGGATGTCACCCCCGAGGCCACTCAGTCGGTCGTCGAGAGGCCTGTCCCGGGCTTGGCCGAGGCCATGCGCGCCCAGGGCCTGAGTAAGACCCCCATGGCCATGCTCAGCCGGGGCGTGGCCGGCGTCCGGGGCCGGACCCTCATCGTGAATCTTCCGGGCAGCCCCAAAGGGGTGAGGGAGAGCCTGGAGGCCATCCTCCCCGCCCTGGGCCACGGGCTGGAGATCCTCCGAGGCGATGTAACGGAGCACACTGGGACGCCGCCGAGCCAGCCCCATGCGAATTGATATAATCACTCTATTCCCCGGAATGTTCGCCGGGGTCTTCCGGGAGAGTATCCTGGCCAGAGCGGTTGCCCAGGGCCAGGTCAAGATTGTGCTGCACAATTTACGGGAGCACGGCCTGGGCCGGCACCGGATGGTGGACGACTACCCCTACGGCGGAGGCCCGGGGATGGTCCTCAAGCCAGAGCCCCTTTTCTCGGCGGCGGAGGCTGCCCTCAAAGAGATGTCGGAGGAGTTGGGGGCTGAGGCCCGTATCCCTGTCATCCTGCTCACTCCCCAGGGCCGCCCCTTCAGCCACCGGGTGGCCCAGGAGCTGTCTCATCTCCCGGGCTTCCTGCTCCTCTGCGGCCACTACGAAGGGGTGGACGAGCGGGTGAGGCAGCATCTGGCCACCGACGAGCTCAGCATAGGCGACTACGTGCTCACCGGCGGGGAACCGGCAGCCATGGTGGTGGTGGATGCCGTAGTCAGGCTGCTTCCCGAGGTGGTGGGGGCGGCGGCAGGGGAGGATTCCTTCGTCGCCGGCATCCTGGAGCACCCTCAGTATACCCGGCCCACTATATTTCAGGGATGGGAAGTGCCGTCGGAACTCCTCTCCGGCAACCACGAAGAGGTGGCCAAGTGGCGCCGCCTCCAGTCCTTGCGACGGACCTGGGAGCGCCGCCCCGACCTCCTATCCCTCGCCCAGCTCACTTCCAACGAGCGGCGCCTCATCGAGCGGTGGCAGGCGGAGGCGAAGAGAGCCAGGCAGCCGGGAACGGGGGGCTCAGGCAGCCCCCAGTTTCCTCCGGGGCAAGAACTCGGTCAGCCTAGCCAAGAGCAATAGAGCCAGGATGAGCAGGAGGATACCTCCCGTTATTAGAAACGTGATGACCAGCGCCAACGCTGCTTTGAGTGCTCTCATATAGGGTCTCTCCCTCTCTAACTCTTGTCTACTGCCCAATGACTTCGGTCAGAGAAATGTCGGGGCGAGCGCCATCTCACCCAGGCCCAGGGAACACCGCCCAAGGAGCCTAAGATGAAAGGGATGAGCGGAGGAAACATTGCACTCTCAGTGGGGTTTGACAAACGAGTAGAGAACGGTGCGCTCAATTCAACCTACAAAAAAAGTATTATTGGCTAGAAACAGCCGAGCTGGCAGTGGTGGATCTTGGTGTGACTCTGGTTGGCAGCGTCGGCGATTTCTATGGGGCGCACTTTGAGACGCCTGGCTAGACCGAATACGTCGGCGCAGGTCAGTGAACCGTTAGCGATATGGGACTCGACAGCTGCGGCCAGTTCCGGTCTGACGGTCTTTCCAACGAGATCGTGGACGCTCTTGTCAACCTTGAAGCAACCGAGTTGGCAATTGACCACCCTGACGCCTATGTCATCGGCGGCATCGCCGACCACAACTAGAGGGATCTTGAGCTTCTTGGCGATTCCGAACGCCGCCGCACAGGGCAGGAAGCCATCAGCCAGTGAGCCTCTTATAGCCTCTACGAGCCCTGCGGGTGCCCCAGCCTGCGCTTGAGCGCCCGGCGTGTTCTTCGCGGGAACACGCACCATCTTCTTGATCCGGTCTGTATCGCCGAAAACTCGTTTCATCATCACTCCCCTGCGGTGCACCAATATGCTTACAGCGTACATTATCCTTCTCCGACTTGCAAACGCGCATTCTCCCGCGCAGGCTGATGCGGTCGCCTATCAGACGATGAGGCAAGAACGTGCCACGTAGTTTTCCTTGCAACCCTGCCTGAATCTCAAAGTGCTAACTTATTCCCAAATCCCCGCTTCCAGGTTTTGCTAACATTCTGCTAACGAACTCTTTAGCACGCCCTAGGACAAGACGTTACTACAGATACGAACACCTCTCCCAGAGGTCAGAACAAAAGGACTAAATCGTATTTGATGGCACAGGATCTGACGGCCTGTAGGACTGCCGAGAGCCGGCCAAGAGGATGGTCGGGGCGAGTGGATTTGAACCACCGACCTCAGCGTCCCGAACGCTGCGCGCTAAAC
>JACQUD010000033.1 GCA_016210485.1 Chloroflexota bacterium | reverse complement strand
GAATGGGTGTCGGCGTAGGAGGAACAGGGGTCGGGGTGGGGGGCCTCGGCGTCGGCGTGGGAGGCCTGGGGGTGGGCGTGGCCTCGGCAGAGCAGGCCGCCAGGGCCGCCAGAAGACCGATAAGCGCCAGAAGACCCAATACCTTGAGCCAGTGTTTTCGCAGAGTTTCCCTCTCATCCTCCCTCTATCAAGGGCCCCCGCTGAGCCTCGTGGCCCTCTTTGTCCCTATGTTCCCATCTTGGCTAACTCTGGGCTACTAGCTTTTTAAAATGGCTATTTGGGGTGGCAGCAACAAATATGAGCCAAAGATACACCCCTGATGTTCCTTTGTCAAGGCCTTGTTCTCGTTGGTTCTCCGCCATCTCATCACATCAGGCTCTGGTCACTGTCTTTCCCTATGGGAACCTTCTGCCCCTGACGCATATTCCTCGATGAGCTACGGTGGCATTTGCGGGAGGATATACTCGGCAGAGCAGGGAATCTCTATCGCCCCGCTATTCAATGACATTTGGTTGTCAAGGTAGGTCAGCAAGCAACTTCTTCCCGCTACAGGGATCTGGAGCTAAGAGCGCTTGGCTACCAGAAAGGCAATGTTGCGGTAGAATGGGGCCAAGAAAGACACCCGCGGTTGCTGAGATAGGACGCGAAAACCAGACTTCATGAGCTCTCTTCTTAACTCGGTCGGACGGTAGACATATACATAACGGTACACGGCTTTTCCACGTACCATCCAGGGGACCATCACTTCGCCACTTTTGGAGAAGGGGCTACTTCGCCGCAGGTTCCACACTGTAATGAATGCTTCTCCGCCAGACTTGAGCACTCTATGTAGCTCGCGATAGGCTTGAAGACGGCAGTTCTCGTCTTTGATATGATGGTAGATAGCTATAGCAATGGCGTGGTCGAAAGTGTTGTCATCAAAGGGCAACCGCACGGCGTCGCCCAGGACCAGGACCGCGGAGAAGCGAAACTTGGCGGCGTACTTCTGGCCGTAGCGGAGCATTTCCCTGGAGGAGTCTATGCCAAACAGATCGAATGCCCCCTCAGCGAAAGGGAGGAAGTCTGGGCCGTGCCCGCACCCGATGTTGAGCAGGCGACCGCGCCGCCACCTGTCCCCCAGTGTAATCAGTTGACGATGGAACCGAGTAAAGTGGCGAAGGTGATACCAACTCTCCGCCAGTTCTTCGTAGACGTTGGCAGATGGATACGTTGCGCTACGAGATGTGACCACTTCTCGATATGATACCATGAGGAAGCTGACCCGAACTATCTCCGGCGTGACTCCGGTGGCCGTGATGACGAAACCTGGAGGATGCCCCGGCCAATGCGTCTATTGCCCCACCTTTCCCAACACGCCGCGCAGCTACACGCCACAGTCTCCAGCAGTGAAGTGGGCGCGCCCTTACGAGTTCGATGCCGCATCGCAGGTTAGGTCGCGGGTGGGCCATCTGGAAGCGATGGGTCATCCCACGGACAAGGTCGAGATCATCATCATGGGGGGCACTTTTCTGGCGGAGCCCGTAGAGTACCAAGTTGACTTCATTCGTGGGTGCTACGAGGCTTTGAACGGGCAAGAGGCATCCAACCTCGAAGAGGCCCTCGCTGCCAACGAGATCGCCCAGCGACGCTGCGTGGGCCTGACCATAGAGACGCGCCCCGATTTCTGTGGGGAGGCTGAAATCAAGAGGATGCTCAGTTTCGGGTGCACCAGGGTGGAACTGGGTGTTCAAACGCTCGACGACGATATCTACCGGCTCATCCGAAGGGGCCATGGGCTGGCCGAAGTGGTCGAGGCTACACGCCGGCTGCGGCAAAACGGCCTTAAGGTGCACTACCACTGGATGACGGGGCTGCCCGGCTCGACGGCAGAGAAGGACCTGGAGATGAGCCGGAGGCTGTTCGAGGACCCGGCGCTCCGTCCGGATGGCTTGAAACTGTACCCCACCCTGGTAGTGACCGGGACAGAGCTGGAGGGCTGGTATCGGGAAGGGCACTATCAGCCTTATCCGATGGGCATTCTGGTTGATATGCTGGCGAAGATAAAGTCCTCGGTGCCCGAGTACGTGCGCATCTCTCGCCTTATGCGGGACATTCCCTCTCAGTACATAGTGGCCGGGCCGTGGGACTCGCGCCTCAGGGAAATGGTACGAGCGCGGATGGAGGAGACCGGCATGTCCTGTCACTGCATACGTTGCCGCGAATACGGACACCGGCAACGGGAAGGTCGGGCTATTGGGGAACCAAAGTTGAAGAGGTTGGACTACGAGGCCTCGGGGGGCAAGGAGATATTCCTCTCCTTTGAAGACGAAGACTCCACCTTGTTCGGCATTCTCCGGCTAAGATTGGAGAAGATGGCCCGGGTGAGGGAGCTTCACGTGTTCGGCCCGGAAGTGCCGCTGGGGACAGAAAACCCAGCGGCAGCGCAACACCGTGGCCTGGGAGAAGCCTTGCTGTCACAGGCCGAGACGATTGCCAGAGACTGGGGGGCGTCCTCTCTTTCGGTGCTGAGTGGGGTTGGAGCCAAGGAGTATTATCGGGGTCTCGGGTATGCGTCTCAGGACTCGTACATGGTGAAGGAATTGCACAAGAGCACCAAATAATGTCACGGGACAGGCAAAATAGGCCGCTCATGGACGTCAACATGGCGCGTGCCCTCGAGAGGGTGTTTGGCGAGCGCAAGTTGGCCGATATTCAGCATGACCTGTTCCTCCAAGAACTTGTTCGCTTCGCTGTAGGTGCCGATGACCCCATACGTGCTAACTGGGCGCTCTTGGACTAGGCAGCCAGCAGCTGCCTCACAGCCGTCCTGAGTTGCTGCCAGTGCCCTTTGGCCGAGATATGTCACTTCAACGAACGTCTCAAAGGAGCCAGGCAAAGGGAAAACTGAGCTTGCGCAGGGCAAATGCGCACATGCTCGTTAGTTTGGCGCAGCCAGAAGCTGTTTTAATGTCGGGACCAGGTCAGGGCACAAAAGTTTGAGTCGGGCTACTGTGGACAGTCGTATAAAGACTCGAACCCTGGGGTCACCGAGGTAGATGGAAGATCATGTCAGAAGTCCGAGTCAGAGTTTTACCTATTGTCCATGCTGGTGGGCCTCCCTGGACGGCACTCGAACTTCTTGCGACCCGACCTCGTGCTCAGATTAAGAGAACTCTTGGCCAGGCGGTAGTTAAGTAGTTAAGGGGTCTGGACATCCCGGCCAAGTAGGTCGGATTCGAGCCTGCTGGGATCGAACTGGCCAGGAAGGTCCAATACCTTAAGCAACGCTGAGCGCAGGTATTCGGTTGTAAGCCGGATGGCCTCTTGAAGCGACTGGCGTTTGGCGACCTTCTTAGAGCTCCCACCGTGGACTATTGCTGATCTCCAGGTGTAGGAAATCCCCGCAGCTCTGTAGACGGCTTTCCGCTCAACCCTACTCGTACCAAGGAACTCGGCAAGACGTACTGCCGCACGATACGTCAGCTCGCCAGGTTGTCCGCCGAGTAGAAGGGCCTCCAAGCTGATCCAGGCGTCGATAAGCCTATCCTTATAGTCCGGCCTCTGTAGGGAGGATCCCCATCGGCGAAGGGGCAGACTCAAAAGCCGATATTTGGACTTGTATGTAGCAGATGCCAGACTCGAATGACTTCTGTCGCATTTTCCTGATTAAGTGTAACGAGAGTATGTACCGACGGTGGTAACCAACCACCAGTACCACCTCCGTCCCACGCGGTCAGGCCGGGGACTGGCGTGGGCATTGGTGTAGGAGCGGACTACGGCGCTTCGCCGGAGGCGAACACCTGGATGCGGTTGTTACCATCCTCCGCCACGTAGACGTTGCCCGAGGCGTCCACGGCGATGCCCCAGGGGGTGTTGAACTGGCCGTCGCCAGTGCCCAGAGTGCCCCACTTGGCGATGAATGCGCCATTAGCCGTGAACTTCTGGATGCGGTTGTTGCCGTAATCCGCCACATAGACGTTGCCCGAGGCGTCCACGGCGACTGCCCACGGGGTGGTGAACTGGCCGTCGCCGGTGCCCGGAGTGCCCCACTTGGCCAGGAAGGCACCGCCAGAGGTGAACTTCTGGATGCGCTGGTTATTCATATCCGTGACGTAGACGTTGCCAGACGCGTCCACGGCGACGCTGTTGGGGCCGTTGACGTTGAACTGGCCGTCGCCGGTGCCCTGGGTGCCCCACTTGGCCAGGAAGGCGCCGCCAGAGGTGAACTTCTGGATGCGGTTGTTGTCCCTATCCGCTACGTAGATGTTGCCCGCTGTGTCTACGGCGATGCCGGAGGGTTGATTGAACTGGCCGTCGGCGATGCCGTAGGTGCCCCACTTGGCCAGGAAGGTGCCGCCAGAGGTGAACTTCTGGATGCTGCTGCTGCCTTGCTCCAACACGTAGACGTTGCCAGATGTGTCCACGGCGACACCGGGCGCGCCCGGAGTGCCCCACTTGGCGATGAATGCGCCATTGGCCGTGAACTTCTGGATGCGGTTGTTGCCGTAATCCGCCACATAGACGTTGCCCGAGGCATCCACGGCGACGCCCATGGGTCGTTTGAACTGGCCGTCGCCAGTGCCCAGAGTGCCCCACTTGAACTTGAAGGCGACAGCGCCGGCAGGGGCTGTGGTCGGCGTGGGGGCGGAAGTACCGCCGCCACAGGCAGCAAGGATTAGCGCGAGAACCAATCCGAGGAACGCCGCCATGAATACACGCTTGCTCGTCATTTCTTCCATTCCTTCGTAAAGTTTTACCTTTCGTCCACAATGGTGGGCCTTCGTGGATTCGAACCACGCACCTCAGTCTTATCAGGACTGCGCTCTAACCGACTGAGCTAAAGGCCCGCAGAGTGAAGCCGGAGCAGTATCAGTATATCCTTCCCGGCAAAAAAGCGTCAAGCCGTAGGGTGACAACCAATTACACAGGGCACACTATGTGTCCCAGCCTCTCGGTGAGGCGCAAGTTCTCCCGATAGTCCACCGGCATCTCGATGACCGAGGGTAGCTTCAGCGCCAGGGCCTGTCTCAGAGCAGGCAGGAAATCCCCCGCCCTCTCCACCTTGAACCCGGGCAGGCCCAGGGAGCGGGCATACTGGGCGAAGTCAGGGTTGGTGAAGCGGGTCCCGAAGTCATGGCCGAAGCGAGTTCGCTGCTTCCACTCGATGACCCCGTAGCTGCCGTCCACCCACACCACCGTCACAAAAGAGATGCCTAGGCGTTTGGCCGTCTCCAGTTCCTGGGAGTTCATCATGAAGCCGCCGTCCCCAGTCACCGCTATCACTTGCCTTTCAGGGTGCACCAGCTTGGCCGCCACCGCCCCCGGGACAGCGAAGCCCATGGCGGCCAGGCCGTTGGAGATGAGGACGGTATTGGGCTGGTAGGTGGGATACATCCGGGCCAGCCACAGCTTATGCGCCCCCACATCCGAGAGGAGGATATCCTTCTCCCCCAGGGCACGGCGCAGGTCGGATATGGCCCGCTGGGGCTTCACCGGGAATCCATCGTCTTCGGCGCGGCCCTTCAACTCTTCTATGATGATCTCTTTGAGGGGGGAGGGGCCTTCGAAGCGAGGCCGCGGCGGTGCTAGAGACGCTAGGGCTTTGAGGCTCTGGGATATATCGCCCAGCACCTCCACGGCGATGGGATAGTGCTCGTCCACCTCGCCGGGAGCGATGTCTATGTGGATAACCTGCTTGTCGCTACGCTCATTCCAATGTTGGGGCGAGTATTCCGCCATGTCATAGCCAATGGCCACTACCACGTCGGCGGGGTCGAAGCGGCACATCACCCAGTCCCTGGCCTGGAGCCCCACAGAGAGGAGACAGAGGGGGTCCCGGGGATCCATAGTGCCTTTGCCCATGAAGGTATGGGCCACAGGTATCTGCCAGGCTCGGGCCATCTCGGCCAACTCGGCGTTGGCCCGGCGGCGGAGCACGCCATTGCCGGCCAGGATGAGGGGGTGCCGGGCCGATACCAGGACCTCAGCTGCGCGCTCCACGCTTTCCAAATTGGGGACAGGATACTCCATCTCCGTGGCCTCCAGAGGAACGCCAGCGCCTGGGGGGGCCTCGGCTTGGGCCACGTCCTCGGGCAGCTCCAGGTGGGTCGGCCCTGGCTTCTCCAGCTGGGCCAGCTTGAAGGCCTTGCGCACCACCTCGGGGATGACCTCGGGGCTTTCGATCTGAGTGTTCCATTTGGTGATGGGGCGGAACATTTCGACTATATGAAGGAACTGGTGGCTCTCTTTGTGGGTGCGCTCCCGGGATATCTGGCCGGTGATGGCCACCAGAGGCGCTCTATCCAGGAAAGCGTCGGCCACCCCGGTGATGAGGTTGGTGGCGCCCGGCCCCAGGGTGGCCAGGCACACCCCCGGCCTGCCGGTGAGCCGGCCATAAACATCGGCCATGAAGGCCGCCCCCTGCTCGTGGCGCACTGTGACGAAGCGGATGGAGCTGCGGGAGAGGGAGTCCATGAGGTCCAGGATCTCCTCCCCGGGGAGGCCAAAGATATACTCCACCCCCTCGTTCTCCAGGCAACGCACCAGGATGTCGGAGCCTTTCACCGCCTTACCCCAAGGCCTCGGTGATGACCATGAGCCTGAGCTCCGTCATCTCCTCCATGGCATATTTCAGACCCTCCCGGCCGTACCCAGAATCCTTGACGCCGCCATAGGGCATGTGGTCTATGCGGTAGAGGGGCACATCGTTGATGATGACCCCACCCACCTCCAGCTCACGGAAGGCATAGAGGGCGTGGTCCAGGTCTCGGGTGAAGACCCCGGCCTGGAGGCCGAAGGCGGAGTCGTTGACCTGGGCCACCGCCTCCTCGAAGCTTTTGACAGTAAACAGGTTGACCAGGGGGGCGAAGGCCTCCAGGCGGCACACCTTGGCCTGGGGGTCAGCGTCGGCAAGGATAGTGGGCTCGATGATGTTGCCCCGGCGCACCCCCCCGGCCAGGAGCCTGGCGCCGCCGGCCACCGCCTCCTTTGTCCACTCCTCGGCGCGCCGGGCCGCCTCCTCATCTATCATAGGGCCCAGGTCCGTCTCCGGGTCCAGGGGGTCGCCCACCTTGAGGCGGCGCACCCTCTCCAGGAAGCGGCGCTGGAACTCCCCGGCCACCGCTTCAACTACATAGATGCGCTGAACCGAGATGCATATCTGCCCCGAGTAGGCGAAGCTGCCTACAGCCAGTCGCTGGGCAGCGTAGTCCAGGTCAGCACCCTCGTCCACGATGGCCCCGGCGTTGCCTCCCAGTTCCAGGATGACCTTCTTCTTGCCCGCTCGGGCCTTCATATCCCAGCCCACGGGCGGGGAGCCGGTGAAGGAGAGCATCTTAATGCGGTCATCGGTGACCAGGCGGTCGCCCAGCGCCCGGCTCATGGGGAGGACGCTGAGCGCCCCCTTGGGGACCCCAGCCTCCTGGGCCAGGGCCGCCACATCCAGCATAGTCAGAGGAGCCTGGGAGGGAGGCTTCAAAATGATGGGGTTGCCCGTGGCCAGGGCCGGGGCCACCTTGTGGGCCGCCAGGTTCAAGGAGAAGTTGAAGGGCGAGATGCCGGCGATGGGGCCGATGGGGAAGCGCCGTGTTATGCCCAAGCGACCCTTAGAGCCGGCGGCCCAGTCCAGGGGGATGACCTCACCCCCCAACCGCTTGGACTCCTCGGCAGCGGTGTTGAAGGTGAGGACGGCCCGGGCTACCTCGGCGGCGGCGTCCCGGATGGGCTTGCCCGATTGCAGGGTGATGAGGCGGGCCAGGTCGTCCTTCCTCTTCTCGATGCCCCCGGCGATATGTTTTAGGATACGCTCCCTCTCGTAGCTGGGGAGGCGGCGTGTCGTCTGGAAGGCGGCCTGGGCCGACTGGATGGCCGCCTCCAGTTGCTCCGCCGAGGCCAGGAAGGTGGTGCCCACCACGGCCCCGCCGTAGGGGTTCTTGACCTCCAGCCTCTCGCCAGATTTTTGGAATTCGCCAGCTAGAAAGAGGGGATATTCTTTGGCCATGTCAGACTCCTAGATAAGGTAGCAAATATGCCGATGAATCAGAAAAGGCATAAAGGGGTTACTCCCGGCTTATCCTGTTCCCTATGGCCTTCAGGGCCGGGCTTCCTTTGGAGGGCGGTGGATTGACCGTAAGCAATTGCCTTACCTGCTCTGGGTAGCGGGCTATGAAGCGTAGCTCGTCGTCTATAAAAGGCATGTGGTTGTGGGCGTTGACGAACTGGACCAAGTTCAGGATATAGTGTGCTTGTTCGTCGTCATCGAAGGTGATGCCCAGGCGTTGATAAACGTGCTTGAACCCCCCCATGCCCCCATACTCCCCCGTGGTGATGGAGCGACCGGTTACGGCGCAGGTCTGGTCTGGGATGCCCAACACAGGATAGTCATAGAGCTCATAGTTCTGTCTGTCCTTTAGGGCGCCGTCGGCGTGGATGCCCGACTCGTGGGTGAACATGTTGGCTCCCACCCCTGGTTGGTTGACAGGGATGGGGATGCCCAGGACATCGGCAACGTAGTTAGTCAGGGGCCAGGCCACCGTCAGGTCTATAGGGTCGCCCATCTCATATTGGTCTAGGCCCCGCCCATATTTGAAAGCCAGGATGCAAGAGAGCAGGTCGGCTCCTCCAGCCCTCTCTCCGATGCCGTTGGCCGAAGTATTTATCCAGGTGTCCTGCCCCGCCTCCAGAGCGCCCCGGGCGCCGGCTATGGAGTTAGCCACCGCCATCCCCAGGTCGTCGTGGCAGTGCAGCTCGATGGTCATCTGAGTGCGAGTGGCCAGCTCATAGACCCGGGCCTCAATGGAGTGGGGGCTCTCATAGCCCACGGTGTCGCAGTAGCGAAGCCTCTGGGCGCCCGCCTCCTTGGCCGCCAGGGCGAACTCTACCAGGTACTCCATGTCGGTGCGGGAGGCGTCCTCGGCGTTGGCTCCGATAGTCCTGGCCCCGCCCTCCCGGGCCACTCTCACCGCCTCCACCATCTCCTTTATCACCGATGCCCGGTCCAGCTTGCCCTGGAACTTGTTCCGGATCATCTGGTCCGAGGTGGAGATGGAGAGATTGAAGTCCTTCAGCCCCGTGGGCAGGGAGGCCCGAACATCGGCAGCTACGGCCCGGCACCAGCCGGAGAGGACCATCTTTCCCAGGGCTCCCATTCCCTGGAGCTGTAGATTGGCCTTAATGTAGTTCTGCTCGTGCTCCACCATGGGGAATCCCATCTCCGACTGGTGGATGCCCAGCCGGCCCAGGTACCAGTTGAGCATGGTCTTCTGGAACTTGGAGAGGTTCATCCGCGGGGCCTGCACCCCATCTCGGTTGGTGACGTCTATGAAGTGAACCTTAGCCATGTCAGCCTCCTTTATTGAGGCTGCTTTCCAGCGCTGTTACTTTTCATGTTGCAAGCCTCTAACCCTTATCTGCCCCCAGCTTTGATATGGTTCAGCAACCCGCCGGCCATGAGGATGTCCACCTGCCGAGGTGTTAGGTTACAGTTCAAAGGGCACTCCCACCCTTGGGTCAGGTTTCGCAGGAGGAGAGGCCGTCCGGCCCGCAGCGAAGCCCTGACATTCGAGAGTTCGCACTCGTCCCCCATCTGAACATGGCGGTAGTCCTGGGGTTGGGCAAAGGTGAGAGGCAGGATGCCGACGTTGATGAGGTTGGCAAAGTGGATACGGGCGAAGGACTGGGCCGCCACCGCCGTCACCCCCAGGTACATAGGGGCCAGGGCGGCGTGCTCCCTGCTGGAGCCTTGCCCGTAGTTCTGCCCAGCGACGATGAAACCTCCACCCCACTCCCTGGCCCGGGCTGGAAAGGTGGGGTCCACCTGCTCGAAGACATGCTCCGAGATCCGTGGGATATTTGAGCGCAGAGGCAAAACATTGTTCCCCGCGGGCATGATATGGTCTGTGGTGATGTTATCCCCTACTTTGATGAGCACCCGGCCCTTGAGGACATCGGACAGAGGCCCCCTCATGGGGACGGGCTTGATATTGGGCCCCCGCAAGACCTTCACTTTGTCCGGCTCGGGGGAGGGGCGAAGGACCTCGCTGTCATCGATGATGTAGCTCCGGGGCGACCGTATGTGGATAGGCTCCCCCAGGCGCCGGGGGTCGGTGATGGCCCCATAGAGGGCGGTGGCCGCTGCCACCTCGGGGCTGGCAAGATACACCTGGTCATCGGCGGTGCCGGAGCGGCCGGGGAAGTTTCGGTTGAAGGTGCGCACTGAGACTCCCCCAGAGGGCGGCGCCTGCCCCATGCCGATGCAGGGCCCGCAGGCCGCCTCCAGGATGCGCGCCCCCGCCGCCACCATGTCCAGGAGCCCTCCGCCACGAGCCACCATGCTCAACACCTGCCGGGAGCCGGGGCTGATGGTCAGGCTGACGCCAGGATTGACCTTCTTCCCCTTCAAGACCGCCGCCACCGTCATCAGGTCCACGTAAGAGGAGTTATTGGAGCTGCCCACACAGACCTGGACCACGGGCGTGCCCTCCATCTCCCGCACCGGCACCACGTTGTCCGGGCTGGAGGGGCGGGCGATGAGAGGCTCCAGGGTAGAGAGGTCTATCTCTATCACCTCGTCATAGGTGGCGTCAGGGTCGGCAGTCAGGGGCTTCCAGTCCTGCTCCCGCTGTTGGGCCCGCAGCCAGGACCGGGCCTGGGCATCGCTGGGGAAGACGGTGGTGGTGGCCCCCAGCTCGGCCCCCAGGTTGGCCATGGTGGCCCGCTGGGGGACGGTGAGAGTAGCCGTCCCCGGCCCTCCGAACTCCATGACCTTCCCCACACCGCCCTTCACCGTGAGCCGCCGCAGCAGCTCCAGAGTGATGTCTTTGGCCGCCACCCAGGGGCTGAGCCGGCCTTTGAGCCGCACCAGGGTCACTTTGGGCATAGGTAAATAGTAAGGCCCCCCGCCCAGGGCCACGGCCACATCCAGCCCTCCGGCCCCGATGGCCAGCATCCCCAGACATCCGGCCATACAGGTATGGCTGTCCGCGCCCAGGAGGGTCTGCCCGGGCACGTCGAAGCGCTCCATCTGCACCTGATGGGAGATGCCGTTGCCTGGCCGGGAGAGGTAAGCCCCGAATTTGGAGGCTACGGACTGAAGATAGAGGTGGTCGTCGGCATTCTCGAATCCCGTTTGAAGCATATTGTGGTCGATGTAGGCTATTGCTCGCTTGACCCGCACCCGGGGGAAACCCAGCGCCTCGAACTGGAGCCAGGTCATGGTGCCCGTAGCGTCCTGGGTCAGGCCCTGGTCTATGGAGATGCCTATCTCCTCTCCGGGCACCATCCGCCCCGAGGCCAAATGCTCCGAGATGATCTTCTGAGTCAAATTCATACCCATCGTCTCTCCTTAAGTTTCAGCCTTCCTTCAGAGAAGGAAAAGCCCATATTTATACCAGTAGTAAATCATATAGCCGCCAGCTCCTACTAGGAACAGAGCCCCTATCCGGTGCATATAAGGCGTGGCTCGGACCATGAACCGCTCCATCCCGCCCTTGAAGAAAACCGTGGCTAGGATAACCACCGCCACCACTGTTCCCATCCCCAGCCCGTAGAGGATGAACTGAAAGAGGGCATTCACTATGCCAGCGGTGGCTAGAGCATAGCCCACCACCATGAGGAAGATGGGCAGCGTGCAGCTCAGAGCGGCTACCCCGTAGCCGAGGCCGAAGATGAAGGTCGACTTCAAGCTGCGACCGAAGGTTGGCGAGACCCGGCTGGCAGCCATCAGGCCCAGATGAACTCTACCCAGGAGCATCCCCAGGCCCAAAAGGACCAGGGCGATGCCCACGGCCAGCCCGGTCCAGGGGAAAAGCTGCAAAACGGGCCGTCCCCCTAGGGATACCACCAGGCCCACCGCCGAGAACAAGACCAGGAACCCCAGGGTGACCGTGACGGTCAGGGAGATGCCCTCCCATCCCCGCTTCAGGGTGAGGGCCCTGGATGGGGAAGCGGTAGCGCCGGGGTTATCTTTGATTCCCAGGTAGAAGGAGGAGAAGGCGGGGAGCATCAGCCAGCAGCAGGGGCTGGCCGTGGTCAGCATCCCTGCGCCGAAGGAGAAGCCGAAGGGGAGGAAGTCTGCAATCTGCTTCAGGAACTGGGTCAATCCTGCCTCCCGGGAGTTCTTGAACTTATAATAGCGTATCCTATCCGTGAGGGCAACGAGGGATTTAAGGCAGCCTAGCGCCTGGCTGTAGAAATCAGAGTGCCTTTAAGCGATAACCGAGACCCTTGGCTCCTCTCGGGTCGACCGGAGCATGGGTGTTATTCTGAGCGAAGCGAAAAATCTCAGTTGCTACACCAGCTTCCCCACCACGGGGAAGCCCTGGAGCGTATCGACATCGTGAGGCGCTCCCTTCATGTCCGCCGTCAAGTCTCGTCCCGCCAGGTGGTCCCCCTGGTGCTCCCCGCCCTCCCAGAGGGCGCTGGATGAGACATCGTAGACCGTCCCCTCATAGGCCACATAGGCCAGGCGGCCATCCTTGCCGTCGAAGCGAGCCAGCTGCTCAAGGGTGAAGGTCTTTGCCTCTGAAGAGGGCCCTGGGGCTAGCGTGGGCTAGGCCTCGGTGGGTGACCAGGGCTCGACTTCAGTCTCTGGCCTGGCCATAAGATGATATCTTTCGATATTAGCGTCGGCCATGACCTGGATGACCTCTATCTGAGAGCGCCCCTCCTCGGAGCGGAAGAGGTGAGCGAAGCGGCCCTGGGGTTTCAGATACTCCTCCACCGGTACCTTCTTGGGGATGCGGCGCACCGCTACCAGCTTGCCATTCTCGAACTCCACCAGCGGGTAGAGGCCCGTCTTCACCGCCAGCTCAGCTATATCTATGGTGAGGGCGCTGTCATGACGCCACCCCAGGGGGCAGGGGACGTGGACCTGGATATACTTGGGGCCATGGATGGAGAGCGCTTTCTTCACCTTGCGATCCAGGTCGTGGGGGTAGGCCACCGATGCGGTGGCTACGTAAGGCACGCCGTGGGCCACGACAATTTGGGGCAGGTCCTTCTTGGGGCGGGGGTTGCCCCAGGCCTCCTTGCCCGCCGGGCTGGTGGTGGTGGAGGCATCGTAAGGGGTGAGGCCCGAGCGCTGCACTCCTGTGTTCATGTAGGCTTCGTTATCGTAGCAGACGTAGAGTATATCGTGGCCCCGGTCGAACATGCCGGAGAGGGCACCGAAGCCGATGTCCGCGGTGGCGCCGTCACCCCCCTGGGCGATGACTTTGGTCTTCCCTAACTTTCCGGTGACCCTGAGGGCAGCTTCGATCCCCGAGGCCACCGCCGCCGAGTTCTCGAAGAGGGAGTGAATCCAGGGCACCCCCCAGGATGAGTAAGGGTAGTTGGCGCTGAAGACCTCCAGACAGCCTGTCGCAGTGGTGAGGATAACGTTCTTTCCCGCTGCTCTCAGCACCAGCCGCGCCCCCAGGGCCTCGCCGCAGCCGGAGCACGCCGAATGGCCCGAGGCAAAGGTGTGGTCCAGGGCCTTCTCTACATCCCGGATATTCCGGCTCATCTCTCCACTCCCTCCAGCTCTACATCGGCCCTCAGGTCCACGAACTCAGGGGAGGCCAAGGAGGGCTGGGACGCCAATCTTTTGATTGTCTCCACCGGTATATCTCTCCCGCCTAACCCAGCGACGCACGAGGCGATGGCCGGGGCAGGGGACAGGCCGTGGAAGGCAGCCTTCACCTCCAGAGCCAGGGGACCCTCGGAGCCCAGGGAGATTGCCTTCTCTAGCACCAGTGCCCGGCGCGCCTTGCCCAATGTCCTGCGCAGTTCCTGGGCTGGGAAAGGTCGATAGGCGATTAGGCGCACCACTCCCACCTTTCTCCCCTCGGCTCTGAGCTCGTCCGCCGTCTCCTTGAGGGTGGCTGCCAGGGAGCCCATGGTCACCAGGGCCACCTCGGCGTCCTCCATCCGGTAACTCTCCACCAATCCTCCAGTAGCCCGTCCGAAGGTGGCTTGAAACTGAGCGGCCACCTGCGGGATGAGCTTCAGGGCCGACTCCATGGCCTTGTGGATCATGTATCGCGTCTCCAGATATTTGTCCGGCTCGGCCAGAGCACCCATGCTCACCGGATTGTCGGGGTCGAGGCGGTAGAGAGGGTCGTAGGCAGGGAGAAAGGAGTCCACAGCCTCCTGGCTGGGAATATCTACCGGCTCGTAGGCGTGGGGCAGGATGTAGCCATCCATGCACACCATGACTGGCAGCAATATCCGGTGGTCCTCGGCGATGCGATAGGCCTGGATGAGCAAGTCCACCCCTTCTTGATTGTTCTCGGCATAAAGCTGGAGGATGCCGGCGTCCCGCACCGAGATGGAGTCCTGCTGGTCGTTCCAGATGTTTATGGGCGCGGAGACCGCTCTATTGACGCAGGTGAGGACCACAGGTAGCCTCATGCCAGCGATGTTGTAGAGAACCTCGTTCATGAGGAGAAGGCCCTGAGAGGTGGTGGCGGTATAGACCCGGACCCCCGTGGCCGAGGCTCCCAGCACCACCGAGGCTGCGGAGTGCTCGCTCTCCACGTTAACGAACTCCGCTTTCAATGTGCCATCGGCTACCATCTGGGCCAGCTCCTCCACGATGCCCGTCTGGGGGGTGATGGGGTAAGCGGAGAGAACCTGGGGTCTGGACAAGGCCGTAGCCTCGGCCACGGCTCGGAACCCCTGTATGAATCGCTGGGTCATCTCAGGACGCCTCCGGCTCCATGACAATGTCCTGGACCGGGCATACCCGAGCGCAGACGCCGCAGCCCTTGCAGAAATCCATGTCGGCGTGGTAGTCTTTGCGGCCCTCGCCGTAGATGCATCCATCGGGGCAGGCCAGGGCACAGAGATCGCAGGCGGTGCATCTCTCATGAAGGAAGCGCGGCCTGCTACCTAGCCGCCAGCCCCCCGTCTTGTTGGCCCAGCTCGAGCTGGGCTTGGCCACTAGGCCCACCGTGATCTTCATCTCGTGTCCCCCTCAGCTACTAGAGCATGGTTCTTGATAAATTCGTAGGCCCGCTGGATAGCTCGGGCGTTGGCCTCCCCGGCCGGCCCCGGGAACCGTGAGCGCACAGCCTTTTGGAGGGACTCCAGCTTGACCTCGCCGGTGGCGGCAGCGAAGGCACCCAGAAGGGGGGCATTGGCCCGGTCGGCCCGGCCCAGTTCCTCTTGAGCGATGCGGGCGGCGGGGACGTGGAAAATCTGGCCCTTACCCTTGAGGCGAATATCGTGGCGGGGATGGTCGCTGTTGACAACAATGATGCCTCCATCCTTGAGGCCCTCGGCCACATCTTGGCTGGCTATGAGGGTGGGGTCCTGCACCAGCACATAGTCTGGCCTCCGGACCTGGGTGCGCAGCCGGATGGGGGCATCGCTGAGACGGGCGTAGGCATTCATGGGTGCCCCCGTCCTTTCGGCGCCGAAGTGGGGGAAGGCCAGGGAATACTTGCCCTCCAGAAAGGCAGCCGAGGCCAGCAGCAGGGCCGCGGTAATGGCCCCCTGCCCCGCCCGGGCGTGGATTCTTATCTCCTTCATCGGCATGAGGCTCCTCAGAATTTACGGAAATGGTCTCGCTTGGCCTTGCATACGGGGCAGACGTCCGGGGCCTCCCCCTCCACCGTCCAACCGCAGGCCCCGCAGATGTAAATATCCCCGATGGCCGCGTCCTGGCCTCCCTGAACCGCCTCCTTGGCCTTTTTGTAAAGCTCGGCGTGGCCCTTCTCCGATTCCCAGGCCCACTCGGTGGAGCGAATAGCCCCCTTCTCCTCCTGGAGGCGGGCCACATTGTTGAAGGCAGGATACATCTCCTCCACCTCATAGGTCTCCCCATCTATGGCTACCTGGAGGTTGTCCGATGTGTCCTTGACATGTCCCAGCTCTCGATAGTGGTTGGTGGCGTGGACACGCTCGGCGTAGGCTATGGCTTGGAAGAGGCGAGCTACGTTAGAGCGGCCCTCCCGCTGAGCCCTGTCGGAGTAGATGGTGTATTTCATATGGGCCATGCTCTCGCCAGCGAAGGCGGAGTTGAGATTAGACTCCGTCATTTTCCTCATAGCGGCTCCTTATTCTTAGAGACTTTCCCTGAGGAACGCTAGAAGGCCAGGGTATACCTCCCCCGGCCTTCGCAGGGCTAATTCTCTGGCTTGCCAGGCGGTCTAGTAGAAGTATAACATGAAATTAAGGGCGGCTACAACCCCAAGGGAGTGAGGTCGTTTAACAACATTCTTATTTTCTGCCCACCTACTTATGGTAGCTTCGTTCCCGTGACCTTTAGGAGTTTCGGGCCGATTTATCGGCCCGGAGGAACTTGGGTGGGCG
>JACQUD010000030.1 GCA_016210485.1 Chloroflexota bacterium | reverse complement strand
GGCGTGTACATCGGCCTCCCTGGAGCCCTCCCACGTCCTCATGGCTATGGGGGTGCCTGTGGAGATGGCCCACGGGAGCATCCGCTTCACCTTCGGCTGGGACAATACCGATGAGGATGTGGACTACGTTCTCTCCGCCATGCCCGATGTAGTGGAGAGATTGCGAGCCATGTCACCCCTGGCTGCCCAAGCTAGAGAAGAAGGAGCCAAGCATGTATAGCGACCTGGTTATGGATCACTTCAGCCATCCCAGAAATGTGGGCTCCATCCCCGATGCCGACGGCGTGGGCCTGGTGGGCAACCCCGTCTGCGGCGACCTGATGAAGATGTTCATCAAGGTGGAGGGTGACCGCATTGTGGACATCAAGTTCCAGACCTTCGGCTGCGGGGCTGCCATCGCCACCTCCAGCATGGTCACGGAGATGGTGAAGGGGAAGACCCTGGACGAGGCTATGGATGTATCCAACCAGGCCGTGGCCGAGGCCCTGGGAGGGCTGCCCGCCACCAAGATGCACTGCTCCAACCTGGCCGCCGACGGCGTTCACAAAGCCATCGAGGACTACCAGAGTAAGGTGGGGGCTAAGAAAGGCTAAGGCTTAAGCACGTACGGCCTCTCTAGACAAGGAGGCAGGCTAGCTCTCCCCACGCCTGGAACCCTAGGCGGAATTTCGAGGGGCGAACATTCGCCTTCCGCGCCTTTTTTAAGAACGTTCAGACAGTGTTATTCATCAAGCAAAGTGCAACGGAGTCTAGCTTATCTTACATCAGTTGCTAGTAGGTAAATCTAAATCAGGATGTTTATCAATATAGTCAAGTTGAACAACAATGCGTCGGCCCACCAAGGTTTTCATTTCCTCCCCAAAAGGGTTTTCGGTATCTACAATCTCAACTTGCATATTTGCAGTTCGTCTTTCTAGATTAACCATTGGAGGACCAATTAGTTTGCCTCGATTGGCTTCCAGTAATTCAGCGTAAGTCCCTTCTAAAAACTCGCGCGTCGATTTCCACCAAAGGTCGTTCTCTGGTCGATGCTTTTGCATGCCATGAAGATATTCCCCTAGCTTCTCTGCTCTCTTTCGAAGAGATCGACGTACGGGGGTGTAATAGAGGGTGCTAATCAATTTCCCATCATCCTCTGTGTAAACACTGACTTTGACCACCTTCTCTCCTGTTTTAAAGGCACGTTCCAAACGTTTAGATAGGCGTTCAATTCTGTAGTCTTTTTGCGCTTTTCTTGATGCTCTTGCCAGAGCTTCTTGATATTGTCTTAACCGATTTTCTATTCCTGCTCTTAACTCAAATGCTGCGTAGAAAAGCGCCTCTGGAGTGCCTTCATCTAGACGTTCTCGAGCTCGCTTCAGATAATCACTGGAATCTATCTCGTACAACATTGGTGCTATCTTTGCGGTTTCACAACCAGAAACGCTATCACCGTACGAATATGGGCATGACCACGTGGCGTGTTGTCAGTCCCTAGGTTTGAACGTGCCGGTCACGGAGGGCCAAGGCGGTTCGGTCATCCCGGTCAGGCCACCGGGTGCTCCCCCTTGATGCTCTGAATTATGGCCCAGGCCTTCTCCACTGCTTCCTCCTCCCCCTCTATGACCAGGACTACGGAGCCCTGGGAGTTGCCGATGCCCCCTGATGCGGCATGGGAAGCGGTGGCCCCGGACAGGACTTTCAGCGCCTGGATCTCCGTCACCACCTGGCCCGTGGACACGGGGATCAGCCCTACATTCATGCCCATGCTGTATTTGTAGCGGCGAGTGCCCATCCGATAGGCGACGTCAGCTACTGAGGGCACCAGCTTCTCCAGGCCTATGGGCATGATGAGGTGAGAGCCTCGGGCACTCAGTGTGGTCAGGGCGCCGCCGATGGTTCCTCCCTGCTCCCCGGCTACCAGGACGCCAGTGTTGCCCCCCAGGTCCACGGCATTGGCTCCCTTGATGAAGACGTCGTCGGGGCCGAACCCCTCCAGGGCTTTCTCAGGGAGAAGCTCCGCAGGCTGGCCCTTGTGCAGCACGAAGGGCTTCATCTGGGTCTCCCTGGGAGCTATGCCCAGTTTGCCCTGGCTGATGATGCCGGCGGCATAGCGGATTTTGTTCTCTATAGATACGCCCATCAGTTCCTCAGCGACAAAGGCGTTGGTGGTGCCCCGGGAGATGATGATCCAGCCCGACTGCAAAGCCGTTTCGATCTCTGGGAGGGCAGCAACTGCCTTGGCGATGAGGCGCTTGGACTCCGAAGGGGTGAGCACAGCCAGGGCAGCGGCTGGTGCCCGCTCGGACCCAGCGGCTAGGGTTAGCGGTATCCCATGATAGAACATGACCTTACTCCTCAAAAAAGAACTGTCCTATTTTAACATTAAACTGGAGAGGGGACAACGATTGAGCTGTTTAACCCTGTGTGGATGTTCTTATATATTCTGTCCTCTCTCATAATTTGGAAGAGCAGTCGCTGCCGAATTCTCTCAGCAGCTTTTCCTTGACCCATCTGAAGCTATATGTTACTATCTAAAATAGAAGTTGACTTTTAATGCGTATCCGCCAGGAGTTGGCCCAAGTTCGCCTTACCAGAGAGTCTGTCCTTACCATCGGCGTCTTCGATGGGGTGCACCTGGGCCACCAGAGCTTGATAGGCTTGCTCAGGGGGCTGGCTCAGAGCCGGGGGCTGCTCTCGGGAGTCATCACCTTCGACCGCCATCCTCTGGAGGTGCTGGCCCCCGATGATCATCCTACCTATCTGACCAGCCTGGAGCAGCGCTTGACCTTGCTCCAGAGACAGGGCCCCGATTTTCTGCTGGCCATCTCTTTCACCCCGGAGGTGGCCCAACTTGAAGCTGGGGAGTTCTTGGGGCTGCTTCAGGAATATCTGAAGGTGAAGGGACTGGTGGTGGGGCCGGATTTTGTTATGGGGAAGGGTCGGGGGGGCGACATCGATACCCTCCGAGCTTTGGGAGAAAGGGAGGGCTTTTTTGTGGAAGTGGTGCCACCTCTGGTTTTTGGGGGGAAGGTAGTTAGCAGCACCGCTATCCGCCACGCCCTGGCCCAGGGGGACATGGCAGACGCTGCCCTTCTGCTGGGTCGTCCCTTCACCCTGGAGGGCCCGGTGGTCTCCGGCGCCTCTCGAGGACGATTCCTGGGCTATCCTACGGCCAATCTGTCGGTGGATCACCGGCATGCTCTCCCTCCTGACGGCGTCTACGCCGCCCGGACCTTTGTCGGAGCAGAGAGCTATGGCGCTGCCGCCTATGTGGGCCGCCGTCCAACCTTCGGGGAGACGGAGCGCCTGGTGGAGGTCTTCCTCCTGGACTTCCAGGGTGACCTCTATGGGCAAGCCCTAAGGGTGGAGTTCCTGGAGAGGCTGCGTCCTGACATGACCTTCCCCAGCGCCGGGGCGCTCCAGGCCCAGATCAAGAAGGACGTAGCCCGCATCCGGGCCATCCTGGAGGAAACTCGTGGGTAGTCCGCCGTCCGCCGACCCTCGGGTGGAGGCCATTCTGAGACGAGGCGTGGCTGAGATCGTCGTTGAGGCGGAGTTCCGTAAGCTCCTGGCTTCGGGACGTCCCCTCCGCCTCAAGATGGGCTTCGACCCCAGCCGCCCCGACATCCACCTGGGCCATGTAGTGGGGCTGCGCAAGCTGCGCCAGCTTCAAGACTTGGGCCATCAAGTTGTCCTCATCGTGGGCGACTGGACGGCCCGCATCGGCGACCCCTCGGGCCAGTCGGTCACCCGCCCCATGCTCACCGAGGAGGAGGTCAGGGCCAACGCCGAGACCTACATGAAACAGTTCTTCAAGGTGGTAGATAGAGAGAAGACCGAGGTGGCCTGGCAGAGCCAGTGGTTCAACGCCTTTACCCTGGCCGATGTTATCCGCTTGGCCTCCCGCTTCACCGTGGCCCAGTTCCTGGCCCGCGAGGACTTCCGCAAGCGATATGAAACGGGGCAGCCCCTGGGCGTCCACGAGCTTCTTTACCCGCTCCTCCAGGCCTACGACTCCATCGCTGTCAAGGCCGATGTGGAGTTCGGCGGCACCGACCAGAAGTTCAACCTGCTGGTGGGGCGGGAGCTCCAGGCCATGATGGGCCATACCCCTCAGCAGTGCTTCCTGGTGCCCATCCTGGTGGGGACGGACGGCGTCCAGAAGATGAGCAAGAGCCTGGGCAACTACATCGCCATCGAGGACCCGCCCCATGAGATGTTCGGCAAGGTCATGTCCATCCCCGACAGCCTCATAATGCTCTACTTTGAGCTGGTGACCGACGTCTCCGACAAGGGGCTGGCCGAGTTCCGCAGCCAGCTTGAAGAGCGCTCGGTGAACCCCATGGTCCTGAAGCAGCGCCTGGCTCATGAGATAGTGGAGCAATTCTACGGACATGAAGCAGCGAAGGGGGCGGAGGAGCATTTCAACAAGACGTTTCGTCAGAAGGAAGTCCCGATTTCCTCTGTCCGAAGCTTTAAAGTTGAAGTGGCGTCCTACTTATCCGGTCAGCCGCCGGTAAAAGCAGCGACGCAGTTCATTGACTTAACCAAGGTCATGGTAGCAGCTCAGCTTGTCGGTAGCCGGGGCGAGGCCAGAAGGTTAATGGCCCAGCGTGCTGTGGAGTTGGACGGAGAGATAGTGGAGAATCCTCTGGTTGATGAGAAAAGAATGCTTGATGGCAGTATTCTGAAGGTAGGGAAACTCCGTTTTGTCAAGCTAATCAGAGACGATGTTGGTAAGAAGTAGCGTTCTTCTCTCCAGCCCACCCGCCCATGGGAGCTTGGCTCCTATACTTAAGGGGTTCCAAGGGGGCAACGCCCCCTGGCGGGGGTCAGGGGGATGGTCGAAAAACTAACTTGGCAGCTTGGGTGAAAGACGCTACAATATAAATCAAATGGAATGTAAAGGGGAACTAAAGGGCTAATGGATAGCGACTTCCGCGTAGACATGGGGGAGATCTTCAAGAGCCTGGATGCTGCCGATGTGGTGGCCATGTATTTCCCCCTCCTGAGAAAGACCCTCCTTTTGGACCGGCGGCGCGACCCTGTGGAGGGCCCCCTGGTGAAGGTGGTGCCCATGGCCGGCTCCATAGAGGATCGCTTCCGCGCCCTGAAGGAGCTCCGCCCCGGCCTCCCCGTGCCCCAGAGCTTGGCCGTCATCCCTTGGCCCAAATATGTGGTCAGCCTGCGCCGTCTGGGCATCTGGGACTGCATTTTGGAACGCTTCCGCCGGGAGGGCCAGCCCCAGGCCCTGGATGCCTGCGCCCAGGCCTACAAGGAGCTGTCGACGCTGGAGTGGATAGAGGTGCGCCAGGCCATCGCCGGCCAGCAATATCGTTCCCTCTGGCAGAGCCGGAGATAGGCTGCCTCTTTACATAAATCTGCCAGGGGGCCCTCAAGCCTTCTCGGAGGCTTTTTGGGCCTCGGCCATAATCCGTTGGGCGACGTGGGCCGGGACCGCTTCGTAATGGCTGAATTCCACAGTATAGATGCCCCGGCCCTGGGTGATGGAGCGCAGGTCCGTAGCGTAGCGCAGGAGCTCGGCCTGGGGAGCCTGAGCCTCGATGACGCTGTAAGAACCCTGGGGCATCATGCCCAGCACCCGGGCCCGCTTGCCGTTGAGGTCGCCGATAACGTCGCCGGTGCAACTATTGGGGACCGTCACTTTGAGGTTGACGATAGGCTCCAGAAGGACAGGCTGGGCCTGGCCCATGCCCTTGCGCAGGGCGTGGGAGGCGGCGATCTTGAAGGCCATGTCCGATGAGTCCACGGGATGGAAACTGCCATCGTAGAGGGTGGCCCTGAGGTCCACGATGGGATAGCCGGCCAGCCCGCCCTCCTGGACGGCTTCCATCACCCCCTTCTCTACCGCTGGAATATAGTTTCTGGGTACTGCCCCACCCACTATTCGTTCTGTGAAATTGATGCCGCTGCCACGAGGCAGGGGCTCTAGCTCCAGTAAGACATGCCCATACTGGCCATGTCCCCCGGTCTGCTTCTTATGTTTATATTCCACTTGGGTAGATACGCTGATGGTCTCCTTATAAGGGACCTTAGGCAGGCTGGTGATGACCTCGGCCCCGAACTTGCGCTTCATCTTCTCCACGGCCACATCCAGATGGGCTTCCCCCATGCCCCATAGGATGGTCTCCGCCGTGTCAGTATCCTTTCGCACCTTCAAGGTGTGGTCCTCGTCGCACAGCCGGTTCAAGGCGGTCATCATCTTGTCCAGGTCGGCCTTGGTCTTGGGCTGGATGGCCAGACTGAAGATGGGGGCGGGGAAGATTATAGGCTCCAGTGCCAGGGGGCGGTCCCGCCCGCACAGGGTCTCCCCCGTAGCCGTCTCCGCCAGCTTGGCCACAGTCCCGATGTCCCCCGCGGCCAGCTCAGGCACGGCCTCTTGGGCCTTTCCTTTCATGTGGTAAAGCTGGCCCACCCGCTCCGTCCGGCCCTTGCTGGCGTTCTGCACCATGGAGTCGCTGCTCAGAGTGCCGGAGCGGACTCTGAGATAGGTAAGCCGTCCTACGTAGGGGTCGGCCGAGGTCTTGAAGGCCTGGACAGCCAGGGGGCCGGCCGGGTCCGCCCTTAGGGGCACCTCCTCTCCAGACCCCAGGGCCTTGGCCAGGGTTGGCTCTCGCTTCACAGGGGAGGGCAAGTAGAGCTTTATGGCCTCCAGGAGGGATTCGATGCCCACCTCTTTTAGGCCGGAGGTAGCTAGCACAGGCACGATACCGCCGGACAGGGTGGCGGCCCTCAGGCCGGTTCCCATCTCCTCATCGGTGAGTGAGCCCTCCAGGTATTTGGCCAGAAGGGCGTCGTCCCGCTCGGCGATGGCATCCAGCAGCTTCTCCCGGGAGGAGGCTATCTGGTCGGCCATCTCTGCAGGTGTCTCGCCTTTTCCCCCTGGCACCTGCCCTGAGAGCAAGTCCACCACCGCCCGCAGGGAAGCTTGAGAGCCTATGGGCAGGTTGATGGGGTGACACTGTGGGCTCAGGCGCTCCCTGACCTGTTCCAGGGTCCGGGCGAAATCGGCGTTCTCCCTGTCCATCTTGTTGATGACCACAATCCTGGGGAGGCCGGCCTCCTCCAGATAGCCCCAGACCTGCTCGGTGCCCACCTCCACCCCGGAGGCAGCGCACACCAGCAACAAGGCAGCGTCAGCGGCGCGCAGCCCGGCCTTGACCTCGCCTACGAAGTCGGCGTAGCCTGGGGCGTCCAGCAGGTTTATCCGAATATCGTCCCATTCGAAGGTGAGGACGGAGAGGCTGAGGCTGATGTGGCGGCGGACCTCCTCGGCCTCGAAGTCGGAGGTAGTGCTGCCTTCGGTGACCCTGCCTAGCCTGGGAATGGCCCCAGCCTTAAACAAAAGTGCCTCGGCCAATGATGTCTTGCCGGCCCCGGAGTGGGATAGAAGGATGATGTTGCGAATTTCTCTGGCCACGGCTAGGCCTCCTTTCCCTGGGCTGGCATCATTTTAGACCATGAAAAGGGAGGGGCGCAAGTTTGAAGATGGGCCGAGGCCATCATAACCCAGGCTTAAGCCTGGGTTATAGAAGAGATTATTTAGCAAAGTTTCGCTCCCCATCCATTTAGGCTAATTATGAGGACGAAGCCCTCGAACACTCCCACTGAGCTGGGAGCGAAGGTTCCCTGGGCGGGAAGGAAGACGCTTCGGTTCCCTTTGGCAAATTTTATACTGCTATCTCACGGTGACTAGCTAGAGGCATATCTGCATACCTTCGTAAGCTAGCACGATTCTAGCTTCCAGTTCTCGAGCCACCTGTGCCACTTCTTCCCTGATCTGCCCCTCGTACTGAGGCATGAGGTGGATAAGCACTATCTCGGGGAGATATTTCTTGAGCCTGGAGAACTCGCCCAGCTCTTTCTTGAGCAGGCCTGGGGTCATATGACCCATCTGGATAGCGAAGTCGGTAAAGCTATCGGGGAATGTAGTATCCATAAGGAGCACCTGGGGTGAGATACCTACCCATCCCGCTACACAACCTGGCCCTGTGTCTCCACTGTATAAAAAGCTCTTCCCCTCTTTTGAGGTGACTTGATAGGAGACGGCCGTGGTAGGGTGCTTAGCGGGAACTGCGAGTACGGTGTAGCCATCTATGACCATAGCCTGGAAAGGCTCCAAGGGATGATACCTGATCGCTGGCCTCTCAGGAGTGGGGATTTCGTTGAACTTAGGGTAAGTGGTTCCGTTCAATATATGGGTGGAAATGCTGCGAATAGTATCCGGGGTGGCATAGAGGTTGAGCGTCGTTGAGTTGAATGCCCTGTGAAGTGCCAAGTTTGCCAGGTCCTTCACATGGTCGAAATGGCAGTGGGTGATAAGTAAAGAGGTGACCTTCTCCATCTGGGGCAGGCTAAGGCTAGAAGCGAGGCCTCCACTGTCCAGGGCCAGGACATCATCCACAAGAATGGAGACCATCTTGGTGGTGGCGGACTCTAGGTTATGGGCTCCCAGAACTTTTATCTCCATACCTTTTAAGACTATACACGACAGGTCGCTGGCCGTCCACCCCCCTCTGGGGCTAATTCGGCCTGCTTTCGTCGATGACGGCAGAGTATAGAAGATACTGCTTGAGCACTACGATGAAATGTGGCACTATATGTAGTGCCATGTCACAGCAGATACGCAGGAAGCTCATATGGTCGAGCGCGATCCTGGTGGCCATCCTGTTAATTGGGACCACAGGCTACTGGCTGATTGCTGGCGGGGAGCACTCTCTTATAGACGCTCTGTACATGACAGTCATCACCATTTCCACCATAGGATACGGCGAAATAATCGATTTATCTGGCAATGCTGCCGGCCGCATATTCACCATGTTTGTTGCCATCTCGGGCATCGGCCTCCTGGCTTATGTGGTCACCAATTTAACGGCGCTGGTTGTTGAGGGAGAGCTCTCGGAGGCGCTGAGGAGGAGAAAAATGGAGAGGATGGCTCATCGTTCCCAAGACCACTATATTGTCTGCGGCATTGGATCAGTAGGATTATACGTAGTAAACGAACTCCAGGCCACCAAAAGGCCGTATGTCGCTGTGGATAATAGCAAAGCCGACATAGATAGAGCTACGGAGACGTGGCCTAACATGGTATATATAGAGGGCGACGCCACGGACGCCGACATTCTGATGAAGGCCGGCATCCAGAAGGCCAAGGGGCTGTTCGCCTGCACTGGGGATGATAATCAGAACTTGGTGGTTTGCTTGACAGCCAGACAGGCCAACGCAAGACTCAGAATAGTAGCCCGTTGCAACGATGTAAAGAGCGCAGATAAGCTGAAGACGGCCGGAGCCGACGCCGTAGTGGCCCCACCATTCATCGGCGGGCTGAGGATGGCTTCTGAGATGGTGAGGCCTACGGTGGTATCTTTTCTGGACATCATGCTGCGGGACACCGGAAAGAACCTGAGAGTGGAAGAGCTGGAGATACCTCATTCCTTTGTGGGCAAATCTGTCTCGTCGCTGAAGATGAGTAGCGATTCCCTACTCTTAGCCATCAGGACGCAAAAAGACTGGGTATATAATCCCGGGGCCCACTATATCATCCAGCCTGATGACAGGCTGATCCTCATGACCACCCCCGAGGCTAGGCTTGAGATGGGCCAGTACCTAAACGCCTCCGATTAATATCCCTTTGGAGCGTTGCGCCTGAGGGGAGAAACCTAACTGTTGAGATAGACACCGTCGGGCAAGGGCTGTAGAATTCCCATAACGGCAGACCGGCCTTGGGCTTTGTTGGGGAGATAAGGTGATAGAAAGCACTGGCGCAGCAAAACTCCAGGATAGCGTAGCTGCCTGGTCTGTGGCCACCCCCTACTTATCCTCGGTGTTCCTCCAGGCTTACGGCCGCCATCCTCCTGAGGAGGCAACCTGGATAGAGCCTGTGGAAGGAACCCTCGTAATGGCCGATGTCTCCGGCTTCACCCGCCTCTCGGAGCGTCTGGCTGAAATGGGCAAGGAGGGCGCTGAGCGGCTCACTGACATCATAAATGGCTACTTTGAGCATATGCTAGATATCGCCAGCTCCTTCGGCGGCAGCAACGTCAAATTCGGCGGCGATGCCCTGCTACTTCTGTTTACCGGAAAGAGCCACGCTCAGCGGGCTGTGGCTACCTCTTTGACCATGCTGCGGGCAACCAGGGGCTTCCGGGCGGTCCGGGTAGGGAGAGACCGCATCAAGGTCAACATGAGCGCCGGCGTGCAAAGCGGCACCTTCTGGTCGGCCTCGGCCGGCATACCTGGCATCCGCATGCAGCATTTCCTCCTGGGGCTAGAGGCCAGCCGCGTGGTGGAGGCTGAGGGTAAAGCCGAGGCCGGGGAAGTAGTAGTCACCCCAGCCACTCGGCAGGCCTTGGGCGATGGTTGCGTGGCCGAAGACAGGGAGGGCTTCTACAGAGTTCCTCATCTTCTGCGCCGCACCGCATTCTACACTGAGGAGACTGTTGGACACCCTCCCCACGTCTCCTCCGAAAGATTGCTGGCCTATATCCCTCCGCCTATTGCCCAAGGCTTGGTAGGGGGGGGTGAAACGACAAAAATTGAGGGCGAACACCGCAAAGTCACTATACAATTCATCAATCTCCTAGGGGTGAATGAGCTTTTGAAAGAAGAAGGCCCCGATGTCCTGCTGAAAGAGCTACAAGAGTATATGTCTACGGCGGTGCAACTGGCTGCCAGGCATAGTGGCTTTATGGTCAGCAATGATATAGATTCCCGCGGCCTGAAGCTGATCCTGGTGTTCGGTGCGCCAATTGCCCATGAGTATGACTCTACTAATGCTCTCAGGCTAGCCCTGGAGCTCGATGAGCGACTATCTCGCCTAAACCTACGGCTTCGGCACCGCATGGGCATTCATACTGGCTTCGTTTTTGCCGGAGAAGTAGGCTCACCATACCGACGGGAATACACCGTCATGGGTGATGCAGTGAACCTGGCTGCTCGGCTCATGGGCGCGGCATCTCCAGGGCAAGTCCTGGTATCCAAGCACCTCGCCAACGAGGTTGGCCCCGCCTTTAAGGTGCGGGAGCTGGCTCCTCTGACCCTGAAAGGGAAGAAGGACCTCGTCCCTGTCGGTGTGCTGGAGGGCGAGGATAAAAGCTTCTCGCAAAGAGCGGCAGCCAGCGCCTTCTTCGGTCGCCACAATGAGCTGGAGACCCTCAAAGAATCATGCCGCCATGCTGAGGCAGATGAACCATGGTCGGTGGTTGTTGTGGGAGAAGCCGGGATAGGTAAGTCCAGCCTGGTAGCGGAGTTCCTGGGCTATATGCGTGGCCGGAACTGGGTGGTTCACAGTGGACAGTGCTACTCCCACACTGCTTCCAACCCCTTCACTCCGTGGGTCAACGTCCTGAACTCCTTCTTCGGTATCGGCCCGGAGGCTGAGAGCCAGGCCCGCACCGAAAGAGTAGTGGCTGCTATCAATCGCCTGCGCCCGGACCTGGCGGAGATCGCCCCTCTGCTCAACGCCTTGCTGGGGCTATCTATCCCCCAGACCGATTTGGTGCGTTCCCTTGACGATGAGACACGCCGCCGCTACATGCTGGGGCTGGTGGCGGATCTGCTGGTGGCGGCGGCCAAGGAGGGTCGGATAGCCGTTCTCATAGAGGACCTCCACTGGTCAGACCCCAGCTCCCTCCAGCTCATAAGCCATATCGCCAAGAGTCTGAGGTCCTGCCACTTCCTTATGTGCCTTACCCACCGGCCTAAAGAGAGCCTGGAGCTGGGGCTTCCTACAGCCTCCACAACAGTTATCCGCCTCGGTGAGCTATCTGAGGAGGCCGCTACAGAGATGGTGCGCTCGGCCCTTGACCTTCCCCAGCTTCCAGAGCCTGTGGTCAAGGCCATATTCTCCAAGGCCCGCGGCAATCCGTTGTTCCTGGAGCAGATCGCCTACGCCTTGCGCCAGTCGGGGACTCTGGAACGGCTGGCGAGTGCGTCTTCATTCAAGATGGGCCAGGAGATGGCGGCGCTGGACATCCCCGACCGCTTGCAAGCGTTGATCATATCCCGGATAGATGCCCTGGGGAGCACAGCTAAAGATATGCTACGCACCGCCGCTGTGATTGGCAACAGCTTTAACCTGGCCACGCTGCGCTCTGCCCTGGACACAGACCCCGGGCCGGCGATGTTGGAGGGTCGCCTTCAGGAGCTGTCTCATCTTGATTTTGTGCAGCGGGTGGAGGGCAGCCCTGGGATAGAATACAAATTTCAACACTCTTTGATGCAAGAGATCGCCTACGATAGTCTTCTCTTCGCCCGGCGGCGTCTGCTCCATCGCCGCGTGGCCTCTTTCCTCGAGACAACCTATGCCGCCCAGCCGGATGCTCCGTATGAGGCCCTTGTCCACCACTACAGCCGATGCGGGGATAGCCCCAAGACAATGTCTTTCGCAGTGAAGGCGGCGGACAAGTCCCGGCAGCTTTTCGCCCATGAAGAGGCCATAGACTTCTATCGGCAGGCCCTGGACGCCCTGGACCATATTGCAGGCCCTGTGGTTCTCCCTCGTAGCCTTATAATGGAGCGCATCGGGGACTGCTACGAGGTATGGGGATACCATGCTGACGCCGCTAAAATCATGTCGGGGGCGCTTAGGCGATGGCGTATAGCCCGCCGACAGCCCATGTCCGGCCTGGCTGTGCCTTTGGACTTAGATGGCGGGGTTTCGGAAAGAGCCCGGGAGAGTGTGCTGTGCTGCAAGATAGGCATTTCCTACGAACGCGGCTCGGACTATGACTCATCCCTCCGCTGGCTAGAGGCTGCGCAGCGCTCCTTGCCGCCGCAGAGCTCCGCCCTGGCAGCCCAGATATACGCCGCCAAGAGCGCTACGCTGTATCGAAAGGGCCTCTATGGGGAGGCCATCCACTGGGGCCAGCGGGGCCTTGCCCTGTCTCGACGAAGCGGAGACCAGCGACAGCACGCCTATGCCCATAACATGCTGGCTGGCTCCTACCTGGCCATGGGAGACCCCAGGCAGGCCATAAGGCATCGTCGGGAAGCAGTAAGCCTCTACGAAGAGTTGGGCGACATCTCCGGGCTGGCACCGGCGCACAACAACCTGGGGACATGCTACTTCACCATAGGGGAGGTGGATAAGGCCCTTCACCATTTCCTGGCCAGCCTCCTCTACTGCCAGCGGCTGGGCAATGCCATGCGGGTAGCCATCGCCCACAACAACATCGGCGAGGTGCTGCTGGCGCAGGGCCGCACTCAGGAGGCCATAGACCACCTTCAACAAGTGGTGGATACCTATGAGCGGACAGGCGACCCCCTGGCCGCCACCGGCCTGGCCCTGGTCAATCTGTCCCGGGCCTACATGCACCTGCGGGACTACCGAAGGGCCGGGGAGACCCTCCACAGAGGTGGGGAGCTGCTTCATAAGGCTCGCAACCCCGGCCTGCTGGCCGATGCCCTGACCCAGCAGGCGGAACTGGAGCTGGAGACTGGCAAGACTGAGGCTGCCCTGCACACGAGCCAGCGGGCGCTGAGGGACACACGCGAGCTGGGCATGAAGTTGCTGGAGGCCAGGGCACAGCGTAATCTGGGACGTGTTGCTCTGGCCCAAGGCCGCCTTGAAGAGGCTGAAATCAATCTTCAGGAGAGCCTGGCCCTGGCCAGGCGACAGGGAGGACAATATGAGCAGGGCCTGGCCCTGCTATGGCTGGCTGAGCTGTATAGCCGACATCCCCAGTTGAAGAGGGTGGGTCGGCGGGGTCGGCTGGCTCTGCGCCAGGCAATGGTCATCTTTGAGCGGCTGGGGGCGGAGAGGGAGCTGTCCCGAACGCTGCTATTGCAAGCTTCGCTGACCCGTTAGCGCCTTCAGTGGATGCCAGCTGCTCCCGTTGCCATAATCCCTGTTTCTTTGTCAGATTAGATACAGAGGAATATTGCGGCTGGGCTATCCCATAACTGCTCCCAGCAAATCTTTGAAAAAGGATTAAAGGATTTGACAATGGGGGCAGCGTCTCTATTACCCTAATTATAGTGATACCCGTAGCATCGCTTAAATGGTATCTGCTTAGCTAGGCAGACGCATGAAAATGTAGGTTTAGTTAAGTTGACATCGAGACATTTAGTATCGTATAAATTATACCTAAGTGTCATTTGAGTGACTTCCGCCCAGCGTGCCGTGATGAAAACCAGCCAAACACAGAGTAGGTGAGGTAAACATGAAAGCCAAGCTTGGGCCAGTTTCTCTGAGGCTATTCCTGGGTGTAGCTCTTCTTCTGATGAGCATTCTCTCCTTTGGGGGCCCTGCCACCTCGGCGGCCGCTACAGGGCCCCTTCAGAACCCGGGCTTTGAAGGAGGCGTTAACCCGACTACCGGGGCGCCCCTGTATTGGACTGTGGTCTCCGCCCCCGATGCCGTGAAAGTTGTGGGTACAGAAGGCCCGGCAGACTTCCCCACCTATGCCGATGCCAATAATGGGGATATAGCGGGCGATATAACGGTTTCGCCTTATAAAGGCGACCTGATGTTGCGCCTGGGCAGTCCCAAGCGCATCGCTGAGAGCCAGAACACAGGCAGGAACACGGTGTCCCAGACCTTCACCCCATCACGGGACACCCTCAAGTTCTCCTTCCGTCTCTTCTCCTGGGAGTCCCGCGGCAGGGATGTATTCAGCTTCAATCTCACTAAAGCCAATAGAAGCTCCGTCGGCACACTGGTTCCCTTCAATATCACTATGCCCAGCGGCACCACAGTCGGCTGCTCAGCCCTGCCCTGCCAATTTACTATAGATGTAGGCAAGCAGGGCCAGTTTCTGGATAGCGGCTGGCGGGAGGTGGAGATTCAGGACGTTCCGACGAACGTCGGAGACCTTACCCTCACCTATACCGCAGGCGGCACCGAAAACAACGCCCACGCCACATGGGCCTACTTTGACAATGTGAACACGCCACCAGTGGCCAGGTTCTCCTTCGATCCCTCCTCCCCACTGGAGGGTGGCCGTATTCGCTTCCTGGACCAGTCCTATGACCTCGACCCCGACGATGCCGTTGTCTCCTGGCAGTGGACTGTCCAGGGGCCTCTGGAGAGGGGCCTGTATCGCAAGGCTGACCTTGTTAGCTTTCGCTATCTGTTTGACAACAGCGAGAGCCCCTGGGTATCGCAGAACCCGTCCTTCATCGCCCCTGAAAACGGCACCTATGTGGTAAAGCTTACGGTTACCGATACTTATGGTGCCTCTACCACAGTGCTATCCGGGGCCATAGCCACCGACGGCGTTGTTATGTCCCAGCTACTGGTGGGCAACACCCCACCCCTGGTCAACGCCCTGAACATAGAGGTCAGGGAAGGAGATTCTGCGCTGCTCATCGGGCGCTTCTTGGACCACGGCTTTATGGACCTCCACAATGCGGTGTGGGTACTGCCCGGCGGGGACACGGTGCCAGCCACGGTGCAGGAGGAGCACAGGGCTTTCCTGACCGCTGGTCTAGTTACGGGCCAGATCCCCTGGGCAACGTTGCAGGCAGCCCTCGGCGGCGCTACAGAATTGCAGGGCGCTATGCTCCGAGTTACCGAGTATGAGGGAGGCACCGCCTCAGGGGAGGACCAGTTCACCATATCGGTGCTACCCAATGACATCAACGACCGGGAGCCCAATAACGACCAGGCCAGCGCGGTGGCGTTACCTAGCGACTGGGTCTATAGCTCTTACCTACAGTCCCAGGGTGACATCGACGTATTCGAGATAACGAGGTCCGATGGGTCACCGCTGCCTGCGGGCAGCGAGGTGCTGGTTAACCTGAAGGACCTGCCTGCTGACTACGACCTGGTGCTCCTGACGCAATCTCCCGGCGATGCTGGTTCTCTCCAACAAGCTTATTTCGACATGACTACCTTCGATATGACTCTATTCGACATGACGCTGTTCGACATGACGCTGTTCGACATGACGCTGTTCGATATGACCACCTTCGACATGACGCTGTTCGACATGACCACCTTCGATATGACGCTGTTCGACATGACCACCTTCGATATGACGCTGTTCGACATGACCACCTTCGATATGACGCTGTT